>DATIWK010000181.1:0-33526 GCA_035519395.1 Anaeromyxobacteraceae bacterium | reverse complement strand
CATGGAGGCGTCGATGAGCTGCTTCGAGTACTCGTGAGCGGGGGCGTTGAGGCGGAAGACCCAGGTGTACCCCTGCCTGGTGATGTCCTCCTTCGACGCCACCGGGATGAGGAGCGGCACCTTGTACGACTGGGCCTGCTTCGCCATCGCGTTGGCGACGGCGGAGGAGTAGGGGCCGACCACCGCCGCGACCTCGTCGCCGGTGGCGAGCTGCTCGATCGCGCTCATCCCGACCTGCGGCTTGCCGGTGTCGTCCTGGCGGATGAGCTGGATCTGGACGCCCTTCTTCTTCAGGTCGTCCATGGCGAGGTCGACGCCGTTGGTGAGCGCCTCGCCGATGGGCGCCTCGGGGCCGGTGATGGAGTTGACGAAGCCGATCTTCACCTGGGCAGGCGTGGCGGCGGGGGCCGCCAGCACGGCCGCGGCGGCGAGCGTCAGCAGCGAGTGCTTGGACATGGGTCCTCCTCGGGTGAACCGGAGCGACGACACTCTAGTCCGGAAGCGACCCATTATTGACGAAAAAGGGCGCCCGCGGAGCCGTCTCCGCGGGCGCCCCCTTCAGGATTCGCTCGGCGTGCGAGGCGTCTAGAACACGAAGGCCGAGGAGAGCGCGATCTGGTTGCCGATCGTCGACGAGTGGCCGTACTTGGTCATGACGTGGACCCACTCCACGCCCGCGCGCCAGTTCTTCGACGGATTCAGGATGAGGCCGCCGGCGACCATCGTGTTCCGGGTCTTGTCCGAGGTCGGCTTGGCGAGGTCGGCGTCGTTCGGGTTGTCGAAGCCGCCGCCGAACGTGAGCTGCACGAGCGGCACCGGCGCCCAGACGGCCTGCGCCCAGCCGCCCTGCTCACGGATCGCGCGCGCGTCGCTGGCATTGTGGGTGTCGGCGGGATTGGGCACCAGCACCACGCCGGCGCCGTCGAAGTTGCCGCGCCAGCTGTCGAGGTCCTGGCCGGTGAACAGCTCGCCGCGCAGCGAGAAGCCGAATGGAGCGTTGACCAGCGCGTCGAGGGCCCAGATCTTCTTGTTGACGTCCAGCGTCGTCGTGCTGAACATCCGCTCCTTGCCGAAGGCCGCGCTGACGCCCACCTCGGCCACGGTCTTGCCGCCCGCCTTGTAGCCGACGCCCACGCGGGCCTCGACGTCCGGCATGCGGCTCTGGTTGCCCGTGCCGTTGTCCGTGCCGGTGGCCACGCTGACGCTCGACGGGGGATTCAAGATCGGCTGGTCCACCGGCGACAGCACCGCAGCCGCCCAGTTGACGCCGAGGCCGCCCGCGTTGACGTCGCCGAACAGCCGGAGCTGGGGCGAGCGGCGGTTCAGGTTGCCGGCGAACTGGAACAGCGGGTTCGCGACGTAGGCGGACGAAACCGCGAAGAGCGGCGCGGCCAGGCCGTACTCCTGGCCGAACCCGAAGCCGAAGGTCCCCGAGTCGAACTTCCAGACCGCGGTGCCCCAGGCGAGGCGGAGGCGCGGGACCGGCTGGTACCAGGCGCTGTTGTTGGGCGCGGTCGCGCTGGTCACGGGGAAGCCGCCGTAGAAGTCACCCTCGATGACGCCCTTGAGCTGGGCACCGAGGGCCTCCGGCAGGTCGATCCGGACGCCGAAGCGCGACTGCCGGGCGCCGAAGATCACGTTGCCGGAGCCGCCGGCCGCGTAGCCGCCGTACTCCTGGGAGACCATCTTCGTGTCGTTGAAGAACCCGGCGAATACGATCTGGCCGTACGGGCTGAACTTCACCTCGCCCACCTTGACCTCGATGGGCTTCGCCGGCTCCGCGGCCGGCGGCGTGGGCGCGGCGACAGGGGCGGGCGCCGCCGCCGGCGACTCCGCGGGCTGGGCGGGCGGCGCCGTCTGGGCGATCGCCAGAAGGGGAACGAGGGCTGTGACGAGCGATGCGAGGATCCGACGAGCGTGCATGCAAGCTCCTCCAAGAGCGATAAGCGCGAGCGTCCAGCGTCTCCGTCGTCTGGCTGGACGGCCCGGATGTGTAGCACGACAATCGACAGCCGGGCGCAGGATTGCCCACCTGCTTGTGTCGGGATTCGAACTTTTTGGGTACAGGAGAGTGAACTGCCGGGTTTTGCTCAACGACGTAGGGTCACGACCGTTGCGGCGTCGCCACCCTCGTGCCGGTCTCCGCTGCGAAAGGCCGCGACATACGGCGAGGCGCCCAGGTGATCCCGGAGCGCCTGCTTGAGCGCACCCGTCCCGTGCCCGTGGAGGATGAGGCAATCCGCCTCACCATCGGCATAGAGGCGGTCGAGAAACCGATCCACCTCGCGGAGCAGCTCCTCGACGCGAAGGCCCCGGACGTCCAGGCGCCGCTCCGCTGAACGCACCGCGTCAGGCCGCGCCTCCTCCGCCGCGGCGAGCCGCTCGGCGCGGGTCCGCGCCAGCGCCGGTCCGGCCCGCGCCTTCCCGCGGAGCGGCACCAGGTCCGCAACCGGGCGGCGGACCTTGAGCGCGCCGGCGCGGACCAGGGCCTCGGCGCCGTCGATCTCGAGCACCTCGCCCTCGTGCCCGAGTGAGGCGATGCGCACCCGCGTCCCCGGCCCGATCTCGGCCCCGGGAGCCTCCTCGGGCCCGGCCTCGGCGCGCGCCTGGGCGACCTTCGCCGCCTGCGCCACCTGCTCCTTCCAGGCCTCGAGCCGGGCCGCGGCCTCGGTGGCCTTGCGGACCGTGGGCTGCGCCTGCAGCCCGGCCAGGACCGCCGCCACCTCGTCGCGCGCCGCCTCGATCTCCTCCGCGAGCGCCTGTCCCATGCGCGCCGCCGCCTCGCGCTCCGCGCGCCGGGCGCGCTCCTCCGACGCCCGCGCCCGTTCCTCCGCCGCGCGCGCCTCGGCCCGCGCCGCCTCCGCCGCGCGCCGCTCGCCCTCGAGCCGGGCGCGCTCCGCCTCGAGCGCCTGCAGCGCCTGCCCGAGCGCGCCGCGGCCCGAGAGCGCCGCGCGCGCGCGCTCCACCACGGCCGCGGGAAGCCCGACCCGCCCGGCGACCTCGATGGCCGACGAGCTGCCGGGCGCGCCCAGGTGGAGCTGGTAGGTGGGCTGGAGCCGCTCGGCGTCGAACCCGACCCGGGCGTTGGCGAAGCGCCCGTCCTCCAGGGCGAGCGCCTTCACCTCGTCGAGGTGCGTGGTGACGAGCACGGCCGCGCCGCGCTCGACCAGGGCCTCGAGCACGGCGTGCGCCAGCGCCGCCCCCTCGCGCGGATCGGTGTCGGCGGCGATCTCGTCCACCAGCACCAGCGACCCCGGCACCGCACCGGCCAGCATCTCGCGGACGCTGGTGAGGTGGGCCGTGAAGGTGGAGAGGTCGCGGGAGAGATCGCCGCGCTCGTCCACCGCCGCCCGCACCTCCAGGAAGAAGGGCAGCCGCGACCCCTCCGCGGCGGGCACCGGGAGCCCGGCGCGCAGCAGCAGCGCGGAGAGGCCGACCGCGGTGATCGCCACGGTCTTCCCGCCGCCGTTCGGCCCGGAGACGATGAGCGCCCGCTGCGGCGGCACCAGCCGCACGTGGCTCGCCACCACCTTCTTCCCCTGGAGCACGAGGAGCGGGTGACGGAGCGAGAGCAGCTCGAATCCCCCGGCCTCGCCGGCCACCTCGGGCGCGTGCGCGTCGAGGTCGGAGGCGAGGCGGGCGGAGGCCTCGAGCACGTCGAGCCCGGCCAGGACCTCGAGGTCGCGCGCCAGCGCGCCGGACGCCGCCGCCACCGCCTCCGACAGCTCGCGCAGGATGCGCTGCTCCTCCTCCTGGGCCGTGGCGCTGGCGATGGCGAGCTCGTTCCCGAGGTCCACCAGCCCCTCCGGCTCGACGAACAGCGTCTGGCCCGACTGCGAGGCGTTGTGCACGATCCCGGGCACGGCGGATCTCGCGCTGGCGAGCACCGGGAGCACGTAGCGCTCGTTGCGGATGGTGAAGTAGGCGTCGCGCAGGTGCCGCTGCATGTCGGGGTCCGCCAGCAGGGTCTCGACCCGGACCTTGAGGGCGCGGTGGAGGCCGCGGGACCGCTCGCGCGCGGCGGCCAGCTCGGGGCTGGCGCGGTCGGAGATGGTCCCGGAGGGCTCGACGGCGCGCTCGACCCGGGCGGCCAGGCGATCGTCCGAGCTGAGCGGCTCGGCGAGCGCCCGGAGGCGCGGCGCCTCGCCCGCGCGCGCCTCCAGCAGCTCGCGGGTGCGCACCGCCGCCCGGATCAGGGCCGCGCACTCGCGCAGCGCGAGCGGCTCGAGCATCCCGCCCTTCCCGGCGCGCTCCAGGTGCCCGGCCACGTCCGCCACGCCGCCGAGCGGGAGGGCGGTCGCGGCCTCGCAGAGAGCGCGCGCCTCCCCGACCCGCGCCAGCCCCTCGCGCGCCTCCGCCGCGGTGGGCAGGAAGGGGAGGTGGAGCGCCCGGGCGCGGCCCGCGGGGAGGCGGCACCTTCCCGCGAGGGCGGCGAGCACCTCGGGCCAGCCCAGCTCTTCCAGGCTGCGATCGGAGGGCATGGTTGCGCGCCTACCTACCTCGTCGCGCCGCGGAGCGCCACCGGTTGCACGCCGGCCGGGCCGCGCCGCATGATGCGGCGCCATGGCCCGCCCGATCGCCGTCGCCCTGGCCACCGCGCTCGCCTGCGCCGGCCCGGCGCGAGACGCGCCTCCCCCTCCCCCGGCGCCGCAGCGCGCCCGCCCCGATCTGCTCCTCGCCCGGGCCCGCGCGGCGCGGGCGGCCGGCGACGACGCGCGGGCGCAGCGGGCGCTGGAGGACGCCATCGCGGCCGACCCGACGTCGGAGGCGCCGCGCGTCGAGCTGGCGGAGCTGCTCGTCTCCGAGGGGCGCGACCTCGCCCTCGCGCGCGACGCGCTGGCCGGGGTGGCGGCGGGATCCCCGGATCCGCGCGCGGCGCTGGCGCGGGCGCAGCTTCTCGAGCTCTCCCAGGACGACGACGGCGCGGCCTCCGCCTACGGGCGCGCGCTCGAGCTGAGCGACGATCCCGACGTGCGGCTGCGGCGCGCGACGATCCTGGTGCGGCTCCGCCGGGACCCGGAGGCGGCCGCGGAGCTGCTCCACGTCCGCGCGCAGCGCCCGGCCGATCCCGCCGCCCGCCTCGCCCTCGCCGAGCTGCTCGAGCGCGACGGCCGGCTCGCGGAGGCGGAGGCCGAGCTGACCGCCGTGGCGGAGGCCGCTCCAGAGCGCGCGGCGGGATGGGAGCGGCTGGCGCGGTTCTACGGGCGGACGTCCCAGCCCGCCAGGGCCCGAGCGGCCGAGGCGCGCGCGAAGGCGGCGCAGGGGAGCCCGGCGCGGGCCCTGCGCCCGCTGCTCCCCAGCGGCCGATGATCGCTGCAGCGCGGGCCGCCGCGCTCCGGCGCGCGGCCCGGCGAGGTGCCGTGCCTTCCCCTGGGTGGGCGCCGCTTCAAGGGCGCTGCGCCGCCGGATGCACCGCGCGGCCGGTGGCGGCGCGGGTCAGCGCCCGGTCCAGGGCCCATCCCACCAGCGCCGCGCGGGGCAACGAGGTGGCGAGGCTCCCGAGCGCGATGCTCCACGGCGCGCGCACGTACACGAGCAGGAACAGCGCGCCCGAACCGATCCAGAGCGCGGCGAGCGCGCCGGCCAGCTTCCAGGCGCGCCGCCGGGCGACCGGCTCCAGCCCCAGCGCCAGCAGGGCCGCCATGGCGCCGTTCGCGCAGGAGGCGGCGATCGCGACGGCGGTGGGGCTCAGGATCTCGCGAAAGACCTCGTCCACGTAGGCGAGCAGGAGGTAGGGCGGCGCGGCTGGCGTCAGCCGGATCGCCGCCAGATCGACCGCCAGGCTGAGCGCGCCCGCCAGGGCGGCGAGGCGCACGAGACGGCCCGGGAGCGAGCGCGAGGCGGGCGGCACGACGCTCCCGTGTAGCAGGGTCCGCCGGCAGGTGCCAAGGCGAGGCCGACCGGCCGCGCGGGACCGCCGGGGTGGCTGCCCGCCACCCAGGACCGGGTTCGCTCATCCGTCCAGGGCGCCTCGTGCGGGGTCCGGACCCAGCGGGAAGGTGGGCGCGCACCCCGGCTCGGCAATAGTTCTACCGCGTGAGCGTGCGGCCACCCGTCACCGCGAAGATCCTCCTGTTACCTTCGAGCCGGGGCGAGGAGGACGCTTCCTGCGTTGCCCGGGCGCTGTCCGGGGAGCGCGCAGCCTTCCGGGCGCTCTACGACCAGCACCGCCCTGGCGTGCACCGGGTCGCGCGCGCGTTCGCGGCGCTCGACGCGGACGACGTCGACGACGTCGTGCAGGAGAGCTTCGTCCGCGCCTTTCGCAGCCTGTCGCGCCTCAAGGACCCGGCGCGCTTCGGTCCCTGGGTGCTCACCATCGCGCGCAACAGGGCGCTGTCGAGGCTCGCCCGGCGGCGCGCCGGGGAGCAGCTCGCCGGCGATCTCGCGCGCGAGGTGGAGGCGCTGGCGGAGGACGCCGCGGCGATGCCGGAGACCCACCCCGAGGCGGAGCTGGCGCTCGTGCGCCGCGTCATCGCCGAGCTGCCGGACGGGGGCGAGAAGGAGACGGTCCGGCTCTTCTACCTGGAGGGGCAGCTCTCGGCGCGCGAGATCGCGATGCGCCTGGGCGTCGGCAAGAGCGCCATCACCATGCGCCTCGAGCGGTTCCGGGCCAAGGTGAAGCGCCGGATCCTCGCCGAGGTGGCCAGGCTCCGAGGTGAGGGGTCCTAGTACCGTGACCCACATCCCGACGCACCTCGGCCCGCGCGCATACCGCCGCCTGCTCGATGGAACCCTGGAGGAGGGGGAGGCCCGGGAGATCGCGCGGCACCTCGAGCGGGAGTGCGAGGTCTGCGAGGCGTTCCTGGCCACCTGCGGTGAGGTGGACGCGCTCGACGGACAGGTGGACGGCGCCCTCGCGGCCCTGTCGCCCGGCGCCGACGGTCACGACCTCGAGTTCGCCCGCATCGAGCGTGCGCTGCGCACCCCTCCTCCGCAGCGCCGGCGCGCGCCGGTGCTCGCGGTCGCCGCCGCGGTCGCGGTCGCCGGCATCGCCGGGCTGGTGGCGAGCCGCATCCACCCCACCGGGGGCGGGTGGACCGGGGAGAAGGGGGTCGCCCGCGCCGTCCCGCTCAGGCTGCGCTTCGTCGTGATCGAGGGCCTGCCGGCGCGGCCCGGCGTCGAGAAGGGAACCTCCGGGGAGGTGGTGGACTCCTCGGCGAGCCTGCAGTTCGAGGTGGAGCTGGGCCGCTCCGCCGACGTGGCCCTCGTCCGCGTCTCCGCGGCCGGCGCACCGGAGCCGTTCTTCCGCCAGCGGCTGCGGGCGGGCCGGACGAGCGTGACGGTGGGGGGATCCCCGGCGGCGTACCCGCTCCGCGAGCTCGCCGGGCCGCAGCGATTCGTCGCCATCGCCGCGGAAGGGCCGCTCGACGGGGAGCGGATCGCGCGGGCGGCGGCGGTGCTCGCGCCACCCGGGCGCCTCGTCCCGGAGCTGCCAGGGCTCGACGGCCTTTCCCTCGACGTGGTGGAGGTGACCGTCCGGTAGTGCCAATGGCGGCCTCGACCAACTGGCTGTGGGCGCTCGCGCTGCTCGGCGTGGCCGGAGGGGTGCGCGCCGCATCCCCCGAGGCGCGCCCGCCGGGGCTCGACGGCGTCGTCCCCGGCGCTGCCGTCCTTCCGGTGCCGTCCGCCGCGGACCGGGGCCCGGGGACGAAGAGCGGCCTCGTCCCGCTCGCGATCCCGCAGGCCGCGCTCGACGCCGCGCACGCGCCGCGGCGGGTCGCGCTCGTCATCGGCATCCAGCAGTTCGACGACGCGCGCTGGCGGCCGCTGCGCTTCCCCGGAGCCGACGCCGCGGCGCTCGCGGCCGTGCTGCGCGACCCGACGAAGGGCGGCTTCGACGCGGTGGAGGTGGTGGCCTCCGGGCCGACGCGCGAGGAGCTGCGCGCGGCGCTGGCGCGCCTCGCCGCGCTCGACCGCGACGATCGGGACACCGTCGTCGTCTACGTGTCGTCGCACGGCACGCTGGCCCGTGACGCGAGCGGTCAGCTCCGGCGCTACCTCGTGGCCCGCGACACGCGGGTGGACGACGTGCAGGCGACCGGGCTCTCCATGGACGAGCTCAAGGCCGACTTCGACCGGCTGCGCTCGCGGCGCAAGGTGCTCATCCTCGCCACCTGCCACTCCGGCACGGGCAAGTCGCTGCTCCCCGAGGGGGTGCAGCGCGAGCTGGCGGGCATCAAGGCCGGGTTCTTCGTCCGGCCCATCGAGGAGGTCTCGCGGGCCTCCATCGTCCTCGCGGCGAGCGACTGGGGGGAGACCGCCCGCGAGGACGAGGCGCTCGGCCAGGACATCTACACGCACTTCCTGGTCGAGGCGCTCACGCTCGGCGCCGACCGGAACGGCGACGGCGCCGTCACCGCGTCGGAGGCGCACGACTACGCGCGCCGGATGACCTACGAGTACACGCACGGCGAGCAGCGCCCCAGCGCCGAGTCGAGCGAGGTGGGCGCGGACGCGGTGGTCCTGGTCGGCAAGGTGGCGCGCAAGGGGAAGCCGGAGCTGTACAGCTACGCGCCGCGGCTCGACGGGTTCACGGTCCGGATCGACGGGCACCCGCTCGCGGAGCTCCCCGGCGGCGTGGCGCTCGAGCCGGGACGGCACTGGGTGCAGGTCGCGAAGGGGAGCGGTCCCGTGATCGTGGACGAGCAGCTCCGGCTGGGCGCCGGGGAGCGGGTCGACGTCGAGCGGCTCGTCGATCGCGCTGACGGCGCCTGGACCGTCGGTCCGCGGCTCGCCATGCTCTCGTTCCTGGACGCCCGCAGCCGCGCCCAGGTGCTCGCGCCGGTCCCCGCGCTGGGCGCGGTCGCGGCCCTGCGCGGCTGGCCGGCCCGCGACATGGCGCTGCGCCTCGACCTCGCCACCTCGGCCGGCACGGCCCGGGCGACCCAGGGCCCGTTCGCGGCCCCGTACCGGTACGCGGCGGTCACGGCGGGGATCTCGCTGCCGTGGCGCTTCGAGCCCGATGCGCTCCGCGGCGCGGCGCTCCTCGCCGGCCCCCGGCTCTCGGCCGTCTGGCTGCAGCGGCGCTACGACGGGCTCGCGCTCTCGCCCGGCGTCCAGGACTACTTCACCGTCACCCCCGGCGTCGTCCTGGGGGCCTCGCTCCCTGCGTGGCGCGGGATCGAGCTCGCCGCCGAGCTGCAGCTCGACTGGATGCTCCTGAAGGTCAACGGGCAGAACCGGTCGAGCGGGTTCGGGGAGCTCCTGCTCGGCATGGGGTGGAGGTTCTGATGGGCGGTGGCCGTACGCTCGGTCGGGGGGTCCAAGCGATGGGCATGGTCCGTCGCGCCGCACTCCCCCTCGCCGCTGCTCTCTCCGTCGGCGCCGCCGGCTGCGGCGCGCTCGAGGTCCCCGACCTCGGGCACGGGCTCGTCCAGGGGAAGCTCACCGGCGCGCGGACCGTGCCCGTCGACTGCTTCCAGGCGGATCTCAGCCTTCCGTGCACGCCCACCGCGTACGTGTACCCGCTCGGTCACCCCGAGCTGAGGACCGCGGTCGCCGCGGACGGGAGCTACGCGCTGACCGTGCCCGCGGGCAGCGGGGCGCTCGTGCTCTTCGACGGCGCGCAGCGCTCCGAGATCGTGCCGGTGGACGTCCGGGGCGCCGATCTCACCACCGTCCCGGAGCGGTTCGGCGACGCGGCGGCCGTCGACGACACCCTCAGGATGCCGCGCTCGTCCCTGGTGGTGGCGTCGGTCCAGGTCGCCTGCGGAGCGACCGTGAAGGACCCGCAGTTCACGCTGCGCGAGACCGATCACGTGGACGTCGGCTCGACCGCGGCGTTCGCGCTGCTCTGGCCCGTGCCGCAGGGGAGCTTCGACCTGGCGGCGGTGATGCCCGGGTTCAGGCCGGGCGTCCGCAGCATCGTGGTAGGCGCCGGTACGACGCTCGCTCCCGAGGTCGCGCTCGACGTGGACGACGGCGAGCGGGAACCCGGCTGCGCGTCCACGAGCTGTCCCGTTCAGCTGCCCAGGTGCAATCCGACGGACGGCTTCTGCTACCAGTGCCTCTCGGACGACGACTGTACCGCCCCGGGCAGCACGTGCGATCTGCCCACGCACAGCTGCGTCGCCACGCCCGGTGGCGGGACCTTCCAGGCGTGCGCGACGTGCAGCGGCGACTCCGACTGCGGGGTCTACGCCGGTTCCGGCACGGCGACAAACCCTTCCCTCGCCGCCGTCTGCCGGTCGGTCACGACGCAGTCCGGCGCGACGATCCACTATTGCACGGTGTCGGGTTGCGCTGCCGGCACGGATTGCCCCTCCGGCTTCTCCTGCGGGACGGACGGCTTCTGCAAGCCGCCCGAGGGCTGCTACGCCTGGGCCGCGACGTTCGGAGCAAGCTGCACGGAGGGCGAGGGCTGCCGCGAGCACCTCGCCGGCGGGCGGTGCGTGGGCGGGAGCGAGGCGTCGGCGGGAACCTGCACCGCGCCGTGCGGCACCGACGCCGACTGCCCGGCCGCGCTCGGCTACGCGCAATGCGCGGCCGGGCTCTGCGCGGCGCCGTAGGCGCCGCCCCGGGAACCGCGGTAAAAGGGAGGACCGTCCCAGAGGGGTCCTCCGAATGAAGCTCGCTGCCACGCTCGCGCTCTCCCTGGCCCTGCTGCCCGGCTGCATGCCGCCGCCGTCCCGGGCGCCGCGCGAGGCCAAGCCGCGCAAGGACCTCATCCCGGTGAGCCGCGCGATGGCCGACGTGGACGCGGCCGAGCTCAAGGGGAGCACGGTCTCGCAGCGGCAGCGGTGGAGCGCGGAGGCGGCCGCGCACCCGAAGGCCGTCGTGGCGCGGTACCTCGCCGTCTACGCCCAGGGGTCGGGGCAGGACGCGTGGGCGGCGATGCGGGCGCTCGCCTCGGAATACCCTGACGCGGCCCTCCCCTGGATCGGGCTGGAGGCCATCTACCTCAAGTGGGGCACCCTCGACCAGGTGGATCGGACGGCGGCGGCCGCCATCGACCAGGAGCCGGACAACTGGATCGCCGTGCTGGTCCGGGCCCGGGCCGACGACCGGCGCGAGCGGTGGGACGCGGCGGCGCTCGGGTACCGCGCCGTGCTCGCGATCGATCCCGAGAACCCGGACGCGCACGCGGGGATGGCGGCGGTGCTCCGGCACGCAGGCGACGCGGCGGGCGCCCGCGCCGAGGCCGCGGCGGCGCTGCAGGGGGCGCCCGGGAACTTCCGCGCCCTGGTCCTCTCGGCCGAGCTGGCCGCCGAGGCCGGCGACCTCCAGAAGGCCGCCGAGCACTGGGCGGCGGCCGCCGACGCGAGCCCCCGCGACCGCGCGGTCCGGATCCAGCTGGCGAAGATCTACACGGAGAAGAAGGACGCGGGCGGTGCGCTCGAGGCGTGGCAGGCCGCCGTGTCCATCAAGGAGGACGCCGAGTCGCTGGTCGCGCTCGCCGAGGCGGCGCGCGCCGCCCACGACGAGAAGGCGGAGGGCCGGGCCCTGGAGCGGCTCACCCAGATCGACCCGAGCGCGGCGGAGTGGCGGCGCATCGCCGAGATCCGCCTGGCAGCGGGCGACATGGCGGGCGCCGAGGGGGCGCTCCGGCGCGCGCTGGCACGCGATCCCAAGGACGCGGGCGCGAACCTGCAGCTGGGGCGGATCCAGGCGAGCAGGGGGCAGCCGCAGGAGGCCATCGAGTCGCTCCGCGCCGCCGGCGACCCGGGCCGCGAGGACCTCGCGGCGCTGCAGGCGCGCCTCAACGTGCAGCGCGTGTCGAGCGGCGACGCCGGCGCGATCCAGAAGACCGTGGGCGCGCTCATCGAGAAGACGTACCGCGCGCGGCTGGCCGAGCTCTCGGCGCTGTCCGGGGCGATCAAGCTCCGCACCACCGTGGACGCGGCGGGCGCGGCGACGATCGTGGAGGTGCTCGAGGACTCGGTGCACGACCCCGACGTGCGCGCCTGCGCCTACTGGAACCTGCACGATGCCGCCTACCCGCCGAACAAGCCGGGCCGCTACTCGTTCTCGTTCAGGCTCCGGCCGCCCCGCTAGCGCGGCGGCCGGCCTGGTGCGGAGCGGGCTCGACGTCCTCGCGGCCGGCGGCTTCCGCCCCCTGCGCGGGAAGGCGGTCGGGCTGGTGTGCAACCCCACCGCGGTGGACGCCCGGCTGGCGCACGCGGCCGACCTCCTGAACGCCGCCCCGGGCGTCCGCCTGGCGGCGCTCTTCGGTCCGGAGCACGGCGTCCGGGGCGACGCGCAGTACATGGCCGCGGTCGGCGGCGAGCTCGATCCGCGCACCCGCGTCCCGGTCCACTCGCTGTACGGCCGGACCACCGCCTCCCTCCGCCCGACGCGCGAGCAGCTCGCCGGCCTCGACGTCCTCGCCTTCGACGTCCAGGACGTCGGGACGCGCTTCTACACCTACCAGGCGACGATGATGCTGTGCATGGAGGCGGCCGCGGAGGCGCGCCTCCCGTTCCTGGTGCTGGACCGTCCCAACCCCATCGGCGGCGCCGCGGTGGAGGGGCCGCGGCTCCGGCCCGGGTTCGAGAGCTTCTGCGGCCTCCACGACCTCGCGGTGCGCCACGGCATGACCGTGGGAGAGCTGGCGCGCCTCTTCCGCGCCGAGCGGGGGCTCGCGCTCGACCTCGAGGTGGTGCCGTGCCACGGCTGGAAGCGCGCGATGCGGTTCCGGGAGACGGGGCTGCCGTGGGTCTTCCCGTCGCCCAACATGCCGACGCCGGAGACGGCGCTCGTCTACCCCGGGATGTGCCTGCTCGAGGGGACCAACCTCTCCGAGGGACGCGGCACCACGCGGCCGTTCGAGCTGCTCGGCGCGCCCTGGATCGACGCGGGGAGGCTCGCCGCGGATCTCGCGCGCGAGCGGCTCCCCGGCGTGCGGTTCCGGCCGGCGAGCTTCGTGCCGACCTGGGACAAGCACGCCGGGGTCCGCTGCCACGGGGTCGAGCTGCACGTCCACGACGCGGCCGCCTTCAGGCCCTTCAGGACGGGGCTCGCCTGCGTCGTCCACGCGCGGCGGCAGGCCCCCTCGCGCTTCGCCTGGCGAACCGACACCTACGAGTTCGTGGACGGCGTCCCCGCCTTCGACCTGCTCTGCGGCTCGGATCGGGAGCGCCGCGCGATCGACGGGGGGGCGACCTGGGCGGAGCTGGCGCGGGCCTTCGCCCCGGAGGAGCGCGCCTTCGCGCGCCGCAGGGAGCCCTACCTCCGCTACGAGTAGTGCGCTACGCTCGGGGAGCGAGGAGGGCAGGGACGCGGGTGAAGATCGGCCTCGTCAGCGACACCTACGGGAACGTCGGCGCGCTCGAGCGGGCGATCGACCTGTTCGCGCGCGCCCAGACCGAGCGGATCTTCTTCCTGGGCGGGCGCCTGGCGGACCTCGAGGTGGCGCTGGCGCGGCGGCGGGGCGGATCGCGCGATGCGCCGGTGCCGCAGACCGACGGCGAGTTCCTGGCCGCCATCCGGGGCGCGCTGGAGCGCCAGGCGGGCATCGACCCCGACGCCGTGAAGCTCCCCGGGAAGGTGGTCTCGGTGGCGAGCCGCGCCTGCCCCGAGTACGAGACCGGCGCCGTTCCCCGCAAGCAGATGGACCTGGTCGCCGGGCACATCTGCTGCCTCGTCCACGACAAGGCGGAGCTCACGCGCGAGGACATCGCCAACGCGACGGTGCTCTTCCACGGGAACAGCGGCCACGCCGCGCTGGTGCAGATCGGGCCGCGCTACTTCGTGACGCCCGGGCACCTGCGCGATCCGGCGCCCGACGGGAAGCCCGCGACCTTCGCGATGCTCGAGGTGAGCGAGCGCGAGCTCGAGCTGGTCGTCTTCTCCGCCGACGCGGCCGAGGTGGGGCGGCAGCAGGCGTCGTTCGGCGCGCGCGGGAAGATGTCGGTGAGGTGACCGTTGGCCGGGGGCCGGGCGAGGAAGGGCGCGGGGCGCGCGGCCGGGCGAGGGACGGCGCGGAGGGGGAAGGCGGCCGCGCCTGGGCGGGAGGTCGCGCTCCTCGGCGGCTCCTTCAACCCGCCGCACGTCGCGCACCTCATGGCGGCCTGGTGGGTGAGGGAGACGCAGGGCGTCTCCGAGGTGTGGCTCCTGCCGTCGTTCCGCCACCCCTTCGGCAAGGCGCTCGCCCCGTTCGAGGACCGCGTCCGGATGTGCGAGCTGGCGGCGCGGGGGCTGCGCGGGGTGCACGTCTGCAGCGCCGAGGCGGAGCTGGCGGACGATCCGCTCGTCGGCAAGACGGCGCGGACGCTCGAGCACCTGCGGCGGAAGCATCCGGCCCACCGCTTCGCGCTGGTGGTGGGGGCGGACATCCTGCCCGAGACGGCCGGCTGGTACCGGTGGGATCGCGTGCAGGAGCTGGCCAGGATCGTCGTGGTCGGGCGGCAGGGCTACGAGGGCGGCGGGGAGCCCGCCTTCCCGCTGGTGTCGTCCACCGAGATCAGGGCGCGGATCGCGCGGGGCGCCGACGTGTCCCGGCTCCTGCCGCGGCCGGTGCTCGAGTACATCGCGGAGCGGGGGTTGTATCGAGCTTGCTGAGGGGGCTCATCCGCATCGCTGTTTGCTCTGCCTCGATCTCGGGTCACGCTCAGGCCGGCGCGCGCAGTCGCGAGCAGCAGGAGGCCCACCGGAAGAGCCAGCAGGGCGTACCCGGGAAGCTGAAGGACCTCGTCGGCGGAGAGGGGTGAACGAGGTCCTGGGCGAGCAGTGGCCGGGGTGACGGAGGGGCGCTAGAATTGCGATCGCGATGCGGGCGCTCAAGGCACGCGTGAGGGGCGGACGGCTCGTGCTGGACGAGCCCACCGACCTCCCTGAGGGCGAGGACGTCGAGCTCGTGCCGCTCGATGACGTGCTCGCCAGCGGCGGCGACTACCTCGACGACGAGGAGCGCCGGAGGCTGCACGAGTCCATCGAGCGCGGGCTCGAGGACGTGCGCGCCGGGCGCACCGTCGACGCCGAGCAGGTGATCGCGAAGCTGCGAGCGAGGACCGCCGGTCGGTGAAGGTCGAACTCTCGGCAGAGGCACAGGCGCAGGTCGACCGGATCGACGCCTGGTGGCGGGAGAACCGCCAGGCTGCGGCGGACCTCTTCGCGGAGGAGATGGAGCAGGCGCTTCGCACGCTCGCCGAGACGCCGGCGGTGGCCGTGCGGTACGGGCCGAAGCCGAGCGTCCGCCGCCTGCTCCTCAGGCGCACGCATCACCACCTGTACGTCATCGAGGAGTCGGCGAGGGTGTACGTGGTCGCCGTCTGGAGCGCCTACCGCGGCCGCGGTCCGCGGCTGTAGCGTGGTACGCTTCGTCAAGTGCAGCTCGCGACCGCCCGGCCTGCTCGGCTTCGTTCGGGCAGGGATGCGGCGAATGGCGAGGGGTTGCGTCCCCCGGGCGCTACGGGGGACGGGGCTTGCGGCGGCGCGGCGGGGCCGGGTCGATCGCGGCGAGCACGGCCCGCGCCCGCGCCCGATCGAGGCCGCCGCGGAGCGCGATGTCCACCAGCCGCCGCGAGAGGAGCCGGTACGAGGCCGCTGCCTCGCCGCGGAGCGCGCGGAGTTGCCGCGCGACCACGTCGGCGTCGCCGCGCGCCACGGGGCCGGTCAGCGCGCCGGGGAGGCCGCGCAGCGCGAGGTTGTCGACGGACGCGCGCAGCAGCGGCACCAGGGCCTCCAGCGCGAGCGAACGCGGCGCGCCGGAGCGGATCCAGGTCTCGCTGGCGACGTCGGCGAGCGCCAGCGTGAGGTTCGAGGCGATCACCGCCGCGGCGTGGTAGAGGACTCGCCCCTCGGCCGGGACCCTGATGGGCCGCAGGCGAAGGTCGCGCGCCGCGCGAGACAGCAGCCGCAACGCGACGGCGTCCCCGTCCACGGCGGCGACGACGCCCGGCAGGAAGGTCCCGCCCACCAGGGCCTGCACCGGGTGGAGGGATCCGGCATGGGCACCGCGCCGGCCCGCCGGGGCGAGCACGTCGAGGCCGAGGGCGCCCGCGCCGTGGGCGACCACCTGGCCGCGCCGCAGGTACGGCTCGATGCCGCGGAGCGCGTCGGGCACGACCGAGTCCGGCACGGCGAGGAAGACGAGGTCGAACTCCCGCGCCTCCTCGCGCGGCATCGGTGCGGCCCCGAGCCGCTCGAGCCTGCTCCGGCCCTTCGGGCTGCGCGCCAGGCCGGCGACGCGCCACCGCGCGGCCCGGAGCCCGGGGACGAGGGCGGAGGCGAGCCGGCCGGCGCCGACGACGTACGCGGTGGGCACGGACGCAGCGTAGCGGCGCGCGTCACGGAGGTCGAGGCCGCTGCGGGGGCGCGGCGGCGAGGGGCGGCGGTCGCCGTCCGCCGCTCAGCGCGAGAAGGTCAGGCCGCCGTCCGAGACGCCCACCCGGACCTCGTCGCCCGGCCCGAGCTCGCCCGACAGGATGCGCTCCGCGAGCGGCGCCTCGACGAGCCGCTGCACGGCCCCGCGCATGGGGCGGGCTCCCAGGGCCGGATCGAACCCGCCGCGGTCGAGGAGCCACGCCACGACGGCGTCGTCCGCGGAGAACCGGATCTGCCGCTCCGCCGCCAGGCGCGCCGCCGACTCGGCCAGCAGCTTGGTCGCGACCCGCGCCACCTCCTCGCGCGACAGGGGAGCGAAGAAGATCCGCTCGTCCAGCCGGTTCCACAGCTCCGGCGGGACCGCCGCGCGGGCCGCCTGGACGGCGCGGTCCTCCCGCGGCGCCGCGCGCTCCGCGGCCCCGAAGCCCATGGCGCCGCCGGAGGGCCGGGCTGCCTCGGCGCCGCCGAGGTTGGAGGTGAGGATCACCACCGTGTTCGCGAAGTCCACCTGGCGCCCCCGGCCGTCGGTGAGGCGCCCCTCCTCGAGCACCTGGAGGAGGAGCATCTGCACGTCGCGGTGCGCCTTCTCGATCTCGTCGAGGACCACGACGCAGGCCGGCCGCCGCCGGACGGCGTCGGTGAGCTGCCCGCCCTCGCCGTAACCGACGTAGCCGGGCGCGGCCCCCACCAGGCGCGCCACGCCGGTCTGCTCGGAGCACTCGCTCATGTCGAGCTGCACGAGCGCGTCGCCGTTCCCGTGGAGCGCCTCCGCCAGCGCGCGGGCCAGCTCGGTCTTCCCCACGCCGGTCGGGCCGAGGAAGAGGAACGAGCCCATGGGCCTGCGGGAGGCGAACCCGGCGAAGTTGCGCTTCAGCACCGCCGCGACGCGCGCCAGCGCCTCGCGGTGGCCGACCACCCGCCCGGCGAGCGCGGCCTCCAGGCCGATCACGCGCTCGCGATCGCTCGCGACCAGGCGCGACGAAGGGATGCCGGCCATCTGGGCGACGACCTGCGCCACCTCGTCCACGCCCACCTCGGCGCGCCGCTCGCGCCGCGCCCGGGAGCCGGCCAGGTCGAGGGCGGCGATCGCCTTGTCGGGGAGGAAGCGGTCGGTGACGTGGCGCGCCGAGAGGGCGGCAGCGGCCTCGATGGCCTGCGCCGCGTAGCGGACGCCGTGGTGCTTCTCGTACCGGGGGGCGAGCCCCGCCAGGATGCGGACGGTGTCAGGCACCGACGGCTCCCGGACCAGCACCGGCGTGAACCGCCGCTCCAGCGCGGGGTCCTTCTCGATGTGCCGGCGGTACTCGTCGTGGGTGGTGGCGCCGATGCAGGGGAACTCGCCGCGGGAGAGCGCCGCCTTGAGCTCGTTCGCCGCGTCCTGCGGGCCCTCGCCGGTGGCGCCGGCGCCGACGATGGTGTGGACCTCGTCGATGAAGACCACGACGCGCCCCGCCGCGCGGCGGACCTCGTCCTTGATGCCGAGGAGCTTCTCGGAGAAGGAGCCGCGCAGCTGCGTCCCGGCGACCACGCCGGCCATGTCGATCTCGACCACCACCCGGTCGCGGCCCGGGCCGCCGTCCGCGAGGAGCCGCTGCGCGATCCCCTCCACGATGGCGGTCTTGCCGACGCCCGGCTCGCCCACCAGCAGCGGGTTGTTGGTGCGGCGCTTGCCGAGGACGTCGATCGCCTCCTCCACCTCGCGCTCGCGGCCGACGAGCGGGTCGAGCTTCCCGTGCGCGGCGAGGTCGGTGAGGTTCCGGCCGAGCTGCGCGAGCCAGGGGAAGTCCTTGGGGTCGAGGGCGTGGGGGGAGCGGCGAGCGACGCGGGTCGCGGTCGGGGTCGCGGCTGGGGTCGCGGTCGCGGTCGGGGTCGGGGTCGAGGTCGGGGTCGGAGTCGGAGTCGCATCCGCGATGGCTTCGCCCGCTTCCGCCGCAGCATCCTCCAGCTCCTCGAGCGTGCGCTCGAGCGCCTGCTCGCCGGCAGGGGAGCGCGGCGCCGCTCGCGCCGGCGCAGCGGCGGGGACGCGGACCGGCTGCAGCTCCCGGTAGCGCCGCGGCATGCGCGCGGTGAAATACGAGAGCGCCACGTTCCGCAGCGACGCGAGCGGCAACCCGCAGGCGCCGAGCAGCTGGTGCGCCGCGCTGGCCCGGACCCGGGTCATGGCGATGAACAGGTGGAGGCAGTCGATCTCCTCGGCGCCGACGCCCTCGGCGATGTCCTTCGCGCGATCGTGGAGGTCGCGCGCGATCCCCTCCGGCTCCTTGGGCGCTCCGTTCATGGCCGCGAGGATCCGGTCCTCGTCCACCCCGCGCTCCTTGAGGAGGATCTCGGCGCGGTTGGGGACCGTGAAGAACGCGAGGAGCTGATGGGCGCTCGTCAGCTTCTGGTTCACGCTGCGCGCGATGTCCTCCGCCTCGGAGAGGACCTGCGCGAGCTCCAGCGAGTCGATCGCGAGGGGCATTCCGGTCGAGGTTCCGATATCGCCCCCAACGGGTCAATTTTTCGGACTCTTTTCGAGATCCTCCGCGCGCGTGTCACGCGGAGGGGGGCGGCGCGGACCCAGCGTAGACCAGTGCGCCAGTTGCGCTAGAGTCGCTCCGTGCCGGCCCAACGCGCGTCCGGGGTCGCGACCCGCCCGGTCCTGGTGGTCGGGCTCGCGCTCGTGGCGTACCTGGCCGCCGTGACGGGGCTGGCGCTCCAGCTCACGGGCGCGGTCCTCGCCTCGGCGGGGCCGCGGCTCGCCTGGTACCTGGGAGCGACGGTCGGGGGCCTGGTCCTGCTGGCGGGGGTCGCCTGGGCCGAGATCCGGCACCTGCATCGGACGCTCGAGCGCAGCCGGGAGGCGCTCGACTCCAGCGAGGAGCGGTTTCGGCTGGCCTTCAAGACCAGCCCGGAGCCGCTGACCCTGAGCCGGCTCGACACCGGCGAGCTGGTGGCGTGCAACGACGGCTTCCTCCAGCTGCACGGGCTCACCGAGGCGCAGGCCGTCGGCCGGCGCACGGTCGATCTCGGGCTCTGGGTCGACCCCGCCGAGCGGGATGCGATCGCCCGAGAGGTGAACCGGAGCGGCGTGGTCAGGGCGCGCGACGTCCGCGTTCGAGGCGGCGCCGGGGACGTGCGGGTCCTCGCCTTCTCGGCCAGCGTGGTGACCATGGCCGGCCAGCGCTACATGCTGGCGCTGGGCCGCGACGTGACCGAGGAGCGGGCGGCGGCGGCGGCGCGCGACCGGCTGGCGGCGGCGCTGCGCGAGAGCGAGGCGCGCTACCGCTCCGTGCTGCGGAGCGTGCCGGTCGTGCAATGGGCCATCGGGCTCGACGACCGGTTCACGCTCTCGGAGGGGCAGGGGCTCGCCGCGCTCGGGCTCGCTCCCGGCGAGGTCGTCGGGCGCTCCGTCTTCGACGTGTACGGCAACCAGCCTGGCGTGCTCGCCGACTACCGGCGCGCCCGGGCGGGCGAGAGCTTCGTCACCCTGAACGACCTCGGCCCGGTGGTCTTCGAGAGCCACTGGGGCCCCATGCTCGACGACGCCGGCGCAGTGGTCGGCGTGACGGGCATCGCGCTCGACGTCAGCGACCGGCGCAAGGCCGAGGGGCAGCTGCTCCAGGCCCAGAAGATGGAGGCGGTGGGCCGCCTGGCGAGCGGCATCGCGCACGACTTCAACAACCTGCTGGTCGTCATCCTGGGCGGCTCCGAGCACCTGCGGGCGCACCCCGGCGCGGACCCCGACGTCCGCTCGACCGCCGGCGAGATCGCCGAGGCCGGGCAGCGCGCCGCCACGCTGGTCCGCCAGCTGCTGGCCTTTGGGCGCAAGAGCCGCGCCGAGCCCCGGGCCTGCACGCTCAACGGCGTCGTGGACGGATTCGAGAAGCTGCTGCGCCGCACCATCGGCGAGCAGATCGCCATCGAGATGACGCTGGCCGAGCGGCCCTGGACCGTGCGGCTGGACCCCCAGCAGATCGAGCAGGTGATCCTGAACCTCGCCGTGAACGCGCGCGACGCCATGCCGGAGGGCGGCACGCTCCGGATCGCCACCGCCAACGTGGGGCCGGGCGCAGCCGCTGGGGGTGGCGGGCGCTGGGCCAGCCTCGCGGTCTCCGACACCGGCAAGGGGATGTCCCCGGAGGTGCGCGCGCACCTCTTCGAGCCGTTCTTCACGACCAAGGGCCCTCGCGGCACAGGCCTCGGCCTCGCCACGGTCTTCGGGATCGTGCAGCAGGCCGGCGGTCGCATCGAGGTGGACTCCGAGCCGGGGCGTGGCACCACCTTCACCCTGCTCTTCCCGGCGGTGGAGGGGGCGCTGCACGTCCCGGAGGCGGAGGCGGAGGCGCCGGGGCCCGAGACCGTCGGCGCAGGGCAGCGGGTGCTGGTGGTCGAGGACGAGCCGACCGTGCGTCGCAGCACCGCGCGCATGCTGCGCGAGTGCGGCTTCGAGGCGGTGGAGGTCGAGCGGCCCGAGGACGCGCTCCGCCAGGTCGAGGACGGCGCGGTGGACGCGGTGCTCACCGACGTGGTGATGCCGGGGATGACGGGCGCCGAGCTGGCGCGGCGCCTGGAGGCGCTGCGCCCGGGCATCCCGGTCGTGTTCGCGACGGGCTACATGGATCGGCGCGCGCACCAGCTGGCGGCGGGGGCGATCGTGCTCGAGAAGCCCTTCACCCGCGCCGCCGTGGCCGAGCGCGTGGCGCGGGCCCTGGCGGCGCGGCGCACCGGCGGCGGGGAGCCGGGCGGACGGTGAGCGCGCGCCCTGGCGCGCGACCCTCCCCACCCCCGTCCGCCTGGCCATCCGCTACACTCGGCGGGTGACGACCCCCCGCCCCGTCCTCGCGGCCGCGCTCGCCGCGCTCGCCGCCTGCGCCACGCCTCGCACCGCCGCCCCACCTGCCCCTCCGGGGGCCGAGGGCGTCGCGCAGCCGGCCGCCCCCGCCCCCGAGCCGAAGATCGCGCTGGCGCTGGGCGGCGGCGCCGCCCGAGGGTTCGCCCACGTCGGGGTGATCCGCGTCCTGGAGCAGGAGCGCATTCCCATCGACCTCGTGGTCGGCACCAGCGTGGGCAGCCTCATCGGCGCCATCTACGCGGGCGACCGCGACTCGTTCGAGCTGGAGTGGACGGCGTTCCAGCTCGAGCGCGACGATCTCTTCGACTTCGGCATCATGAACGCGCTGATGGGAATGGGCTACGCCAAGGGCGAGAAGCTCGAGGCGTTCGTCCGGTCCAAGGTGAAGCAGGAGTCGATCGAGCAGCTCCCGGTGCCCTACGCCGCCGTCGCCACCGACCTGAACTGGGGCACGCGCGTGGTCCTCGACCGCGGTCCGATCGCCCGGGCGGTGCGCGCGTCGTCGGCCATCCCGGGCGTGTTCGAGCCAGTGGTGCACCAGGGGAAGATGCTGGTGGACGGCGGGCTCGTCGACAACGTCCCCATCGACGTGGCGCGCGCCAAGGGCGCCGACCTCGTGATCGCGGTGGACATCAGCGAGAACGTGGGGAACACCAGCATCAAGAACGTGCTGGACGTGATGCTGCAGGCGACCAACATCCTCTGGAGCGAGGGGACGGCGCGCGCCCGCCGCGACGCGGACGTGCTCGTCTCGCCGGCGGTCGGCGACATCGGGACGCTCGACTTCTCCCAGAAGAAGCGCGCCATGCAGGCCGGGATGGACGCGGCGCGGAAGGCCGTCCCGCAGATCCGGGCGGCGATCGAGGCGTGGAAGGCGAGGCACGCGGTGGCGGGGCAGGGGAGGGGCTAGAGCGCTCCCGGGCGAAGGAACGAGCCCCTCCCGATGGTGCGGGAGAGGGGAGGCCTTTCACTCCAGCCCCCGCGCCCAGAGCTCCTCCTCGTCGAGCCCGAGGAAGTGGCCCACCTCGTGGATGAGCGTGATCCCGATCTGCTCGACCAGCTCCTTCTTCGACTTCGCGAACCGCTCCAGGTTCTTCTGGTAGAGCACGATCGCGGAGGGCAGGTGCGTCCAGGGGTCCACCGCCCCCGCGCCGTGCGGCACGCCGCGGAAGAGGCCGAGGATCGCGGGCGAGAGCGGCGGGTCGGAGGCGAGCAGGTCCTCGTCCGACGGCAGCTCCTCCACGGTGATGGCGACGTTGGACAGGTAGCGCCGGACCGTCTCCGGCAGCTTCGCGAGCGCATCCTCCACTGCGTGGTCGAAGGCCTGGGGCGAGAGCGCGATCGGCTTCGGGAACTCGTCCGGCGCGAGCTTGCGGGCGCGGGCGAAGCGCCGCTCCGCCTCCTTGGCGCCGCCGCGCCGCTCCAGGACGAGGCCGAGCGTGTGCTGCGTCCAGGCGTCGTCGCGGTCGAGCCGCTCGGCGCGGAGCAGCTCCTCCCGCGCCTCGTCGAAGCGGCACAGCTCGTAGAGCGCGAAGCCCCGCTCCAGGCGCACGTCCACGGACTCCGGGTGCGCGGCCACCGCCTCGTCGAGCCGAGCCAGCGCCTCGGTCGAGCGGCCGAGCTGGTTGAAGGCGACACCCTCCAGCCAGGCGAACTCGCCGGCGAGCTCGCGGTCGCCCGAGCGCCGCGCCAGCTTCGCCCCCCGCGCCGCCAGGTCGAGGCCGCGCTCCAGCGCCTCGCGATCCGAGTCGTCCTCGGCGAGCACGTTGAGCTGGAAGTCGGCCGCTCCGTAGAGGAGGTCCAGGTCGTCCTTCCCCTGGACGAGCGCCCGCTCGTATCCCTCGCGGGCCTCCTCCAGGCGCCCCATCTCCGCGAGCGCGGCGGCGCGGTAGTGGAGTGCCGGCAGCGATCGAGGCGAGCGCGCCAGCGCCGCCTGGGCGCGCGCCAGCGCCCCCTCGTAGTCCTCCGCCTCGAACGCCGCGGCGACCTCCGCGACGAGGCCCTCGACGTCCCCGTCCTCGCGGCGGCGGTCCCAGCGCACCCGCCCGAGGTAACGGCCGAGCGCGCGCCCTGTCAACCGACGACCGCGGGGCGGGCTCGGCGGGCGGAGTACCCGGATCGGCCGTGCGCCGGTCCACTTGACCGGATCGATCCCGCGCTTATGTTGGCAGCCGCCGCGGGGGACTGCCAGGCGCCGTCTCCCGCCCAAGCATCCGGAAGTCAGGGACTTTCCACCGAAGGGAGCGAAGACATGCCGGCGAAGGAGATCGCATTCCACCAGCCCGCGCGCGAGGCCATCCTGCGCGGGGTCCAGACGCTCGCGGAGGCCGTCGCGGTGACGCTCGGCCCCCGGGGCCGCAACGTGGTCATCGAGAAGAGCTGGGGCTCGCCCACCGTGACCAAGGACGGCGTCACGGTGGCCAAGGAGATAGAGCTCGACTCGCGCTTCGAGAACATGGGCGCGCAGATGGTCCGCGAGGTCGCCTCCAAGACCTCGGACAAGGCCGGCGACGGCACCACCACCGCCACGGTGCTGGCGCGCGCCCTTTACGAGGAGGGCCTGAAGCTCGTGGCCGCCGGCCACAACCCGATGGACCTGAAGCGCGGCATCGACAAGGCCGTCGAGGTGGTGGTCGCCGAGCTGAAGAAGCAGTCCAAGCCGACGCAGGGCAAGAAGGACATCGCCCAGGTGGGCACCATCTCCGCCAACGGCGACGAGACCATCGGCAACATCATCGCCGAGGCCATGGAGAAGGTGGGCAAGGAGGGCGTCATCACGGTCGAGGAGGCGAAGGGGCTCCAGACCGAGCTGGACGTGGTCGAGGGCATGCAGTTCGACCGCGGTTACACGTCGCCCTACTTCGTCACCAACCCGGACCGGATGGAGGCGGTGCTCGAGGACCCGTACCTCCTCGTCACCGAGAAGAAGATCTCGGCGATGGCGGACCTCATCCCGGTGCTGGAGCAGGTGGCGCGCTCCGGAAAGCCGCTCCTCATCATCGCCGAGGAGGTCGAGGGCGAGGCGCTCGCCACCCTGGTGGTGAACAAGCTGCGCGGCACGCTCCACGTCTGCGCGGTGAAGGCGCCCGGCTTCGGCGACCGCCGCAAGGAGATGCTCCAGGACATCGCGGTCCTCACCGGCGCTCGGGTCGTGTCCGAGGAGCTGGGACTCAAGCTGGAGCAGCTCACGCTCAAGGACCTCGGCCGCGCCAAGCGCGTCACCATCGACAAGGACAACACCACCATCGTGGACGGCGCCGGCAAGAAGTCGGACATCGAGGGGCGCATCAAGCAGATGCGGGCCCAGATCGAGGAGACGACCAGCGACTACGACCGGGAGAAGCTCCAGGAGAGGCTCGCCAAGCTGGTGGGCGGCGTCGCCGTGGTACAGGTCGGCGCGGCCACCGAGACCGAGATGAAGGAGAAGAAGGCCCGCGTCGAGGATGCGCTCCACGCCACCCGCGCCGCCGTGGAGGAGGGCATCGTGCCGGGCGGTGGCGTCGCGTACCTGCGCGCGGTCCCCGCGCTCGCGAGCATCAAGGCGGTGGAGGGGTCGGACGAGTCCTTCGGCGTGGACATCGTCCGCAAGTCGCTCGAGCACCCGGCGAGGCGCATCGCCTCCAATGCCGGGTGGGAGGGCGCGGTGGTCGTCTCGAAGATCCGGGACGGGAAGGGCGCCTTCGGTTTCAACGCCGCGACCGAGGTCTTCGAGGACCTGGAGAAGGCCGGCGTGATCGACCCCACCAAGGTGGCTCGGACGGCGCTACAAAACGCCGCATCGGTGGCGAGCCTGCTCCTCACCACCGAGGCGATGGTCGCCGAGAAGCCGAAGAAGAAGGCGCCGGCGGCGCCCGGGGCGGGCGGCGGCGGCATGGAGGACATGGACTACTAAGTCCCCGTCTTTCCTGGATGACGCGTCGCGGCATTGCCCGGGTTCGCCTGCCGGGCTAGAACTTGGACACGTGGGCGGCCGCGTTGGTGACCGCCTTCGATGACGAGGGCAACCGCTACTACGCGCTCGGAAGGGCGGAACCCGGAGGTCGTCGTCAGCGGGGCCAGGTCGAGAGGCCTGGCCCCGCGCCTTTTTGTGCGCCTTGCGCGGCGCGCCGCGAGGTGGGATGGGTCCCTCGGCCGCAGGCCCCAGCGCGGTCGACGGAGGCCACCATGAACCGCGCGCTCCTCGCCGCCGCGGTGTTGCTGCCCCTCACCGCCGCCGCCCAGGTCGCGACCGACCCCTCCATCGTCTACGACCGCATCCAGGCGATGGTGCCGATGCGCGACGGGGTGCGGCTCGAGACCGATATCTACGTCCCGAAGGCGGCTCGGGAGAAGCTCCCCATCCTCTTCATGCGGACGCCCTACGGCTTCTCGCCGGACGCGAAGGGCTTCTCGCTCTGGCTCACGCGCCCCTGGCTCGTCCCCACCCTGCGCGACGGCTACGTCCTCGCCCTCCAGAACGTCCGCGGCCGCTTCGGCTCCGAGGGCGTCTTCTCCCTGGCGCCGGCGCCGCGCGACCGCTCCGACCCGAAGGCGACCGACGAGTCGACCGACGCCTGGGACACGGTGGACTGGCTCCTCGCGAGCGTGCCGTCGAACAACGGCCGCGTGGGGATGCTGGGCGTCTCCAACCCCGGCGGCCTGGTCGCCTTCGCCATGCTGGAGCCGCACCCGGCGGTCCGGGCCTACTCGCCGCAGGCGGTGCCGGCCGACAACTTCATCGGCGACGACGCCTTCCACCAGGGCGCCTTCCGGCTCATGCCCATGGCGCAGTTCATCCCGGAGATGGAGGCCGGGAAGACGTTTGCCGATCCGCCGTTCGACCGCGTCGATCTCTACGACTGGTTCCTCTCGCAGGGGCCGGTGGCGAACCTGGAGGCCCGGCTCTTCCGCGGGAGGTTCCCCACCTGGAAGGAGTTCATCGCCCACCCGCGCTACGACGACTTCTGGAAGCGCCGCTCGCTCCCGGCCCTGGTGGGCAAGGTCCCGGCCCCCGTCCTCAACGTGGGCGGCGCCTACGATCAGGAGGACCGGCGCGGCCCGGTAGCGCTGTACGAGGCCCTGGAGAGGGCGGACCCGGCCAACCGGTCCGTGCTCGTGGTGGGGCCGTGGGCCCACCGCACCTGGCGCATGGCCGAGGGCGATCGCCTGGGCCGCATCTCGTTCGGCAGCCCCACCGCGCGCTGGTTCCGGGAGGAGGTCCAGGCGCCGTTCTTCGCCTGCGCGCTGAAGGATCGCTGCGGCCCGCCGCTGCCCGAGGCGCTGGTCTTCCAGACCGGGACCAACGTCTGGCAGCGGCTGGACGCCTGGCCGCCCAGGGGCACGAAGGAGCGCAGCGTGTGGCTCGCGCCCGGGGGGCGGCTCGCCCTCGACGGGCCACCGCGCGAGGAGGGCGAGGACGCGTGGGTCTCGGACCCGGCCCACCCCGTGCCGTACCAGGCGACGCCCATCGTGTCGCCGCACGTCGGCCAGGACGCCTGGGACGAGACGTGGGCGACCTGGATGGTCGCCGATCAGCGCTTCCTCGCCGGCCGTCCCGACGTGCTCTCCTGGGTGAGCGAGCCGCTCGCCGAGGACGTCGCCGTGGCCGGCCCCATCGCCGCGCACCTCTTCGTCTCGACCACCGGCTCCGACGCCGACTTCGCCGCCAAGCTCATCGACGTCTACCCGGAGAAGGTGGACGGCGATCCGACCCTGGGCGGTTACCAGCTCATGGTCGCCGCCGAGATCCTGCGCGGGCGCTTCCGGCGCGGCTTCGAGAAGCCCGAGCCGTTCACGCCCGGCAAGGTCGAGGAGGTCTCGGTGGACCTGCTCACCCGCAGCCACGTCTTCGCCAAGGGCCACCGGATCATGGTGCAGGTGCAGAGCACCTGGTTCCCGCTCTACGACCGGAACCCGCAGACCTTCGTGCCCAGCATCTTCGAGGCGCGGGAGGGCGATTACCGGGCGCAGACGCACCGGGTGCTCCGGTCGCGCCGCCACCCGTCGCGGGTGACGTTCGCGACCGCGCCGGTGCACTGAGGGATCCTCAGTGAAGGGTGGGGTCCTCGACGTAGAAGGCGTCGAGGACCGCGCGGTGCCTCTCCGCGATGGCCTTCCGCCGCAGCTTCATGGTGGGGGTGAGATCGCCCGCGGCCACCGAGAAGTCCGGCACGATGGCGAACCGCTTGACGGTCGCGTAGCGCGGCAGCTCCCCGTTGAGCGCGTCCACGACGGCCTGGATGCGCGCGTGGACCCGCGGGTTCTCCGCGAGCGGGCCCTCGAGCGGGACCCCGGCCGCCTCCGCCCAGCGGCGCACGTTCTCCTCGTTGAGCGCCACCAGGGCCGAGACGAAGCGGCGCCCGTCGCCGTGGATCATGGCGTTGGAGACGAGGGCGTCGGCGCGCAGGCCCGCCTCCAGGAGCTGCGGGGCGACGTACTTGCCGCCGGACGTCTTGATCAGGTCCTTCTTGCGGTCGGTGATCCGGACGCAGCCGTCCCCGTCCAGCTCGCCGATGTCGCCGGTGTGGAGCCACCCGTCCTCCAGCGCGGCAGCCGTCGCGGCCGGGTCCTGCCAGTAGCCGCGCATCAGGGCGGGGTTGCGGATGAGGATCTCGCCGTCCGGCGCGAGCCGGATCTCTCCCCCCGGCAGCGGCGGCCCGACCGTGCCGGTGTGCAGGCACGCCGGAGGGGTGGCGGTGGCGGTGCCGGCGCACTCGGTGAGCCCGTAGCCCTGCAGGATCGGCATCCCGATGAGCTCGAAGAACCGCTGGACGCGCGACGACAGCGGGGCGCTCCCCGAGATGAGGAGCTGCATCCGCCCGCCGAACCGCTCCCGCACCGCCGCGGCGATGCGGGGGAACACCAGCGCCTTGCCCAGGGTGAGGTCGAGGCTGGAGTACTGCCGGCCCGCGTCGCGCGCGGTGACCCACTCCTCGAACGCCGCCATGGCCCGCTTGAAGAGCCGCCCCTTGAGGCCCGGCGCCGCGAGCCCCTTCGAGACGATGCCGCCGAACGCCTTCTCGAAGAGGCGCGGCGGCGCGGCCATGCAGGTGGGGTGGGTCGCGGCGGCGTCGTCGAGCACCTTCTCGACCGACTGCGCGAAGGCGAGGGTGGCGCCGGACTGGATCCAGCAGGCGACCACCATCCAGCCCATCACGTGCGCCAGCGGCAGGAACATGAGGGCGACCTGCTCGCCCGTCAGGATGCCGATGCGCGGGTACGCCGCGGCGCAGTAGAGCCAGGCGTCGTGCGAGAGGACGACGCCCTTGGGGACGCCGGTGGTCCCGGAGGTGAAGATGACGCAGGCGACGTCGTCCGGGCGGAGGGCGCGCACCCGCTCCCCGTGGGCGCCGGGGTGGGCGCGGCCGAAGGCGTCGCCCTCGCGCTCCAGGTCGGCGAGCGTGCGCTCGAACGGCCCACGGGTTGGTCCGTCGAAGCGGATCGCGCCCTGCAGCGCCGGCAGCTCGCCGCGGATCGACTCGAGCTTGTCCGCCTGGACCGAGCCGTCGCAGAAGGCCCAGGTGGCGCCCGCGGTGCCGAGCAGGTGGCGCACCTGGCGCGGAAGCTCCGAGGGGTAGACGGGGACGGCCACGGCGCGCGCGGCGAGGACGGCGAGCTGCGCGAGCACCGCCTCGAGCCGGGTCTCCGACAGGACCGCCACCCGGTCACCGGGCCGGACGCCCAGCGCGGCGAGGCCGTCGGAGATGCGCCGCACCCGCTGCGCCACCTCCGTCCAGCTCGCGTCCACCCAGCGGCCGTCGCGGCGGCTCCGCGCGGCGCAGGCCGTGGGGTGAGCGGCCGCGGCGCGCTCCACCAGCGCCGGGATGCTCGCGGCCCCGCGCGGCACCTCGGCAGGCGCGGTCCGGCTCTCGCGCGGCCCCGGCCGCTCCTGCGGTGCGTTCACGGCGGCGGCGTCCACCTCCGGCGTCGGCTGGAGTCCGTTCATGGAGGGCGTCATAACCGGGCGCGGCCGGCGGGGACGGGCCGTGCGCCGGCCCCCGAGGGGGCTGGGTGCCGCACCGCATCACGGGAGGAGGGGTCGCTACTCGCGCCCACCCGCCGGCACGGGCGGGAGGTCCTTCGACGCGATGTAGACGACGTTTCGCGTCGTCCGCTTGCCGCGGTACATGGCGCGGTCGGCGAGATCGAGGATCTCGGCCTTGGCCTGCGCGTGCTCCGGGAAGCTGGCGAGGCCGATCGAGGCGGTCACCCGCACCCGGGCGCCCTCCCGCGACAGGAAGCGGTGATCCTCGATGGCGCGCCGGATGCGCTCCGCGACCTTGAGCGCCCCACCGGAGTCGATCCCGACGAGCACGAGCACGTACTCGTCGCCGCCGTAGCGGACGACCACGTCGTCGTCGCGGACGCACGACCGCAGCACGCGCCCGACCTCGACGAGCAGCTTCGAGCCGGAGAGGTGGCCGTGCTGGTCGTTCACCGACTTGAACCGGTCGAGGTCCATGAAGAGGATGCTGAAGGGGTGCCCGCCCTCGATCGCGCGGTCGAGCGCCAGGTGCAGGTAGCGGGTGTTGTAGAGGTGCGTGAGGTCGTCGACGTAGGCGAGGTCCTCGACCTGCCGCAGCCGGCCGACGTTCTTGAGCGCGAGCGCCAGGTGGCGGCAGACGAAGCTGGCGGCCTCGGCCGCCTGCGGGAAGACCGCGCCGCCCACCGGCACCACCGCCGCGGCGTCGATGGCCGAGTCGTCGCCGACCGGGAAGCAGATCGCTCCCGGGGCGGGGGCGCCCGGCGGCAGCTGCAGCGGGATGGGGCGGCCCAGGACCAGGTCCGCGAGCGCCGGTTGCGCCGCGGCGAGGAGGGCCTCCTGCTCCTCGGCGGCGAGCCCGGCCGCGCCGGCCACCACCCACCCCCGCTCCGGCGTCCGCTCCAGGAGCGCCGCCGTGTGCCCGCCCCCGCACTCGACGGCGATGGCGCCGAGCGCCATGGGCACGAGCTTCTCGCGATCGAGCGTGGCGGCGAGGCGCTGGCAGGTCTCGAACAGCTTGAGGTGGGCCCGGAGCGCCTCGTTCTCGCGGAGGAGCGCACGGTTCGCGAGGCACTTGTCGACGGCGAGCTGGAGCGCCTCGGGCGTCACCGGCTTCACCAGGTAGTCGGAGGCGCCCAGCTTCATGGCGCGGACCGCCGGGTCGACCTTGTCGAGCGCGGTGATGACGATGACCTCGACGTCCGGGTCGAGCTGCTTGGCGGCCTCGAGCAGCTCCAGCCCGTCCTTCGCGCCGGGCAGGATCATGTCGGTGAGCAGGACGTCGAAGCGCCGGTAGGCGAGCTGCACCAGCGCGGACTCCGCCCCGTCGGCGACCTCCACCTCGTAGCCGGCCCCCCGGAGGTAATCGGAGTAGAGGGTGCGCGCGAAGCGCTCGTCGTCGACGAGGAGGACGGAGTGCCCCATCGCCGCTGGTATACCATGCGGGCGTGACCCTTCCCTCCGAGCGAAAGGCGCTGCTCTTCTCGGCCGGGGGCGTCCGGATGGCGCTGCGCCTCTCGCACGTCCGCGAGATCCTCCCCGCCGCCGGAGGGGCGGAGGTGGGTGCCCGGGGCGATACGCCCAACGCCGCCTTCGTCGCGGCGGTGCTGGGGCTGCCGGCAGGCCCCGCGCCCTTCGCCATCGTGACCGAGGGCGGCGCGCTGCGCGTCGAGGCGCTGCACGGGATCGTGGACCTCGCCCAGGCGGAGGTGTTCCAGCTTCCGGCGCGGACGCCGCTGCCGGACCCGGCGCCCTTCGGCGGCGCGGTGGTGGTGAAGGGGGAGATCTCGCTGGAGCTGGCCGTTCCGGCGCTCGGCTTTGCGCCGCTCCTCCCGGCCACCGATCCTGGCGAGCCGCCGCCCGATCTCGGGGGCGTCGAGCGCGAGCTCCGCTTCGCGCGCGGAGGGCGCACCTTCGGCGTTCCGCTGGCGCTGCTCGTGCAGGTCCTCGAGGCGCCGACGGTGGCGCTGGTGCCGCTCGCGCCGCCGTCGCACCGCGGGCTCCTCTACCACGGGCGCGCCATCCACCCGGTGCTCGACGTCGCGGTGCTCTACGGCGCTCCGCCGGGCGAGGCGCCGAGGCACGTGCTCCTCGTCGACGCGGGCGGCACCGGAGCGGGCGTCGTCGCGGACCGCATCCTCGGGCTGGGGGAGGGCGGCGACGACGTGCTGCGGCCGCCCTGGGACGCGCTGTTTCAAACTTAGCTGGGGGGCGTTCCGCCGCCCAGGCCCCCGGGTCGCTCCGCTCACGACTCGGCTCAGCATTGGGCGGCGCTCCGCGCCTGGCGCGGCGGGCCGGGGACCGCTTTCCGCCGGAAACGCCCGGAAATCTTGACATTCGAGCGATCGGGAGGTTACTGGATACGATCCTTTCCCTGCGCCGGGACCCCCATGCCCAAGAACCTCCTCCTCGCGGACGACTCCATCACGATCCAGAAGGTCGTCGGCATCATCTTCGCGAACGAGGACTTCGTGGTCACGGCGGTGGACAACGGCGAGGACGCGCTCGCCAGGGCGCGCGAGATCCGTCCCGACGTCATCCTCGCCGACGTGGTGATGCCGAAGCGCAACGGCTACGAGGTGTGCGAGGCCGTGAAGGGCGACCCCGCGCTGTCGCGCATCCCGGTCCTCCTGCTCTCCGGCACCTTCGAGGCGTTCGACGAGGGGCGCGCGCGGGCCGCCCGCGCCGACGGCCACATCGCGAAGCCCTTCGACAGCCAGGCCCTCATCAACCGGGTGAAGGAGCTGGTCGAGGGGAAGGCGCCGGCGGCCGGCGCTCCCGCTCCCGCGAGGCCCGCAGCCGCACCCCCGCCCGCCGCTCCCGCTCCGCGCCCCGGCGCGCCGGCCCAGGGCGCGACGCCCCGTCCGCCGGGCCCCGGCCTGCCGCCGCCCGGCGCGCGTCCGCCTGGCCCCGGGATGATGCCACCCGGCGCCCGTCCGCCCGGCCCCGGGATGATGCCGCCCGGCGCCCGGCCTCCCGGCCCCGCGATGCCGCCGCCCGGCGCGCGTCCACCCGGCCCCGGCATGATGCCCCCCGGCGCTCGCCCGCCTGCCCCGGGGATGCCTGGCCCGCGGCCGGGGATCGCCCCGCCCGGCGCGCGCCCCCCGGCGCCCGCCGCGCCCGGACCGCGCCCCGCCGCGCCCGGTCCAGCGCCCGTCGTCGCGCGGCCGGCGCCCGCTCCCCCGCCCGCTCCCGCGAAGCGCGATCCGTTCGGCTTCGGCGTTCCCGCCGTGCCGGCGCCGGCGGCACCGCCGACTGCGCCGCCGGCGCCCGAGGACGACTGGAGCGATCTCGACATCACGCCCTCCGCCAAGGCGGCCCCGCCGCCTCCCGCGCTGGACATCGACTTCGACGCGCCCGAGCCGGTCGCCGCGCCGCCGAGGGCGCCGCTCGCGCCGATCGAGCTGCCGCCGGAGACGGAGAAGGAGCCGGAGCTGGCGCCGATGCACGCCTTCGTGCCGCCGCCCGAATCGGTCGGCCACCAGCCGGAGCCCGCCGCCGCGCGGTCCCCCGTCGCGTCGCCGGACGGCGGCGAGGCCGCGCTGCGGGACGCGCTCACCAGGGCTTCGCGAGAGGTCATCGAGAAGATCGTATGGGAGGTCGTACCCCAGCTCGCGGAGACGATCATCCGCGAGAACCTCGACCGCCTCGTCAAGGAGCGGGAAGGCCGCTAGGCCGCTCGCTCCGGTCGAATCCCGCCGCTCGCTCTCCGCGCAAGCTCCCTCGCCCGTCAGGCCGGGCGGGTGCGAGCGGCCATTTCCCGGACGGGAGTGATACCGTGTCTTCACCCATGGCGAATGAGACCCCCATCGAGCTCGCGAAGGGCTACGAGCACAAGGACGTCGAGGCGCGCTGGTACCGCTACTGGATGGAGCGCGGCTTCTTCCACGGCGACGAGGACGACCGCACCCGGCCCCCGTTCTCGATCGTGCTGCCGCCGCCCAACGTGACGGGCTCGCTCCACCTCGGCCACGCCCTCACCGCCACGCTCCAGGACGTCCTCATCCGGTGGAAGCGGATGAGCGGGTTCAACACCCTGTGGCTGCCGGGCACCGACCACGCCGGCATCGCCACGCAGATGATCGTCGAGAAGGAGCTGAAGAAGACCGAGCGGAAGAGCCGCCACGACCTGGGGCGGGAGGAGTTCCTCCGCCGCGTCTGGACCTGGAAGGAGAAGTACGGCTCGCGCATCTCCGAGCAGCACAAGGCGCTCGGCGCGGCGCTCGACTGGGGCCGCGAGCGCTTCACGATGGACGAGGGGCTCTCCCGCGCGGTGCGCGAGGTCTTCGTGCGCCTGCACGAGGAGGGGCTGATCTACCGGGAGAAGAAGCTCATCAACTGGTGCCCGGACTGCCACACCGCCCTCTCGGACCTGGAGGTCGAGCACGAGGAGGCGCACGCCGGCGAGCTGTGGTCGTTCGCGTATCCGCTCGTGGAGCCCGTGCCTCGAGCGGAGGGGCAGCCGGATG
>DATIWK010000180.1:0-25281 GCA_035519395.1 Anaeromyxobacteraceae bacterium | reverse complement strand
CGCCGCTGCCGCGCGCCAGCACGCTGCCGTCCGTGAAGGACTCGGTCCTCGCCTACGGGTTCCCCACCGGCGGATCGAGCCTGTCCATCACCAAGGGGATCGTCTCGCGCATCGAGTTCACGGCCTACAGCTTCCGCGTCTCCGGCCTGCGCATCCAGATCGACGCCGCCATCAACCCGGGCAACAGCGGCGGGCCGGCGGTGGTCGGCGACCGCATGATCGGCCTGGTCTTCAGCCACCTGGGCGGAGCGCAGAACATCGGCTACATCATCCCCTGCGAGGAGATCGAGCTGTTCCTCGCCGACGCGGCCGACGGCACCTACGAGGGCAAGCCCGCGCTCCACGACGAGCTGCAGACGCTGGAGAGCGACGCGCTGCGGGCGTTCCTCAAGCTCGACCGCACGGTCGAGGGGATCGTGGTCCACCGCCTGGACGGCGCGGGACCGGCGTACCCGCTCAAGGAGTGGGACCTCATCTCCCGGATCGGCGACGCCCGGATCGACGACCAGGGCCGGGTCGAGATCGCGGGCGGGCTGCGCGTCGGGTTCCGCTACCTCGTCCAGCGGCTCGCCCGGAACGGCAAGGTGCCGCTCACCATCTGGCGCGGCGGGAAGGAGATGCAGGTGCAGGTCCCGGTCTCCACCACGCGCCCGATGGTGATCCCGGACCTGGAGTCCAGCTACCCGTCCTACTTCGTGTACGGGCCCGTCGTCTTCTCCCCGGTCACCTACCAGCTCCTCGGCGCCATCGGCGCCAAGGGCGGGCATGCCTCCCCGTTCGCCTGGGTCAGCAGCCCGATCGTCTCCCGCCTCATGGAGCGGCCGGCGTTCCCGGGCGAGGAGCTGGTGGCGATCTCGTCGCCGCTCTTCCCGCACAAGCTGTCGAAGGGCTACAGCAACCCCATGGGCCGCGTGGTGGCGGCCGTGAACGGCACGCCCATCAAGAACCTCCGTCACCTCGTCGAGGTGCTGCGCGACTGCCGGGACGAGTTCGTGGTGCTCTCGCTCGCCGGCCGGGGGGGCGAGAACCTCGTCCTCCCGCGCAAGGAGGCGGTCGCCGCGACCGAGGAGATCCTGTCCGACAACGGGATCCGCGCGCAGGGCTCGCCGGACACGCTGGCGGTGTGGGCGGGGGCCCGCGCGGACCGGTAGGCCAGGCCTCCGGACCAGTTCGACGGATGGCGGCTCCGGGCGGCTCCGATGCGTTCCGGCGGGCACCGCGGCGCTCCGGGCGCGGAATCCGGGGGTTCATCGCCCGCGGGCGCCCCCGAGCCGTCCCCGCTCCGCCACCCCATGGCGACGCTGCGGGTCGGCGCGCTCCTCACCGCCATCGTGGGAATCGGCGCGCTCTCCATCGACACCTTCCTGCCGTCGCTCCCCGCCATCGCGCGCCAGTTCCGGACGGACGACGCGACCGCGCAGCTCACGGTCACGCTCTTCCTCGTCGCCTTCGCCGCCGCGCAGCTCGTGTTCGGCCCGCTCTCGGACCGGCTCGGCCGCCGCCGGGTGCTCCTCGGCGGGCTCGGGCTCTACGTGGCGGGCGCGCTGGTGGCGACCGTCGCGCCGGGCACCTGGGTCCTGGTGGCGGCGCGGGTGGTGCAGGGGCTGGGCGCCGGCACCGGTCCGGTGGTGGGGCGCGCCATCGTCCGCGACGTCTACCCGCGCGAGCACGGCGCCCGCGTCCTCGCGCTCATGGCGACGGCGCAGGCGCTCACGCCCATCCTCGCGCCGATCCTGGGCGGCTGGCTGCACGTCGCCTTCGGCTGGCGCTCGGTGTTCGCGGTCCACGCGGTGCTCGGGGCCGTCTTCCTCGCCGGTGCGCGGGCGTTGGTCGCGGAGACGGCGCCGCGCCACGACCGGGCGGCGCCGGGGCTCCTCGGCGGGGCGCGGACGCTCCTCGGGGACCCGGCCTTCTCCGGCCACGTCGCGGCCGTCGCCCTCGTCTTCAGCGGGCAGTTCGCGTTCATCAGCGGATCGTCGTTCGTCCTCATCGGGCTCCTGGGCGTGGCGCCCGACCGCTTCGGCTACGCCTTCGGCGTCGTCGCGTTCGGCCTCATGACCGGCAGCTTCCTGGCCGCGCGGCTGGGGCGCGCGGCCGGCACGCGCCGCCTCGTCCGCGGCGGGTCCCTCCTCGCCGCGGCCTCCGGCGTCGTCATGGCGGCCCTGCCGCTCGCCGGCCGGACGAGCGTGGCCGGGATCGTCGCGCCGATGTACCTCTACGCCGTGGGCGCGGGGATCGTGATGCCGAGCGGCATGGCCGGCGCCATCGGGCCCTTCCCGCGGATGGCCGGCCTCGCCTCCGCGCTCCTGGGGTTCGTGCAGATGGCGGGCTCGGCGGCGTACGCGATCGCCGTCTCGCGCTTCTACGACGGGACGGCGCGCCCCATGACCGTCGCCATCGCGGTGAGCGGGCTGGCGTGCCTCGCCTCCTCCGCGGCGCTCCTGCGGCGCGAGGTGCCGGGGGAGCGGCCGTGACGGGGCGGCCGGTGGGGGCGCTCCGGCTCGCCGCGCTCACCGCGGCCTCGCTGGTCTGCTTCGCCGCCAACTCGCTCCTCTGCCGGGCGGCGCTCCGCCCCCGGCTGGTCGACCCGGCCACGTTCACGTCGGTGCGGCTCGCCTCGGGCGCGGCGGCGCTGGCCATCTTCCTCGCCCTGAGGCGGCGCGCCCGCCCCGCCGGCGGGAGCGCGGCCTCGGCGCTGGCGCTCTTCGCCTACGCCGCGGCGTTCTCGCTCGCGTACGTCCGCATCGGCGCCGGCGTGGGGGCGCTCCTCCTCTTCGCTGCGGTCCAGGCGACCATGCTGGGCTGGAGCGTCGCCCACGGCGCCAGACCCGGCGCCGTGCAGTGGCTCGGCGCGGCCACCGCGCTGGGCGGGCTGGCGCTGCTGGCGCTCCCCGGCGCGAGCGCGCCCGAGCCGCTCGGCGCCGCCCTCATGATCGCCGCCGGGGCCGCCTGGGGCGCCTACTCGCTCCGCGGACGCGCCGCGCGCGATCCGCTCTCGACCACCGCGCACAACTTCCTCTGGAGCGTTCCGCTCACGCTCGCGTTCAGCGTCGGGCTCGCGCACGAGGCCGTCGCCACGCCCGGCGGAGTGGCGCTGGCGGTGGCGTCGGGGGCGCTCGCCTCGGGGGGCGGGTACAGCCTCTGGTACGCGGCGGTCCCGCAACTCGGCGCCACCCGGGCCGCCGCGGTGCAGCTCGCCGTCCCCGCGCTCGCCGGGCTCGGGGCCACGGCGTTCCTGGGCGAGCGGCTCACGCCGCGGCTCGCCGCCGCGGCGGCCGCCATCCTGGTGGGGATCGCGCTGACCTTGCGGCGGCGGTGACGTCGGCTGCCGCATGGCCGCACCTGGGGCGCCGCCGGAGCAGCCCCCGGGCGTGGTGCGCCTCGGCGGGACCCTTGAAATGCGGGCGCCCGCCCGTGAGGTCCCTGCCTCCGTCCTCTCGGGCCGCCGCCCTTCCGGAGGCACCATGCACCGTCTCGCCGCCGCACCCGCACGAGGAGTCCGCGTGCTCGCCATGCTCGCGCTCCTCGCCGCCGCCACACCCGCGCCGACCCGTGCCGACTGCGCGGACCTGCTCCGCGCCCTCCGGGGCCGCGTCGTGGACGCGACGTGCGTCGCGAGCCCCGATCTCACCACGGCGAACCCCGACACCACGCCCGCGAACAACGCGCTCCCGACGGTACCGCCCTTCGCGTTCACGCCCGTCACCGACCGCGCCGTCATCGCCCCCGCCGCGCCCCTCCGGACGCCGATCGCGGCGGCGGTGCCGGGCTGGCAGCTCGACGGCTGGGTCGCCGAGGAGCTCCCGGACGGCCAGCCCCGGCAGTCGCGGTTCCTCCTGCGCGTCCCGGCGGAATGGAACGGCCGCCTCGTCGTCGCGGGGGCCTCCGGCACGCGCAGCGAGTTCAACGGCGACTACGCCTGGAGCGACTACGTGGTGCAGAAGGGGTACGCCTACGCCTCCCAGAACAAGGGGATCCTGAACCTCTACCTCTCGACGGCGGCCGATCCGCTCGCCTGCCGCCTCAACCCCGCGTCGCCGGTCTTCGTCCACTTCTACGACGACGATCCGGGGAAGCCGTTCACGGAGTGGGCGCCCGCGATGATCGGCGCCGCCGGGCTGGCGCGGGACGCGCTGGTCGCGCACGCCCACCGGCCGCCGCGCCACACCTACGCCGTCGGGACCTCCAACGGCGGGTACCAGGTCCGGCGCGCCGTGGAGCTGGCGCCGCAGCTCTTCGACGGCGGCGTCGACTGGGAGGGCACCTTCGTCGATCCGGGCGCGCCCAACCTGCTCACCGATCTGCCGGCCGCGATCCTCAACTGGCCGGACTACGTCGCGTCCGGGTTCGACCCGAACAGCACCGCGGCGGAGAACATCCGCGCCGCGGGGTATCCGCCCGACCTCGTCGCGGGCTCGACGTCGCTCTGGGGGCTCTACTGGGCCGCGTTCTGGGAGGTGACGCAGTGCCAGTGGCAGAAGCGGCTCGACCCGACCTACGACACCTACGGCGCCGGCACCGGGCTCTACCACTACGTGGCGCGGCTCTCGGTGTCCGACGTCGGCGCGCAGCTCGCCGCGTTCGCGACCACCGGCGCGATCCAGCGGCCGCTCGTCACCGTGGCCGGCACGATGGACGCCCTGCTGCCCATCGACCACCACGCCCGCGCCTACGCCCGCAAGGTCGCCGCCGCGCAGGCGGACCTCGCGCCCGGCCAGGCCCGCCGGGCGCCGTACCGGCTCTACGAGATCCAGAACGGCAACCACATCGAGACGTACCAGGCGACCTTCCCCCAGCTCGAGATCATCGAGCCGCACGCGCAGCGCGCCTTCGACCTCCTCGTCGATCACGTGGAGAAGGGCGCGGCCCTGCCGCCGAGCCAGTGCGTGCCCCGGGGCGGCGCCATCGAGGCGTCGCCCGTCCGGCGGGGCCACTGCGCCGGGCTGCTCGCGCCCTGAGCGATCGACGCTAGACGTCGAAGCAGTCCACGAACAGCACGTCGCTCACCCTCGACCGCAGCTGCTCCACCACCGCGTCCGTGGGCCGCTCGTCGAGATCGATGGTGCAGGAGGCGGCCTGCGCCTGGTCGAAGATGGTGTTCTGGACCGTCTCCACGTTGATGCCGGCCTCGCGGATGGCGGCGAGCACGTTGGCGAGGACCCCCACCTTGTCGAGGTGGCGGATCACCAGCCGCGCCCGCGCCGGCGTCTTGCGCGCGACGTTGACGCAGTTCGGAACGTGGCCGCCCCGCACGAACGACTCGACGATGCGGACCGTCTCGCGGGCGATGGCGTCCTGCGCCTGCGCGGTGGACGCGCCGATGTGGTGGGTCCCGTAGACGTTGGGGAGCCGCGCCAGCTCGCTCTGGAAGTCCGCCTGCCCCTTCTCCGGCTCGCCGGCGAAGACGTCCGCGGCGACGCGGATCCGGCCCGCCCTGGCGGCGGCCAGGAGCGCCTCCTGATCGACCAGCTCCGCCCGCGCGGTGTTCACCAGCGCCGCGCCGGGGCGGAGGGCGGCGAGCACCGCCCCCGAGACCACGCCCCGCGTCTCCTTCGTGAGCGGCAGGTGCAGCGACAGGAAGTCGGACTGGGCCGCCAGCGCGGCGAGGTCCGGGAGCCGCTCCACGCCCAGCTCCTTGGCGCGCCGGTCGTCGAGCGAGCGCGACCACGCCACCACCCGCATCCCGAGCGCCCGGGCGCGCGAGACCACCTCCCGCCCGATGGCGCCCAGCCCCGCGACGCCCAGGGTGCGCCCGAAGAGCCCCGCCGCCTCGGAGAACCCCTTCTTGTCCCACTTGCCGGCGCGCAGCATCGCCACGTTGTCCGGGATGCGCCGGTCGAGGGCGACCACCAGGCCGATGGCCAGCTCCGCGACCGCGATCGAGTTCTGGCCCGGGCAGTTCGCGACGTACACGCCGCGCCGCGACGCCGCGCCCACGTCGATGGTGTTCACGCCGGCGCCGGCGCGGACCACCAGGGACAGCGCCGCCGCCTGCTCGAAGACGTCGGCCGCGACCTGCTTGGAGCGCACCACCAGGATGGACGCGTCGCGCGCCGCCGGAGCCAGCTCCTTCACCGGCACGTCGGCGCGGTGGTCCACGGTGAGCCCGAGCCGGGCGAAGTCGGCGAGGCGGTCCTTCGGGAACGCGTCCGCGACGAGGATCTTCACAGGGCCTCCCTTCGTTCTTGAAACGTCGAGTCAGGGCGCCAGCACCGCCCGCCCCACCAGCCCGCCGGCCGCGAGCGCGTCGATCCCTTCCTGGAAGCGCGCCAGCGGCAGCGTCCGGTCTACCACGGTCCGCACCCGTCCGGCCGCGACCAGCTCGACCGCCAGCCGCAGCTCGGCGAGCGTGTTGCCCACCGAGGCGGTGACCACCTGCTCCCCCACCACCAGCTGGATGGGGTGGATCTGGAACGCGTCCTCGGAGTAGCCGACGAACACGAGCCGCCCGCGCTTGGCGAGCATCCGGGCGCTCGCGTCCATGGTCTCGCGGGTGGCGACCAGCTCGAAGACCACGTCGGCGCCGCGGCCGCCGGTGATCTCCCGGACGCGCGCCGCGACGTCCTCCACGCCGGCGCGCACCACCGCGTCCGCGCCCAGCGCGCGGGCCGCCTCCAGCCGGGCGGGCGTGCGCCCGATGGCGATGGCGCGCGCCCCGCGCAGGCGGGCGACCTGCACCAGGCCGAACCCGACCGCGCCGGCGCCGTACACCGCCACCCAGTCGCCCAGCCCCACCCGCGCCAGGTTCACCGCGTGCACCGCCGTGGTGACGGCGCAGCCGATGGGCGCGGCCTCCGCGTCGCCCACGCCGGCGGGCAGCGGGACGGCGTTGCGGGCCGGCGCCCGCACGTACTCGGCGAACCCGCCGTCGGTGACGAAGCCGTGCTCCGCGCGCAGCGCGTCGCACAGGTTCTCCTCGCCGCGCAGGCAGGACGGGCAGCTGCCGCACCCGGAGTAATAGTAGACGACGACGCGCTCGCCGGTCCGGCGCGGGTCGACGCCGGCCCCCACGCGCTCGATCCGGCCGACGATCTCGTGGCCCAGCGTGAGCGGCGCGACGCCGAGGTCGAGCAGGCCGGAGAGGAAGTGCAGCTCGGTGTGGCAGATGCCGGCCGCGGTCACGCGCACGAGGACGTCGCCGTCGCCGGGCTCCGGTGCGGGGATCTCCTCGTAGCGCATCGGCCGCCGCGGACCGTGGTAGCGGACGGCGTGCATGTCCCGGTGTCTTATGCCCCGGCCGGGCGCGCGCCACGGGAGCACGCCCGGCCGGGCCCCGGCCGGGGCGCTCTCCCTAGGTCAGGTTCGCGCCGGCGCGGCGGTGCGCGTGGAGCGTCTGGGCACGGCGGCGGCTCCGGATGCCGAGCGCTGCCACGGCTGCCAGCGCGGCCGGGAGGAGCGTCCATTCCGGCGCCAGGCCCGAGGCGGCAGCCCCGGTGCACGCAGCGGCCGTCAACAGCGGGACCACCATCGCGCGGGCGCGGACCGGGCGGACCGTGAGGACGAGGAGGCCGAACGTGAAGAGGGCGACGGGACCGGGCGCGAGGCCGAACGGCGGCACCCGCGGGAACTCGAGGTCGGCGAGCGCCGCGACCGCGGGATACGCGACCAGCGCGCAGGCGACGAGCCCGAGCCCGACCGCGCCGGCCGCGCGGGTGGGCAGGCCGAAGACGAGCCGCCCGCGCAGGGCCTCCGCGCAGAGGACCGCCGCCTGGACGACCGAGAGCGCCGCCAGCGCGGGTCCCCCGGGCGCCGGCAGCCAGAACGCCTCGAAGGCCGCCACCGCGAGCCAGAAGCCCGCCAGGATCGCTGCCGTTCCGAGGCTCGCGCGGCGGCCGCCGCGCAGGACCAGCATGAGCGCGGCCCCGCCGAGCGCGAACGCGACCATCTGCGCGGGCCAGATCGCGAGGTTGAAGCGCTCGAGCGCCAACTGGAGCTGCTCGCCGTTCAGCACGGGCACATCTGCACCCAGGGTAACCTTCGCGTCAATGGTCCGCTCGTGGCGACTCCGATGGAGGTGTGCGGCGGTGGCGGGCGCGCGGGGCCGGGGTGCGCCCCCGTGTCCGCCCGCACGCCGGCGAGGAAGCCCTGGGGACGGCCCGCCCGGCGGGTAGAATGGTCGGCGCCCCGTGTCCGCCGCTTCCGGATCGCCCTGGCGCCTGCGGCGCCGCCGCGCAGTCGCCCTGGCCGCCGCCGGGGCGCTGGCAGCCGCCGGCGTCGCGATCGGGCTCGATGCCCTCCGCCCCGACCCGGCGCCGCGCTTCGCGGCACCCGAGGGCTGGCTGGACCTCTCGCCCGGCGCGCCAGCCGAGCGGTTCAGGGGGATCCCGGAGGCGCTCGTCTCGCAGGCGCGGAGCGGCCGCTTCGAGGCGGTGGCCGCCGAGCCGGCGGAGGCGGGCGAGCCCGTGACGCAGACGTTCAACGCGCGCTTGCGGCCTGGTTCGCTCCGGGTGGACGCCAAGGCCGTGCTGGCGGTGGCGTCCGCGCTCCAGGGCGCCCTCCGCTCCGCCGGACCCGAGGTTCGCTCCACCGACGCGGGCATCGTCGAGATCGGGGGCGTCCCGTCCATCCGTGTCGAGGCGCGGCTGGAGGCGGCCGGGCTGGTGGCGCGGAACGTCGTCTACAGCGTGCCGATGGGGCGGCGCACCGCGGTGCTCACCTACTCCTGCGCCGAGCACGCCTGGGCGCGCTGCGCGTCCGCGGTGGAGCGGTCGGCGCGCGCCACCGCCGGGGCGCGCGCCCCGACGCTCCCCGAGCGCATGGATCTGGGCCGGACCGCCGCCGGCGGCGCAGCCGCCCTGCTCTGCGGCGCGGCGGCGCTCGCGCTCGCCGCCGCGCTGCGCCACCCCGCCTGACGAGAGGCTCCCGTGGCCGAGATCCGCTTTCGCCTCCGCGACGACGCCTGGCCTCCGCAGGAGCGCGCCCTGGTGCGTCGCCTGGCGCGATCGCTCGGCGTGATGCTCGTCCTGCTCGTGGTGGCGGATGCGCTCCTGCTCCGCGACGCCCCGGGGCGCTGGGGCACGGTGTCCCTCACGGTGTTCCTCGTGGCCGGCGTCGGGTTCCTGCTGGCCCGCCGCCGGGTGGCGCGGGCCCGGGCGCAGTGGGCCTCCTTCGCCATCGTGCTGGACGGGGACCGCCTCCGCCGCGAGCTGGCCGGGGCGCGCCCGCTCGAGATCGCGCGCGGGGAGGTCCGCTCCGTGGAGGAGCGCGCCGAGGGCCTCTTCGTCCTCGCCGAGGGTCGCCAGCTGCTCGCGCCGCGCCTGCTCGCCGACTACGGGGCGTGCCGGGCGGCGATCGAGGCCTGGCGGGCGGGCTAGTGGCCGGCGCCGGGCGCGGCCGGTGGCGGCCAGGCGCCGTCGAACCCCGTGCCTCGCCACAGCTCGTAGTCCTTGAGGTGCACCCCCAGGCGAACGACCGGCACGACGGCGACGCGCTCCAGCCGCTCGAAGCGGTCGCCGAGCGCGCCCAGCGGCGCCCGGCGATCGACGACGACGAGGGCGCTCCGGCCACGGAGCGCCCGCGCGTCGAGCCACTGGTCGAACTCGCTCGGGCGCAGGCTCATCACCTTCACCGACCCGTCCTCGAGCGCCCAGGCGAGGTGAGCGCCGGGCCGGTAGTCCGTCGCCGCGACGAGGTCCGCGCCGCCCTTCGCGGCCTGGGCGCGGACGGCGGCGGCCACCTCGCCCCAGCCCCAGGGCTCGAGCGAGTCCTCGTCGTCGATGCCGGGCACCAGCGCCGTGAGCGGGACCACCGCGCCGTGGACCGCCATCGCGGCGGCGAGCGCGGCGCCCACGCCCGCGTGCCAGCCGAGCAGCCGCGGCCGCGCCGCGAGCACGACCGCCGCCATGGGGACGAGGAGGAGGTAGGCGACCACGTTCCAGTAGTAGAGCGACCACGTCACGAACGAGAGGCCCAGGAAGACCGCCGTGGATGCGGCGAACGTCGCGAGGGCGAGCGCCCGGTGGACGTCCGCGCGTGGACCCGACCCCGCGCCGGCGCGCCTGGCGGCCAGGGCCATCGCCCACGCGAGCGGCGGCGAGAGGAGGAGCAGCGAGGGCACCGCGAAGGGGAGGACTCCGCGCCCGAGGTGGCCGAAGCCTCTCGACAGGTGGAACCGGAACGAGGCGAGGCCGTGGGTGGCGTTCCAGGCGAGGACGGGCGAGAGCACCGCGAGGCACAGTCCGGCGGCGGCCCACAGGCGCGGATCCCGGAGGAGGCGGCGCAGCCGGGGGTCGGCGGCGATCGCGGCGGCGAGCCCCACCGCGAGGAACACCGCGCTGTACTTCGCGAGCCCGGCCAGGCCGAGCGCGAGGCCGCCGCCGAGCAGCCGCGCCGTGGACCCGCGCCCGCCGCGCGCCACCTCCTCCAGGACGTCGAGGAAGAGGGCGCCGGCGAGGAGGACGAAGAAGACGAGGAGGTGATCGCCCCAGGCGAACGCCGCCAGCATGGCGAGGAGCGGCGAGGCGAGGAAGGCCGCCGCCGCGGCGGCGCGCAGCCGGCGGCCGCCGCCCCCGAGCCGCGCCGCGAGGCGCATCACCAGCGCGAGGCTGCCCGCGGTCGTGAGGGCGGCCGGGAGCCGGAGGACGAGGAGCGAGCGCCCGAAGATCGCGTGCGCCGCGCCCTGGATCCAGGCGTTGAGGGGCGGGTGGTCGAAGTACGACAGCGCCGGGTGCAGGCCCCATAGCCAGTAGTACGCCTCGTCGGAGTTGGGCGGGACGAGGAGCCAGTGCACCAGGCGGGCCGCCGTCACCCCGACCAGCGCGGCGAGCAGCCACGCGCCAGCGCGATCGCCGCGCGGCCGTGCCGCCGGGCCGGGGGCAGCGGCCGGTGCGCGGAGGTCGATGTCGAGCGAGGCTTCCATGGCAGCCGGTGACGAACGGAGCGCGGCGCGCACGCTACGCCGGCGGGTGCGGGCCGGTCCAGCCCGGCGCGGCAGCCGCCTTTGGGGGGTTGCCCCCGCGCCCGCTCCCGCCGTCACCGTCCCGTCACTCGCGCGAGACGAGCCGGGGCGGCCGCGCCCGGCAGGGAAGGTGCGGCTGGCCCCCATCCCGGCTAGGCTCCGACGGTGGCCGAGCTCTCGCAAGGGGAGGCGCACGCACCGTCAGTGGAGGTGGCGGCGGCGGGTGCCGGCGGTGCCGCGCTGGTGCGCGACGCCGTCCTCACGCCGCACGGCGCGCCCGTCGCCGGACCTGCGCCCGAGCCCGCCGCCGAGGCGCGGGTGCCCGACGCGGGCATGCTCGTCAACCGCGAGCTGTCGCTCCTGCACTTCCAGTGGCGGGTCTTCGAGGAGGCGCGCGATCCGGCGAACCCCATCCTGGAGCGGATCCGGTTCCTCTCCATCGTGGCGTCGAACCTGGACGAGTTCTTCATGATCCGGGTGGCGGGGCTGGAGCAGCAGGTCGCGGCCGGCCTCACCGAGCGCTCCGCGGACGGGCTCACGCCCTCCGAGCAGCTCGCGACGGTGCGGCGCGAGGCGCTGCGGATCACCCGGGCGCTCACCGCCTGCCTGCGGGACGAGCTCCTCCCGCAGCTCGACGCGGCCGGCATCCGCGTCCTCGACTGGCCGCAGCTCGACGCCAAGCAGGCGGCGCGTGCCCGGCAGTGGTTCGAGGAGCTGGCGTTTCCGGTGCTGACGCCGCTCGCCTTCGATCCCGGCCGCCCCTTCCCGCACATCTCCAACCTGAGCCTCAACCTCGCGGTGATGGTGGAGCAGGACGGGACCGAGCGCTTCGCCCGCATCAAGGTCCCCGATACGCTCCCGCGGCTCGTCCCCATCGGCCGCTCCACCGGAGGGTTGGCCGCCGCCGGGTCGGCGCACCACCACCACGCCTTCGTGTGGCTGGAGCAGCTCGTCGCCGCCAACGTGGACCGGCTCTTCCCCGGCGTGCGCATCGTGGGCGTCCACCCGTTCCACGTCACGCGCGACGCCGAGATGGAGCTGCAGGAGCTGGACGCTTCCGACCTGCTCGCCTCGGTGGAGCACGGCGTTCGCGAGCGGCGCTTCGGGGCCGTGGTCCGGCTGGTGGTGACGCCCGCCATGCCCGAGCGGGTGCGCGACCTGCTCATGCAGAACCTCGAGGTGGACGCGCGCGACGTCCAGGTGGTCGAGGGGCCGCTGGCGCTGGCGGGGACGGCGGGGCTCACGGCGGTGGAGCGGAGCGACCTCAAGTTCCCGCCGTTCCTCCCGGCGACGCCGGCCCGCCTCTCGCCCGGCGAGGACGATCTCTTCGCGACCATCCGCCGCCACGACGTGCTCGTCCACCACCCTTTCGACTCCTTCGCGCCGGTGGTGGACTTCCTCCGCGCCGCCGCCCGCGACCCCGACGTCCTCGCCATCAAGCAGACGCTCTACCGGGTGGGCAAGAACTCGCCGGTGGTCGAGGCGCTCTTGGAGGCGAGCCAGAACCGCAAGCAGGTGGCTGTGCTGGTGGAGCTCAAGGCGCGCTTCGACGAGGAGAGCAACATCGGGTGGGCGCGGGCGCTCGAGGCGGAGGGGGTCCACGTCATCTACGGGCTCCTCGGCCTCAAGACCCATTCCAAGGTGGCGCTGGTGGTGCGGCGCGAGGGCGACCGCCTCGCCCGGTACGTCCACCTCGCCACCGGCAACTACAACCCGGCCACCGCCGCGGTCTACACCGACCTGGGCCTCTTCACCGCCGACGCGGAGATCGGCGAGGACGCGACCCAGCTCTTCAACTACCTCACCGGCTACGCCCGTCCGCAGCAGTTCCGCAAGCTCCTGGTGGCGCCGGTGAACCTGCGCGAGCGGCTGGTGGAGCTGATCGACCGCGAGACGGCGCACGCCCGCGCCGGGCGCGGGGGCCACCTGGTCTTCAAGATGAACGCGCTCTCGGACGAGCGCATGATCGACGTGCTGCTGCGCGCTGCCCGGGCCGGCGTGAGGGTGGACCTGCTCGTCCGAGGGATCTGCGCGCTCCGCCCCGGCATCCCCGGCGCCACCGAGGGGATCTCGGTGACGAGCATCGTGGGACGCTTCCTGGAGCACAGCCGGATCTTCTGGTTCCGCAACGCGGGGGCGGAGGAGGTCTACCTGGGCTCCGCCGACCGGATGCGGCGCAACCTGGACCGGCGCGTCGAGGTGCTCTTCCCGGTGACCGATCCGGCGCTGGTGCGGCACCTGCGCGGCGAGGTGCTCGACGTGTACCTGCGCGACAACGTGCGGGCGCGCCGGATGCAGTCCGACGGCCGCTACCTCCGCGCCGCGCCCGGCCCGGGCGAGGCGCCGGTCGACTCGCAGGCGGTGCTGCTGGCGAAGTGGCTCGCCCGGCGCGAGACCCCGCCGGAGAGCTGATCCCCGTCCAACGTGCCGCGGCCGGCGCCGATCAGGTCGCCTCGGCCACGGCCGGGATCGACGGAGCCGCGCGGAGCGGGCGGACGCGGATGTCCACGGCGCCGCGCACGCCGTCGTCCTTCAGCTCGCGCACGAAGACGTCGGCCGCCTCCCGCTCGTCCCAGGCTCGGACGTACGCCTCGCGCATCGTCGAGCCGGAGCGGCAGCTGCAGAGGTAGACCGATTCGCGGATCATGGGTTGCTCCGGCGCTGGGTGGGACGAGCATCCAATACCTCCGCGGAGGGGCGGCTGCCATCGACCGCGCCGGGTACGCGTCGCTCCCGCGCCTCCAACCCCGCGTTCCTTCGAGCGCCGACACCGTCCCGTCACGAAAAATTCACCGTTTCGCCCTCGGCGCGTCGCTCGATCGGGCGAGGCCCGGTGCGACGAAGGGGCGCAGGGCGACGCGTGCGCCGCCGGGTGCGAGGCGACGGCGTCCACGGGGCCACAGGCATGGCCTGTCGCGGCGGCCGCGCCCACCGTAAGAACGAACGCATGATGACGATCCGCAGGGCGGACGAGCGGGGCCACTTCGATCACGGCTGGCTCGACACCCGCCACACCTTCAGCTTCGCCGACTACCACGACGACCGCTTCATGGGCTTCAGCGACCTCCGCGTCATCAACGAGGATCGCGTCCGGCCGGGCCAGGGGTTCGGCACCCACGGGCACCGGGACATGGAGATCGTCTCCTACGTCCTCGAGGGCGCGCTGGCGCACCGCGACAGCCTGGGGACGGGCTCGACCATCCGGCCGGGCGAGGTTCAGCGCATGAGCGCCGGCACGGGAATCCGGCACAGCGAGTTCAACGCCTCGCCGGATGCGCCGGTCCATTTCCTCCAGATCTGGATCCTGCCGGAGCGAGCCGGAACCACGCCCTCCTACGAGCAGAAGACGTTCCCGGAGGCCGACCGGCGCGGGCGGCTCCGGCTGCTCGCGTCGCCGGACGGCGCCGGCGGCGCGCTCACCGTCCACCAGGACGTGCGGCTCTACGGGGCGATCCTGGCGAAGGGCGAGGAGGCGGGGCTCGACCTCGGGCCGGGGCGGCACGCCTGGGTGCAGGTCGCGCGCGGGGAGGTGGACGCGAACGGCCAGCGCCTCGGCGCCGGCGACGGGGCCGCGGTCTCGGACGAGCGGCGGGTCGTGCTGCGGGGCGCGGGGGACGGGTCGGCCGACGTGCTGGTCCTCGACCTGCGCTGACGTCGTTCGCTGACGTCCGCTACGGGAGCGCGCCGCCGCCGGCGGCATCGCCGCCCGCCGCAGGACCTGCCGCGGGTCCGGCGCTCTCGGACCCGCCGCCCGGGCTGCCCGGGCCGCCGCGGCCGCGCCTCCTGCGCCGCCGCCGCCTGCGGCGCCGGCCGCCCTCGCCCGGGGCCGCGGCTGCGGCCGGCGCGCCCGGGCCCGGCGCGGCCCCCGGCAGCGCCGCGGCTGCGCTCCCCGGCGCCGCCGCCGGAGCGCCGTCGCCTGCGGGCACCGCCGATGCCTGCGTCGACGAGACGTCCCCTCCCGCCGGTGCGACGCCCTGCGAGCCGCCGGCCTGCGCGGGTGCGCCCGGGGATTCGCCCGGGACGCGGCCGGCCGCGCCGGGCTGACCGCGCCCGCGGCGGCCGCGGCGGCGGCGCCTGCGGCGGCGGCCGCCCTCGCCGGGAAGGCCGGGCGAATCGGGCGGCGCGATCGCGTCGGCCGGGGCTGCCGCGCCACCGGCCGCGACGGTGACGGTGGGAACACCGTCCACCGGGGTGGCGGCCCGAGGCTGCCCGCCCGGCTGGCCGGGCTGACCGCGCCCGCGCCGGCCGCGTCGGCGGCGGCGCTTCTTCCGCCCGCCTTCGCGCTCGCCCTCGGCGCCCGGCTCCTCGGGCGCGTTGAGCACGTCGACGGCCGGCCCGGCCTCGGCGCCCATCCCGAGCGCCCGGCAGTTGTCGCAACGGCCGCAGTGCTCGGGCCCCGGCTCGCCGAAGTAGTCGAGCATGTGGCGCACGCGGCACTGCGTGGTCTCGGCGTAGGCGACGAGCGCGTCGAGGCGCCGCTTGTCCTCGATCTTCTTGAGGTCGAAGTACTTCGCCGCCGCCTCGAGGAGATCGTCGGGGACGTTCGTGGGCGCGACGTACTTGCCCTCGTCGGTCTCCTCGGCCCAGCCCTGCTCGACGAGGAAGTTCAGCACCACGCGGGTCCGCTTCTCGCCGACGCCGGAGAACTCGGCGAGGATCTTGAGGCCGACCTCGCGCTCCTCCTCGGTCGAGGCGCGCAGCGCCTGCGCGACCTGGCGGACCTGCTTGGGCGAGGGGTAGCTCCCCTCGTTGAAGTACTCCTGGATGGCGAGGTCGTCCGGCGACCAGAGGAGGATGCAGCGCGCCGCCTTGCCGTCGCGCCCCGCGCGGCCGGCCTCCTGCACGTACGCCTCGAGCGACCCGGGCACGTGGAAGTGCGCCACGTAGCGGATGTCGGGCTTGTCCACGCCCAGGCCGAACGCGTTGGTGGCGATCATCACCACGCGGCGCCCCGGCTTCATGAACCGCTTCTGCGTCTCCTCGCGGACCGCCTTGGCCAGGCGGCCGTGGTAGTACTCGGCCGGGATCCGCGTCTTCTTCATCACGAACGCGAGCTCCTCGACCGACTTCACCGTGGCGGAGTAGACGATGCCCGGGCGCGGCAGGCGGCGGATCAGCTTCTTGTAGAGGATGCGCGCCTTCTCCTCCTCGGCGCCGCACTTCACCACCGTGAAGTGGAGGTTGGGACGGTCGAAGGAGCGGATCACCTGCTCGGCGTCCCGCAGCCCGAGCTGGGCGATGATGTCCTCGCGGACCCGGGGCGTGGCGGTGGCGGTGAGGGCCAGGACCGGCGGCCGGCCGAGGTTCTCGATCACCTCGCGCAGGCCGAGGTAGGCGGGGCGGAAGTCGTGGCCCCACTGCGAGACGCAGTGTGCCTCGTCCACGGTGAAGAGGGAGATGACCCGCTCGCCCAGCCAGGTCCGGAACTTCGAGGTGGACGCGGTCTCGGGGGTGGTGAGCAGCAGCTTGAGCGAGCCGTCCTCGATGCGCGCCAGGACCTCCTTCCGCTCCTTCACGAGGAGCGAGGAGTCGAGCCGCGCCACCGGGACGCCGCGCGCGGCGAGCTTGTTGTGCTGGTCCTGGATGAGGGCGATGAGCGGCGAGATCACCACCGTGAGCCCGGGCAGCACCAGCCCGGGGAGCTGGTAGGTGAGCGACTTGCCGCTGCCGGTGGGCATGACGGCGAGCACGTCGCGCCCGGCGAGGACGCCGCGCACGACCTGCTCTTGCCCCGGACGATACGAGCGGATCTGAAACACCCGCCGCATCGCCTCCCGGGCCGCGGCGAGCCGCTCCTCGAGCGGTCGCTCCGCTGTCCCGACCTCGGCCACGCCCCTACACCATAACCGATGATCGCTCCGCGCGGGGGATTCCGTGAGGTGTGGCCGATGTGAGGGTGGCCGATGGAGGAGCGCAGGGCCAGGCGGAGGAGCCTGGGCCCGAGCGACCGGGGGTCCGGGGGCTATTGCCCCCCAGCAAGATCGCCCGGGGCGCGCCCGGCCCAGGGGCGGGCCTGCTCCAGCTGCGCCGCGAGCCGGAAGAGCGCCCCCTCGTCCCCGAACCGGCCGGCGATCTGGACGCCGACCGGCAGGCCGTCGGCGGACCAGTGCAGCGGGACGGACATGGCCGGCTGGCCGGTCTGGTTGAAGAGCATGGTGTTGCCGGTGGCGTCGAACGAGCGCTGCGGGATCTGCTCGAAGAGGTAGTCCATCGCCCGCCGCGTCGGGACGCGCGCGAAGGCGCGGAGCCCGACGCGCTCCCAGGGCCTCGCGGCGAGCGCGCCGATCGCCTGCGGCGGCTGGCACATCGTCGGCGTGACGAGCGCGTCGTGCGCCTCGAAGAACGCGGCGATCCCGCGCGACGCGCGCTGGACCGTGACGACGGCGCCCGCGAGGTCGCCCGCCGTGAGGAGGCCTCCCGCCGCGGCCAGCACCCGGGTCTCCTCCTCCAGCGTGCGAGGGCCGGGGCGGCGGCCGGTGAGCGCGGCGCCCTCCGCCACGTCGAACGACACCGCCGCCGCGAGCGTGACGAGGTAGGCGCGGACCAGGGCGTCGCGCGGGAACTCGGGCCGGGCCTCGACCACCTCGTGCCCGAGGTCGGCGAGGAGGCGCGCCGCCTCCTCGGCGGCCGCCGCGCACTCCGGGTGGGTGGAGCGTCCGAACAGCGACGCGGTGGTGAAGGCGATGCGGAGCCGCCCGGGCGGCGTCCCCACCTCCTCCAGGTAGGGGCGCGCCTGCGGCGGCGCGGCGAAAGGCTCGCCGGGCGCCGGGCCGGCCAGGGCGTCGAGCAGCGCCGCCGAGTCGCGGACCGATCGGGAGAGGACGCCCTCGATCGCGTAACCGCCCAGCGCCGACCCGTAGCGCGGCGCGAACGACACGCGGCCGCGCGTCGCCTTGAGGGCGAAGAGGCCGCAGGCGGAGGCGGGGATGCGCAGCGAGCCGCCGCCGTCGTTGCCGTGCGCGGCGGGCAGGATGCGCGCCGCCACGGCCGCGCCGGACCCGCCCGACGAACCGCCGGGCGTGCGCTCGAGGTTCCAGGGGTTGCGGGCCGGCCCGCGCAGCCGGCTCTCGGTCACTGGCATGATCCCCAGCTCGGGCGCGTTGGTCCTGCCGAAGAGGACCAGGCCGGCCTCGGAGAGCCGGCGCACCACCTCGGAGTCGTAGGCGGGCACCCACCCGTCGAAGAGGCGGGAAGACTCGCTGAGCGGGTGGTCCTTCCAGGCGGTGATGAGGTCCTTGAGGAGGAAGGGGACGCCCGAGAGCGGGCCGGCGGGGAGCGGGCCGGCGGCGCGGCGCCGCGCCTCCGCGTCGTAGCGGGCGACGATGGCGTTGAGCGGCGGGTTGCGCGCGTCCGCGCGCTCCAGGGCGGCCTCCAGCACCTCGGCGGCGGAGAGCTCGCGGCGCGCCACCAGCGCGGCGAGGTCGAGGGCGTCCAGGCGGTCGTACTCGGGGAGGCGCACGGAAACTCGGGTGGCGGGAGGACCGGGCGGGGGTAACATAGCCGACCGTGCGCAGGCCGTTCACGAACGGTGGCGCTCCCGATGGGGCGGCTGGCGCGCGAGAGGGCGGGTCGGCGGGGTCCCCGGCGTCGCGCCGGGACGTCCCGCTCCTCTTCGCGACGCGTGCGGTCCGCCTCTTCGCCTACGGCCTGGTCTCGGTGGTGCTGGTGCTGCACCTCGCCGCCGCGGGCCTCGACCAGCGAAAGGCCGGGCTCCTCCTCACGCTGACCCTCGCCGGCGACACGGTCATCTCGCTCTTCATCACCACGCACGCCGACCGCGGCGGGCGCCGGCGCATGCTCCTCGCCGGCTCGCTGCTCATGGCCGCGGCGGGCGCGGTGTTCGCGACCGCGTCGAGCTTCTGGGCGCTGCTCGCGGCGGCGACCGCCGGCATCATCAGCCCGTCCGGCAACGAGGTCGGCCCGTTCCTCGCCATCGAGCAGGCGGCGCTCGCCCAGGAGCTGCCCGCCGAGCGGCGCACCGGCGCGTTCGCCTGGTACCAGCTCACCGGCGCCGGCGCGACGGCGCTCGGCTCGCTCTGCGGCGGCGCGCTCGCGGAGGGGCTGCAGCGCGCCGGGTGGGCGCCGCTCGCGAGCTACCGGGCGGTGTCGGCGGGCTACGGCGCGCTCGGCGCCGTGCTCCTCGTCCTGTTCACGCGCCTCTCGCCCGCCGCCGAGGCGCCGGCGGCACCGCCTCCCGCGGCGGCCGGCGCGGCGCGGGAGAAGGGCGCCGGGATGTTCGCGGACTTCCTCGGCCTGCACCGCTCGCGCGCGGTGGTGCTGCGGCTCTCGGCGCTCTTCAGCCTCGACGCCTTCGCCGGCGGGTTCGTGGTGCAGAGCTTCGCCGCCTGGTGGTTCCACGAGCGGTTCGGGGCGAGCCCGGCGCTGCTCGGGTCCATCTTCTTCGGCGCGAACATCCTCGCCGGCCTCTCGGCGCTGGCGGCCGCCCCGCTGGCGCGCCGCATCGGGCTGGTGAACACCATGGTGGCGACGCACCTGCCGTCGAACGTGCTCCTCCTCCTCGTGCCGCTCATGCCGACCCTGCCGCTCGCGGTGGCGGTCCTCTTCCTCCGCTTCTCCATCTCCCAGATGGACGTGCCCACCCGCCAGTCCTACACCATCGCGGTCGTGGACCCGGGCGAGCGCTCCGCGGCCGCCGGCGTCACCGGGATCGCGCGCACCGTCGGGTCCTCGCTGTCGCCGCTCGCTGCCGGGCCGCTCTACGCGGTGCCGGCGCTGTCGGGGGTGCCGTTCGCCATCGCGGGCCTGCTCAAGATCGTCTACGACCTCGCGCTCTGGCGGATGTTCCGCAAGGTGAAGCCGCCCGAGGAGGCGTGAGGGCCATCCGGGGCGTTGCGCGGGCCCCCCGGGGCCCTTAACGCTGCGCCGGTGTTCATCGGCCACTTCGGGCTCGCGCTCGCGGCGAAGCGCGTCGCGCCGCGCACGTCCCTCGGGACGCTGGTGGCCGCGAGCGCGTGGGTGGACGCGGTCTGGCCGGCGCTGCTGCTCACCGGCGCGGAGCGGGTCCACGTCGTCGCCGAGGCGCCCACCCCGTTCCTGAGGCTCGACTTCGAGCACTACCCGTGGACGCACAGCCTCGCCGCCGCGGTGGTCTGGGCGGTGGCGTTCGGGGCGGCCTACCTGTGGCGCAAGGGCTATCGCACCGGCGCGTGGACCGCGGGCGCGCTCGTCGCGAGCCACTGGGTCCTCGACCTGGTGGTGCACCGGCCGGACCTGGCGCTCTGGCCGGGCGGGCCGAAGGTGGGGCTCGGCCTCTGGTGGTCGGTCCCCGGCACGCTGGCCGTCGAGCTGGCGGTCTTCCTGGCTGGCCTCTGGGTGTACGTCGCGTCCACGCGGCCGCGAGACCGCACCGGGCGCTGGGCGCTCGCGTCGTTCGTGGTGGTCGTCCTCCTCGCCTATGCCTCGAGCCTGCTCGGACCACCGCCGCCGAGCACCACCGCGCTCGGGATCTCGGCCCTCGCCGGCGCCGCCGCGCTGGTGGCGTGGGCGACCTGGGCCGATCGCCACCGCGAGATCCGGCCGGAGATGGGCGCCGGGCTCGCGCCGGTACCGTGAGGACCGCGGCGTCCGTCATCGACGGGCCGCCCACTGGTGCGCCGTGCCCTCGTGCACCGCCGCGTAGACGTCGTCGCGCAGGCGGTTCGCCTCCCCCGCGGTGAGGGTCCGGCCGAGCGCCCGCAGGACGACCCGGAGGAGGACGTTCTTCTGCCCGGGCAGGACGCCGAGGCGCCGGCGCGCGGCCTCCGGCAGCGCAGCGCCCGGGGTCTCGGACACGACCTCGATCGCCTCGACGTCCGCGGCCCGATCGCCGAGCGCCTCGCGGACGCGGTCGCCCAGGTCCTCGGCCGCCGCGTCCTCCGCCACCGCCACCGACAGATCGCGCCGCACGGGCGGGTGGCGCGACACCGGGCGCCACGGCGCCAGGTCCGCCATCTGCGGCGCGATCCGGGGATCCGTCGAGCGCAGGAGCCGGATGTCGGGGAGCCCCTTGCGCAGCATCGACATCCGGTCGAGGCCGAGCCCCATGGCGAGGCCCGTCCAGCAGCCGGAGAGGCCCGCGTCCGCCAGCACCGCGGGATGGGCGAGGCCGCACTCGCCGATCTCGACCCATCCGGCGCCGGCGCGCACGTCGATCTGACGGCCGCCGACGGTGTACGGGTGCGAGGCGGGCACGGCGCGGACCTCGGCGCCGGGCAGCGCCGCGGCGGCGACCGCTCGGATCATCCCTTCGAGATCCTCCGTGCCGAGCGGCGGGCCGGCGCGGACGCGCCACAGATCGAGCTGGTGCGGCTCCGCCGCGTGGAGCCGGTCGATGGCGTCGCGGCGGTACACGACGCCGGAGCAGGCGAGGAGGAGGTCGCGGGGGGGCCCGGGCGCGAGCCGGCGGAGGAGCGGCGGGATCATCGCCGACGTCTGCGTCCGCAGGAGGTGCGTGTCCGAGACGTAGCGCGTGTAGCGCGCGTCGCGGGCGGCGCCGCCCGGCGGGTAGCGGAGGCGATCGTAGTTGTCGGCGACGGAGACGATCGGGCTCGAGCGCCCGACCGCGATCTCGCAGCCCCAGGCGGCCCGGAGCGCGTCCACGGCGGCGCAGGCGACGAGCTGCACCGCGTGCATGCCCTGGGCGGGATCGGTGAGATCGCGGACGGCGAGCGCGCGCGCGAGCGCCTCCGCGGAAAGGACTGTCCTCTGCATGTCGCTCCTGGGAAGGGCTGGGGTGACGGGAGACCCCGGCCTCGGGCCCGAGCGGAACGGCGGTGCGGTGGGGGGCGAGACGTCGGCTAGACGGCGGCGGCCCCGCAGCGCCCGGGCGAGGGCGGGGGGCTGGTAAATCGACGCTGGCGCGCGGCGGACGTCACACCGACAGGATAACCGCCGGCCGCGGGCGGTCGCAACGCGGCGAGGCGGCGTCACGCCCCGCGGGGGCGGGACGGCTCACTGCTTCAGCACCGGCCGGTGGCTCTGCTCCTCCTCGAAGCCGTGCGCGAGGAGGAAGTGGTACATGGCGTACGGCTCGTCGCCGCCGCCGACCAGCTCGAACACGAACTGGCCCTGCTCGCCGTCCGGATCCGGCACCGCCTGCACGAAGAGGACGTCCCGCGACTCCAGCACCAGCTCGCCCATGATCTGCTTGCCGCGCATGAGCTGGACGGTCGGCACGCGGTCGTCGTCCTCGTCGAGGTGCCAGTGCAGGTCCTCGTGGTCGTAGAGGAACGAATCGGGGGTCCCGGCCCGGAGGATGCAATTGGCGTGGCGCTTGAGCCATCGCCAGAACCGCTCGAAGGCGAGGGTGGTGCCGGTCTCGACGGTGACGCTCATGCGGTGGAATATACCGGGACGCGTGTCGGGCATGGCACCGATCGGGGGTAGGGGTCGGCCGCGGTGCGCGGGCGCCCGGGCGGCCGCGGCGTTCGCGCTGGCCGTCGCAGCCTGCGCCGAGATCCCCACGCTGCCGCTGGAGGCCGGGCCGTCCATCCGGGGCGTGAAGCGCGTGGCGCTGGTGCGGTGGAGCGAACGCGCCGGCGACGCCCGGAGGTCGGATCCCGTGGACGCGCTCGCCGAGGCGCTGCGCGGCCGCGGCCTCGCAGCGGACGTGCTGCCGCTCGGACCGGACGTGCCGCGCGACCTCGAGCCCGTGGCGCGGATGCGCGATGCGATCCGCGAGCGAATCCTGGGCGGGGTGCGGCCGCCGGCCAGCGCCCGCCCTCCGGAGCAGATCGGCGCCGATCTCGACCCGGTGCTCCAGCGGCTCGGCGCCGAGGCCATGGGCTTCTCGTTTCGCTTCGATCCGCGGCTCGCGCCGTACCTCGGTCCGCCGGGCGCAACGCCCATTCCGCCGCCGGCTCAGGCCGCGCCGGGCACGGGCGGGACGTCCCGTCCCGGCTCCCTGCCCATCCGTCCCGCGGGTGCGTTCGCGGTGGTGGGCCGCGGGGGGGTGCTCGCCTGGATCGACTGGGCGCCGGGCGCCGACCTCCTCGATCCGGGCGCGCCCGCCAACGCCGCCGAGGCGATCGACCTCGTGCTCCGCATGCTGGTGCCGGTGCCCGACGACGACGGATGACGGCCGGGACGGTACGATGCGGGCGTGCGCTCCCCGCCCGCCGGGCCGAAGCGGCTCACCACGCTCTCCCTCGCCGCGGCGACGTTCTTCATCGTCTCGGGCGGTCCGTACGGCCTCGAGGAGATCGTGCAGGCGCACGGGTACGGCCGGGCGCTGGTGCTGATCGCGGCGCTCCCCGTGGTGTGGGCGCTGCCGGTGGCGCTGCTGGTGGGCGAGCTGGGGAGCGCGCTGCCGCGGACGGGCGGCTACTACGAGTGGGTCCGCCTCGGGCTCGGCGAGTTCTGGGGGCTCCAGGAGGCGTGGCTCTCGATGGCGTACACGGTCGTCGACCTCACCCTCTACCCGACGATGCTCGCCGCCTACCTGGGGAAGCTCTGGCCCGCGTTCGCGGCGAACGGGCGCGGCGCGCCGGGCTGGTGGCTCGGCGTCGCGCTCGTCGCGGGCGGGACCCTCTGGAACGCGCTCGGCATCCGCGCCGTCGGGCTCGGCGCGGAGGCGGTCGGCGCCCTGGTGCTGTCTCCGTTCGCGGCGATGGCCGCCCTGGCTGCCTGGCACCTGCCGGAGAGCATGGCCCGCGCTGCGACCGCGCTCGCCGCCGCCCCCACCGCCTCCGCCGCCGCGCCGACGTTCGCGGCGGGGCTGCTCGTCGCGCTCTGGAACTACCTCGGGTTCGACAACGCCTCGACCTTCGCGGGCGAGGTGCGGGACCCGCAGCGCGCGTACCCCCGCGCCATGCTCTCCACGCTGGCGCTCGTCGCCGCGGCCTACGGCGCGTCCGTGCTCTCCTCCGCGGCGGCGGGGATCCCCGCCGCGCAGCTCGAGACGGGCGGCTGGGTGCTCGCCGCGCGGGCGCTCGGCGGCGAGGCGCTCGGGGCGGCCGTCGCGGCGGGCGGCGCCATCACCATGGTCGGCATGTTCACCTCCATCCTCCTCTCCTGGTCGCGCCTGCCGGTCGCGCTCGCCGAGGACGGCTACCTGCCGCGCGGCCTCGCCCGCCGCAGCGCGCGGACCGGCGCCCCGGTCCCGGCCCTGCTCCTCGGCGCCGCGCTGGTGGCGCTCTGCGTGGGCCTGCGGCTCGACCAGCTCGTCGTCATCGACGTGCTGCTCTACGGCGCCGCGCTCCTCCTCGAATTCGCCGCGCTGGTCGCCCTGCGCGTGCGCCGCCCCGACCTCCCGCGCCCCTTCCGCGTGCCGGGCGGGACCGCGGGCGCGGCGGCCCTCGGCGTCGCCCCGGCGGCGATCGTGGTGTACGCATTCTGGGCGTCGCGCCACGAGCCGGGCGCCTTCGGCGTCGCCGCGCTCCCGCTCACGGCCTCGGTCGCCGCAGCGGGCCTGGTCGTCTGGGCGGCGGGCCGGCTGCTCCGTCGCCGGGCCGCCCGGCCGTCGCCTACGGCTTGAACCCGTTCACGACCAGCGGCCTCGCGTCGGTCTGCGGGACGTGGCAGGCGGTGCAGACCCAGCGCGCGCCGGCGATCTGGGCGCCGGCGCGGTCCGGGGCGTTTCGAAGGTCGACGTAGTGGTCGCGCGGGATGGGCGTCGGCTCCGAGGAGTTCGCGGGCCGCTTCGCGTCCGGGCCGGCGCCGTGGCAGTCGAGGCAGGCGTTCGCCTGGATGGTGATGGGCAGGTGCTCCTCCACGGCGTGCGGGATCACCGGCGGCGCCCCCGCGTAGGGGCGGACGGGGAGGGGAGCCTCCCCGGCGGCGGCGGTGACGGCGTGGTGCGCGGGGGGAGTCGGCACCTCGAAGACGCTGGTCCTGGAGAGGCCGAGCTGCGTGTCCGGGATGCCGGGGGCCGGCGCCGTGGCGGGGATCGCGGCGGGCGCCGGCGCGGGCGCCGGGGTGAGCGCGGCCGCCTGGCGGCCGGCGCAGGCGGCGAGGGCGAGCGAGAGCGCGAGGGTGCGGGTCATGGCGTCCTCCCTTCAGGCCTTCCCGGCGACGCCCGCGGCGAGGGGCGCCACCCGGACCGCGCACTTCTTGAAGTCGATCTCCTTCGAGATCGGGCAGGTGGCGTCGAGCGTCACCTTGTTCACGAACACGCCCTCGTCGAACCAGGGCAGGTAGACGAGGCCGCGCGGCACCCGGTTGCGCCCGCCCAGCTCGACGCGCGCCTGGATCTTCCCCCGGCGCGACTCGATCCAGGCGACGTCGCCGTCGGCGAGGCCGCGCTTCCGGGCGTCCTCGGCGTGCATCATGAGCCGCGCCTCCGGCACCGCCGCGTTCAGCTCCGGGACGCGCCGGGTCATCGACCCCGAGTGCCAGTGCTCGAGCACGCGCCCGGTGCAGAGCCACAGGTCGTAGGTCGCATCGGG
>DATIWK010000179.1:0-3008 GCA_035519395.1 Anaeromyxobacteraceae bacterium | reverse complement strand
GGCCCGCCCCGCCCCGGCGGCGAACGCGCCCGGCAGGATCGCGGCGAGGTCCATCGCGCACCCGAACGCGATCGAGAGCCCCTCGCCGGTGAGGGCGTCCACGTAGCCAGCCGCATCGCCGAGCAGGACGAGCCGGTCCGCGGTGCGCGCCGCGGCTCGCCGGGCGAGAGGTCCCGCCCCGCGCGGCAGCGAATCCGGCGTCGCGCCGGCGAGGAGGCGCTCCAGCACCGGGAAGCGCGGCAGGAGGTCCTCGAAGCGCGCCGGTTCCGCCCGGGCGTCGGCGGCGTCCGCGCGCGCCGCGCCCTCCCGCGCCTCGCGCTCGAACAGGAACGCCACGCCCACGCGCCGGTCGCCGGCGGGCGTGACGTAGGCCTCGGCGCCGTCCGCGAAGTGGACCTCGACCGCGTCGGCCCACGGCGGCACGGCGAAGTGGCGGCGGAGGCCGAAGCGGCGCGGCAGGCCGGCCGGTCGATCCAGGCCCTCGCGCCTCCGCACCGGCGAGCCGAGCCCGTCCGCTGCCACGAGGACCCGGCCTCGCACCTCGCCCGCCGACGTGACGGCCACGACGCCGTCGCGCTCCCGCCGGTGCGAGGTCACCTCCGCGCCTTCCACGACCTCGGCGCCGGCGGCGCGCGCCTCGGCGAGGAGCGCCGCGGAGAGCGCGATGCGCCGCACGCCCAGGCCGCCGGGCGCCGGCAGGGCCAGGCGCGCCACGGCGCCGTCGCGATCGATCCAGCGGATCTCGCGGATGGCCGAGGCGTCCTCGCTCGAGAGGCGCCCGCGCACGCCGAGCGCGTCGAGCGCGCGCACGCCGGCCGGCAGCACGCCCTCGCCGCAGGCCTTGTCGGCCGGCAGGTCCCGGCGCTCCAGCACCGTGACCGAGAGGCCGCGCCTCGCAGCGGCGAGCGCGAACGCGAGGCCGGCCGGCCCGCCGCCCACCACCACGGCGTCGCGCAAGTCCCTCACCCGTCCTCCTTGCGGCGCGGCGCACGCAGCCGCGCCAGCTCGGACCGCGCCGCCGCGAGCGCCAGCGAGAGGAGGCCCCCGCGCCCGGCGGGAGCGAGCGTGCCCGTCTCGAGGCGGCGGAGCGCCTCCTGGCGCCGGAGCTTCCCCGAGGACGTGCGGGGCAGCGTGCCGGGCGCGAGGATGCGCACCTCGCGCGGCGCGATGCCGGTCCGCTCGATCACCGCCTCCCGCGCGGCAGCCGCGAGGGCCGCGTCCTGGTCCTCGGCGACACCCCGCGCCCGCTCGGCGAGGACGACGAGGCCCTCGCCCTCCCCTTCCGACTCCACGCCGAGCGCCACGGCGCAGCCGCGGCGGAGGCCCGGCAGGCCCGCGAGCGCGTCCTCGAACTCGTCCGGGGCGTGGTTGGCTCCGCGGACGATGACGACGTCCTTCGCCCGCCCGTGCACGTGCAGCGCCCCGTCGGCGACGAAGCCGAGGTCACCCGTGTCGAGCCAGCCCTCCACGACGGCGTGCCGCGTGGCCTCGGGATCCTCGAGGTAGCCCGCCATCACGGAGGGGCCGCGCACGAAGATCCGTCCGAGCATTCCCTCGCCGGCCGGACGCCCCGAGGCGTCCCGCACCTCGACCTCGACGCCGGCGACCGGCCGACCCACCGCCACGATCTCGCGGCTGCCCGGGGCGAGCCGCGCCTCGCGCGCGAGGGCCACCGGATCGACGCGACGACCCTCGAGCGGCGCGCCCCTCCGCGAGAAGGTCACGGCGAGGGTCGCCTCCGAGAGGCCGTAGACCGGCACCAGCGAGGCCGGATCCAGACCGTGGGGCGCGAAGCGCGCGGCGAAGCGGCGGAGCGCGGCGCCCGACACCGGCTCGGCGCCGTCGAGCGCGAAGCGCCAGCTCGCGAGCGAGCAGCCGGCGAGGTCGGCGTCCCGCACGCGCTCGGCGCAGTAGGCATAGGCGAAGCTCGGCGCCGGCGAGAGCGTGCCGCGGTGGCGCGAGATGGCCCGGAGCCACAGCGCCGGCCGCGCCAGGAAGTGCTCCGGCGCGATGAGGGCGAGCGGCCCTGGCCACCACACGGCGCCGAGGAGCGCACCCACCAGTCCCATGTCGTGGTAGAGCGGCAGCCACGAGACCATCACGTCGCGCTCGCCGGGCTCGACCTCGCGCTCCAGCGCGGTGAGCTGCGCGGTGATGGCCACGTGCCGGATCGCGACCGGCTTCGGGTCCACCGTCGAGCCCGAGGAGAACTGCACGAGGGCGAGGTCGTCCGGCTCGGCCTCGGGCAGGTCGGGCGGAGCCCCGTCGAGGTCCGCCACGTCGGCATCCCCGAGCTCCGGCCCGGCCGCCACCACCGCCTCGCCCAGCACCCGCCGCACGGCGCCCGCGGAGACCACCAGCCGTGCGCCCGAGCGAGCGATCGAACGTGCCGTGGAGCGAGCGTACTCGTCCAGCCGGCCGAGCCGGACCGGCGGGTAGAGCGGCACCGGCACCGCGCCGGCCAGCCAGGCACCGAAGAACGCGTCCAGGAACTCGGGGCCGGTGCGGAGCACGATCGCCACCCGATCGCCGGGGCGGACGCCGCGTCCGGCGAGCCCGCCCGCCACCCGCTCGGCCCGCTCCAGCACCTCGCCCCAGGGGATCCGGCGCTCGCGCTCGGCGAGGTCCACGAACGTGACGCCGCTCGGGTGACCCCGCGCCGCGCGCAGGGCGTGCACGAGCGTGGGGTGCCGGGGCGGCGGCAGCGGCGGACCGGTGAGCCTCATCCCGCGACTCCGGGGACCGCGTCGTCCTCCGCCTCCGGGAGCAGGCGCGGGTCGGCGCGCGCCACGACCAGCCGCGCGAGATCTGCGAGCGTGCGGGTCGCGGCCGCGTCGTCGTCGGCGAGCACGATGCGAAACCGATCCTCGACGGCCACCACGAGCGACAGGAGCTGCAGCGAGTCGAGCGCGCTCGCCAGCGCCCCGCCGCCCGAGGGGTCGCCCTCGAAGCCGAGGTCCTCCCGGGCGATGCGGACGATCTCCCTCGCCACGGCGGCCTCTGCGCCC
>DATIWK010000178.1:0-15910 GCA_035519395.1 Anaeromyxobacteraceae bacterium | reverse complement strand
GGAGTATCACCAGCAGTACCTGGCCAAGAACCCCGACGGCTACTGCGGCCTGGGCGGCACCGGGGTCGCCTGCCCCGTGGGCAGGCCCGGCGCCGATCCGGGCGGCCACGCGACCTCCCCGGGGTGATCGTCCCGCGGGGCGCCACCGTTCGCGCCGGCCGGCGGACGCCCGGCGCGGGCGAACGCCGGAGCGGGTGCGCTACTTCCCCGGCTCGTACGACGACTTCACGTACAGCTCCTTGAGCTGTCGCGCGTCCACGTCTCCGGGTGCCCCGGTCATGAGGTCGGTGCCCTTCTGGGTCTTGGGCCAGGCCACCACGTCGCGCAGGGACTCGGCGCCGGTGAGGAGCATCACCAGCCGGTCCATGCCGAGCGCGATGCCGCCGTGGGGCGGCGCGCCCATCTTGAGCGCGTCGAGGAGGAACCCGAACTTGCTCTTCGCCTCCTCGTCCGAGATCCCCATCGCCTTGAAGACGCGCCGCTGCACCTCGGGGTCGTGGAGGCGGATCGAGCCGCCGCCGATCTCGAACCCGTTCAGCACCAGGTCGTAGCGCCAGCAGTAGACGCGCCCCGGGTCGGTCTCGAGGTAGGGCAGGTCCTGGTCGCGGGGCCGGGTGAAGGCGTGGTGCGCGGCCGCCCACTTGCCCGACTCCTCGTCGAACTCGAAGAGCGGCGGATCGACGACCCAGAGGAAGTTCCACTTGCCGCCGGAGCCGTACTCCGGGACGAGCCCCATGCGCTTGGCCAGGTGGACCCGCAGGTTCGCCATCACGGTGTGGACCACCGACTCCTTGCCGAACTGGAAGAGGAGGAGGTCGCCCGTCTGCGCGCCGGTCGCCTCGTTGATGGCGCGGCGCAGCTCCGGCGTGATGGTCTTCGCGAACGGCGACTGGGTCCACTCGCCGCCCTCCCCGACCTTGGCGCGCGCGAGGCCCTTCGCGCCCATGCCCTTCACGTACTCCTCGAGCTTGTCGATCTCGGTGCGCGAGAAGTTGGCCGACGCGGGCACGCGCATGCCCTTCACGATGCCCTTCTCCTTCACCGCGCCCTCGAGGAGCGGCACGCCGCCGCCGCCGTGCTGCTTCACCAGGTCGGTCAGGACGACGTGCGGCATGTCGAAGCGCAGGTCCGGCTTGTCGTTGCCGTACCTCGCCATCGACTCGTCGAACGGCATGCGCCGGAACGGGTGCGGCAGCTCGACCCCCAGGATCTCCTTCCAGAGCCGGACGATGAGCCCCTCGATCACGTCGAACACGTCGTTCTGCTCGACGAAGCTCATCTCCACGTCGATCTGGGTGAACTCGGGCTGGCGGTCGAGGCGGAGGTCCTCGTCGCGGAAGCAGCGGACGATCTGGAAGTAACGGTCGAAGCCCGCCACCATGTAGAGCTGCTTGTAGAGCTGCGGGCTCTCGGCGAGCGCGTAGAACTTGCCGGGGTTGAGGCGGGACGGGACGAGGAAGTTGCGCGCGCCGCCGGGCGTGTACTTGCCCATGAACGGCGTCTCCAGCTCCAGGAACCGGGTGTCGGTGAAGTAGTTGCGGGTGAGGTGGTTCACCCGGGCGCGGGTGACGAGGGTCTTCTGGAGCGGGGCGCGGCGCAGGTCGAGGTAGCGGTACTGGAGCCGCTTCTCCTCGGCGGTGTCGATCTGCTCCTCGATCGGGAACGGCGTCGGCTCGGACCGGTTGAAGATCTCCAGGTCGGTGGCGTGGATCTCGATCTCGCCCGTCCGGAGCTTGGGGTTCGCGTTCGTGCCGCGCGAGACGACCTTGCCCCGGATGCCGACGCAGTACTCGAGCCGGAGCTTCTCGGCCGTCTCGTGGACGTCCGGCCGGACGTCCTCCTCGAACACCACCTGGGTGACGCCTTCCCGGTCGCGGAGGTCGATGAAGACCGCGCCGCCGTGGTCGCGGCGGTTGTTCACCCACCCGAACAGCACCACCTCGCCGCCGACGTCGGTCTTCGTCAATTCACCGCACGTGTGGGTCCGCTTGAGGTCGGTGATGAAGCGCGCCAAGGAAGCCTCCGTTCCGGGGAACAGGCAGCTAACATCCCGGAAGGAGAGGCGTCAAGCGCTCCCTAGTACCAGTCGAACCCCAGCCAGATGTGCCAGAAGTTCGTCGACTTGATGTCGCCGCCGTACGCCTGGTACGTCAGGTCGGCGTTCAACGTCAGGTTGAAGCTCTGGCCCAGCCAGAAGGCGTACCCGGTCCCGGCGAGGAAGTTGACCCCCGACTCCCGGTGCGAGGCGCTGCCGGCCCCGGGAACGCTCAGATCCACGACCGCCGTCGCGAGCCGGCACCGCCGCGGAGGAAGAAGCCCTTCTCCACGGGGAACCACGTGAACATCGCGTCGTAGTTCACCACCTGGATCGACCGGGAGACCCCGCCCTCGTCCGTCGAGCTGAGGAGCGTCGTGACGTCGAACCCGAGGAGCATCGTCGGGTTGAGCGTCGCCCCCACCTTGAAGTTGAGCGAGACGTTGGTGGGCGACGCGCCCAGGAACTCCTTGAAGCTCCCCGAGGACCCGTCGTTCAGCTTGATGTTCCCGTCGCCGGAGCCGAGGCCGAACCCGATGTACCAGCTGCCACGCTGCTTCGGCGGCGCTGGCGGCACGTAGGTGGCCGGGGGAGACGCCGCCGGCTGCGCCGGCGCGGCGGTCGGAGGAGTCTGGACCGGCACCGGTGCCTGGGCCGGGGCGGGAACCGGGGCGGCGTTCGCAGCGCCAGCGGGAGGCGCGGGCTGGCTCGGGGGCGTGGTCTCCCACGAGGGCGGCGCAGCCTGGGCAGGTGCGGATTGCTGGGCCATCGCGCCCAGCGGCGCGATCGCGGCGAGCGCTGCGACGATGCGGATCATCGACGTCCTCCTGGTGCGAGCCGGGGAGGATCTTACGCAGTCTCGGCGCCGCCCGTATTGACGGTGCGCAAAAGCGCGAGGAGGAGTGACGGGTCCTCGTCACCCCGCGCCGCGCAGGTCCTTGAGCCGGAGCTGCAGCCGGCGGGCGCCGTCCCATTCGTCGAAGCCGACCGTGAAGGCCGCCTCGATCGCCCCGCCGCAGGCGCCGAGCCGCTCGCCCATCCCGAACCCGATGGCGTCGAGCCTCCCGAGCGCGAGCTTGAGGTGCGCCCCGGCCGCGCCGACGGTCCTCGCCCGCGCCGCCGCCCCGCGCAGCGCGAACACCGGCTCGGGGTGGCCGGCACCGAACGGGCCGAGCCGGGCGAGGTCGTCGGCCGCCCGCTCGGTCACGTCCGACTCGGTGACCCACCCGTCGATGCGGCAGCGGGGCACGAGGTCCTCCGGCGCGATCCGCGCCATGGCGACGGCCTCGAACGCGGCGCGGAACGCGTCCAGGCTCGACCGCGCCAGGGCGAGTCCGGCGGCGTGCCGGTGGCCGCCGAAGCGGGCCAGGTGCGCCGAGCACGCGGCGAGCGCGTCGTAGAGGTGGAAGCCCTCGACGGACCGCCCGCTCCCCTTCCCCGCCTCCGCCTCCATGCCGATGAGCACCGCGGGCCGGTGGAAGCGTTCCGCCACCCGCGACGCGACGATCCCGACCACCCCCGGGTGCCAGCCGTCGCGCGCGAGCACCAGCCCGCGCGCGCCGGCGGCGACGCGCCCCGCGCCGTCCTCGATCGCCTCCTCCAGGATCCGCCGCTCGATCTCCTGACGCGCCTGGTTCTCGCGGTCCAGCTCGTCCGCCAGCGCGCGCGCCTCCGCCTCGTCGTCGGTGAGGAGCAGGCGCACGCCGCGCCCGGCGTCGTCGAGGCGCCCCGCGGCGTTGATGCGCGGCGCGATCCGGAAACCCACCTGGCCCGCCGTGACCGGCGCGCCCTCCGCGACGCCGGCCACGCGCTTGAGGGCGCGGAGCCCGACGCGCCGCGTCCGCGCCAGCTGCTCGAGCCCCCAGCGGACCAGGATGCGGTTCGCGTCGACGAGCGGCACCACGTCCGCGACGGTCCCGAGCGCCACCAGGTCGAGCGCCTCCTTGAGGTTCGGCTCGGGGCGCTGCGCACCGAACCGGCCTCGCTCGCGGAAGCGGCGGCGCAGCGCCATGGCGAGCGCGAAGGTCACGCCGACCGCCGCGAGGTCCTTCGCCGGGTAGGCGCAGCCGCCCTGGTGCGGGTTCAGGATCGCCGCCGCGGCGGGCAGCTCCACCGGGACGGTGTGGTGGTCCACCACCACCGTGTGGACCCCCAGGCCGGCCGCGGCGCGCACCTCCTCCACGCTGGTGATCCCGCAGTCCAGCGTGACGAGCAGCCTCACCCCGCGCGCCGCGAGCTTCGCGACCGCGTCCGCGTTGAGCCCGTAGCCCTCGACGAGGCGGTGCGGCACGTAGGTGACGACGTCCGCACCCGCCGCCCGGAGGAAGCCGGCGAGGAGCGCCGTGGATGTCACGCCGTCCACGTCGTAGTCGCCGTAGCAGGCGATCCGCTCGCCTCCCTCGACGGCGCGGACCACGCGCTCGACGGCCGCTTCCATCCCCTTCATGGAGAAGGGATCCGGCAGGGCGGCCAGGGGCGCCGAGAGGAACGCCGAGGCGGCCGCCGGGTCGCCGAGCCCGCGCCCGGCCAGGACGCGTGCAGCGAGCGGGTGGAGCGAGAGCGCCGCGGCGAGCCGGGCCGCGCCCCCGCCGTCCACCGCCGCCTCCACCCAGCGCTTCCCGCCTCGGCCGTCCACGCGGGGGTTCGTTAGCACGCGCGGCTGACAGGCCGGCGCGCCCGCGGCCGGCCCCGCCGGAGCGGCGGGCCTCGGGGAGGCACTCGCACGGCCCGGCCCGCGGTAAACGCGATTTCACGGCGCCCGCGCCGGCGCGACCCGCGTCAGGACGCGCGCGGCGGCGTCGCGCGCGCCGCAGACACGCTCGTGGAGCCCGCGCCCAGGCGCCGAGAATCCCCAGCGACCGCCGCCATCGCCGCAGCGTGAATTAACTGTACGTGATGCTCCTGCGCGGGGTCCGGTCCGGACCCGAGGCCGCCCTCCGGGCTGCGACCTAGTCTCGCTCAGCGTTCTCACCGCGCGTCGCACGGCCGGCGCGCAGCGAAAGGACCCGACGGATGACCTCCACCTCCCGTGCTCGTCTCCTCCTCGCCATGGTGGCCGTCGCCGCCACCGCGCCCGCGCGGGCCATCCCGGCGTTCGCGCGCAAGTACGGCACGAGCTGTCTCACCTGCCACACCGTCTACCCGAAGCTCACGCCCTTCGGCGAGGCCGTCCGTCGGAACGGCTACCGCTTCCCCGGCGTGGACGGCGACTACGTGAAGCAGGAGACCGTCGCGCTCGGCCAGGAGGCCAGCAAGAAGACCTTCCCGGACTCGGTCTGGCCCGCCTCGATCCCGATCTCGGTGCCCATCGCCATCGGCTTCAACGGCCAGGCGGCCGTCTACCCGGACAAGAACGCGAGCTTCCCGCGGACCAACGACGGGACGCAGGCGACGCTCGACGGACTCGTCTCCGAGGGCCACATCTGGGGCGGCGCCGCGCTCGACGACAAGGTCACGCTCTGGGCGGAGCTGACCTTCGCCGACGGCGGCGCGGAGCTGGAGCACGCGCAGGTCCTCCTGAACGACCTCGTCGGCCCCAAGCACGCGCTCAACCTGGTGCTCGGGCGCGGGTTCCTGACGCTCACCAGCTTCGGCATGCACTCGTCGTACCTGGGCGACGCCGCCATCACCGCCGCGCCGGTCACCGGGATCTACGGCCTGTCGGAAGACCCGTTCCTCCTGGGCGACAACTACGACGGCGTGGAGGTGAACGGGGTGCTGGGCGGCCGCGCCGACTGGTCCGCCGGGGTGACCGCCGGGAAGAACGCGTTCAGCGGCGGCATCAAGTTCAACAGCGAGAACGTCTACGGGCACCTGGGCTTCAAGCTCGGTGGCATGCGGCTCGACGGCGAGGGCTCGCAAGGGCCGGCCGACCCGACGCGCCCCTGGGCGGAGAGCGCGGCCACGCTCGACCTGTTCGCGGTCCACTCGCGCGAGTACTTCGACGATCCGGGCGGGTCCGGCGAGCCGGTGGGCGACACCTCGCTCAGCCTGGGCGGCGCGCTGCGCGCGCAGCTCGGCTCCGCCGAGCTGAACCTCATCGCCTACAGCCAGCAGCACGACCGCGGGACGCCCACGCTGGGGAAGGTGACCGCGGACGTGGAGTCCGCCGAGCTCTCCTACGTCCTCTTTCCCTGGCTGGTGCCCGCCGTCCGGGTGGAGCGGATCGGGCTGCGCCCCAGCGGCGGCGCGAGCGTGAGCGACCTCCACGTGATGCCCGGGATCGCGTTCCTCCTGCGCGCCAACGTGAAGGCGGTGCTGGTCGCGAACCTCGAGTGGGCGAACGGGTTCCCTTCCGACGCGGGCGGCGCGCCGCTCCCCTGGCAGGGCGGCAACGCCGACTGGGGGAACTTCGTGGCCGTGCCCAAGGCCGGCTCCACGCCCACCAGCAAGCTGAACGAGTTCGAGTCGATCGCCCTGTTCCTGGCATGGGCGATGTGAGGGGGCAGCGGTGAAGATCCTCGCGCTGGGCGCCACCCTCGCCCTCGGGATCGGCGGCGGCGCGTTCGCGCTCTTCGGCGATCGCCTCCCTCCCGCGCCGGTGCAGCCCATCCCGTTCAGCCACCGGGTCCACGCCGGCGCGCTGCGCATCGGCTGCACGGCCTGCCACGCCTACGCGGAGCGCGGCCCCGTCGCCGGGATCCCGTCGATGGCGCGCTGCCGGGGGTGCCACCGGTTCGTGAAGGAGGACCCCGAGCACCGGCCCGCCGTGGACGCGGAGCTGAAGCGCGCGGTGGAGCGGCTCCGGCAGGACGCGCCCATCGAGTGGGTGCGGGTGCACCGCGTCCCCGATCACGTCGGCTTCCACCACGCGCGGCACGTCGGGGCGGGCGTCGCCTGCCGCGAGTGCCACGGCGCGGTCGAGGAGATGGACGCGGTCCGGCAGGTGGCGTCGCTGGACATGGGCTGGTGCCTCGAGTGCCACCGCCGCGAGCAGGCGGAGCGCCCCGTCGAGCGGGCGCGGCTGACGGACTGCTGGACCTGCCACAAGTGAGCGCACCATGGCCTCCGATCCCCACGACCTGCCCCTGAACCGCCGCGCATTCCTGAAGCTCGCCGGCGCCGCGGGCGTGGCCGCGGGGTGCTCGCCGCGGGCGGCGACGCAGAAGGTGATCCCGTACGTCGTGCCGCCCGAGGACATCGTCCCCGGCACCCCGCTCTACTACCGGACCACCTGCCGCGAGTGCCCCGCGGGCTGCGGCGTCACCGCCCGCACGCGCGAGGGGCGGGCCGTGAAGCTGGAGGGGAATCCCGAGGATCCCGTCGGCCGGGGAGCGCTGTGCGCGCGCGGCCAGGCCGCGCTGCAGGCGCTCTATCACCCCGACCGCTTCATCGGCCCGGTGCGGCGCCGGGGCGCCACCCTCGCCGCCTGCGGGTGGGAGGAGGCGCAGGAGGCGCTGCTGGCGGCGATCGCGGCGGCGCGGGCGCGCGGCCCCGGGCGGGTCCGCCTCCTGACGCGGCCCGAGCCCGGCACCGCCGGCGAGCTGCAGCGGGCCTTCATGCGCGCCGCCGGCGCTCGCCCCGCCGACCGGGTCGTCCTCGAGCCGCTCGACCCCGCGCCCCTCCGCCAGGCGGCGCGCGCGCTCTTCGGCCGTGCCGAGGTGCCGGCCTACGACCTCGCCGCGGCCCGGTCGGTCGTGGCCTTCGGCGCGGACTTCCTCGAGACCTGGCTCTCGCCCGTCGAGCTCACCCGGGGCCTCTCGACGGGCCGGGGGCGCACCGGCGAGGCGCGGACGCGGCTCACGTGGGTCGGCCCGCGGCTCGCCCTCACCGGTGTGTCCTCGGATCGCTGGCTCCGGGCGCGCGCCGGGGGCGAACCCGCGGTGGCGCTCGGGCTCCTGCGCGAGGTCCTCGACCCCCGCGCCGCGGTGGCCGGCGTCCCAGCCGACCTCCGCGCCCTCCAGCCGCGCCTCGCCGCCGTCGCGCCAGCCGAGATCGAGGCGGCGGCCGGCATCCCCTATGCGGCCATCGCCGCGCTGGCCCACGAGCTGACGCGGCGCCGCCCCTCGGCGCTGCTCGGCCCCGGGCCCGCCAGCCAGGGGCCGGACGCGACCCGGCTGGCCGCGCTGCTCCTGCTCCTCGACCTGGCGCTCGGAAACGTGGGGCGGACCGTGCGGTTCGGCGCGGATCCCGGCCTCGATCCGCCCTCCTCCGCGGCAGAGGTGGACGGGCTCCTCGCCTCCCTGTCGGCCGGAGAGGTGGACGTGCTGCTCGTCCACCACGCCGACCCGCTGGGAACCCTGCCCGCGGCGCTGCGGGCCGCAGAGGCGCTGGGCCAGGTGCCGCTGGTGGCGAGCTTCGCGACGCGGCCCGACGCCACCACCGCCCGCGCCCACCTCGTCCTCCCCGATCACCATGCCCTCGAGTCCTTCGGCGACGTGAGCCCTCGCCGCGGCGTGGTGGCGCTGTCGCAGCCGGTGATGACGCCGCTCCACGGCACGCGGCCGGCCTCCCAGGTGCTCCTCGACGTGGGGCGCCGGCTCCCCGGCGGCGAGGCGGAGGTGCCCTGGACGGACTTCGGCGCGCTGGTGCGACAGCGCGACCTGGAGCGCGCGCAGCGCGCCGGCGCGTCCGACGCGGCGACGGCGAGCCGCGACGCCTTCCAGCGAGGCGGCCGGTACGAGGCGGCGCCCGCGCCAGCGCCCGTGGCGCTCGCGCCGGACGCCGCCTCGGCCGCGGTGGCGCTGCCGCGCGCAGCAGCAGCGCGGGCGGCGGGCGAGCTGGACCTCGTCCTCTTCCCGACCGTCCTCCGGGGCGACGGCCGGAGCGCCGACCTCCCGTGGCTGCGCGAGATACCCGACGCGCTCTCCACCGTCTCCTGGACCGCCTGGGCGGAGCTGTCTCCCGCCACCGCGGCGCGCCTCGGCGTCGCAGCTGGCGACCTCCTGGCGCTCGACGGCGCCGCCGGCCGGGTCGAGCTGCCCGCCTACGTCTACCCGGGCCTGCGCGACGACGCCGTCGCGGTCCCGCTCGGCGGCGCCGAGGCCCTGGCGCTCGCCCCGGCGGCGCGCGATCCCTCCGGCGGCCGCGTGCTCGCCTCGCGCGTCCGCGTCGCCCGCGCCGGGCGCCGCGGGCGCCTCCCGGTGCTGGAGGGGAGCCCCTACCAGCACGGCCAAGAGATCGTCCCCGCGGTGACCGCCGCGGCGCCCTCCGTCCCGCGGCCCGACCTCTCCGCCAGGATGTACCCAGAGCCGCGCCACCCCGAGCACCGGTGGGCGCTCGCCATCGACCTCGACCGGTGCACCGGGTGCGAGGCCTGCGTGGTCGCGTGCTTCGCGGAGAACAACGTCCCGGTGATGGGGCCCGAGGCCGCCGACCAGGGACGGTACATGGGCTGGCTGAGGATCGAGCGGTACCTCGGCGAGGAGCCGGGGGGCGAGCTCGACGTCCGGCTCCTCCCCATGATGTGCCAGCAGTGCAGCAGCGCGCCCTGCGAGCCGGTCTGCCCGGTCTACGCGACCTACCACACCGCCGAGGGCCTCTCGGCGCAGGTCTACAACCGCTGCGTCGGGACCCGGTACTGCTCCAACAACTGCCCGTACAAGGTGCGCACCTTCAACTGGCGCGACGTCCGGTTCGAGCGGCCGCTCGACATGCAGCTCAACCCGGACGTCACGGTCCGCGCCCGCGGCGTGATGGAGAAGTGCACCTTCTGCGTGCAGCGGATCCGGTACGGCGAGGGGCAGGCGCGCGCCGAGGGCCGGCCGGTCGTGGACGGCGAGATCGTCCCGGCCTGCGCCCAGACCTGCGCGGCCGAGGCCATCGTCTTCGGCGACGCGAACGACCCGGCCTCGCGCGTCGCGCGGCTGGCCACGGGGCCGCGCGGCTTCCGCGCCCTGGAGGAGCTGGGGACGGGGCCTGCGGTGACCTACCTCGCGCGCGTGCGCGCGCCGGAGGACGAGTCATGAGCCCGAACCCGCGCCCCTCGCCGACGCGCCTGGAGCGCGCGGTGCTGGCCATGCACGGGAGGCCCGGGCCCGGGTACCTCCTGCTCCTCGCGCTCTGCGGCGGCCTCGTCGCCTGGGGGGCCTACGCCTTCTACCTCCTGTTCACCCAGGGTCTCCAGCTCACCGGCCTCGGCCGCCCGGTGGGCTGGGGGAACCTCATCTGCAACTTCGTCTTCTGGGTGGGGATCGCGCACTGCGGGACGCTCATCAGCGCCATCCTCTTCCTCTTCCGGGCCCGGTTCCGAACCGCGGTCTACCGCGTGGCGGAGATGATGACCGTCTTCGCGGTGATGACCGCCGGCCTCTTCCCGGTCTTCCACCTGGGACGGCCCTGGCTCGCCTACTGGCTGATGCCCTACCCCAACCAGCGCGGGCTCTGGATCAACTTCCGCTCGCCGCTGGTGTGGGACGTCTTCGCCGTCTCGACCTACCTCACCGTCTCGGTGGTCTTCCTGCTGGTGGGGGCCGCGCCCGACGCGGCGGCGCTCCGCGACGCGACCACCGGGCTGCGCCGCCGCCTGTACGCCCTCCTCGCCTTCGGCTGGCGCGGCACCGACGAGCAGTGGCGCCACTACACGCGCGCCTACCTGTTCCTCGCCGGGTTCGCGACGCCGCTGGTGGTCTCGGTCCACAGCGTCGTGTCGTGGGACTTCGCGGTGTCGCTCCTCCCCGGCTGGCACTCGTCGCTCTTCCCGCCGTACTTCGTGGCGGGCGCGATCCTCTCCGGCGTGGCGATGGTGATCACCATCCTCGTGCCCCTCCGCCGCGCCTTCCACCTCGAGGACATCATCACCCCGCACCACCTCGACATGCTGTCGCGGCTGGTGGTGCTCACCTCGCTCATCGTGGGCTACGCCTACCTGACGGAGTTCGGCCTGGCCCTTCCCCAGCCGGCCTCCGATCCGGAGCGGGCGACGTTCCTCTACCGGGCCACCGGCCACTACGCGCCGTTCTTCTGGACCATGGTGACCTGCAACTGCGTCCTGCCGCTCCTGCTCCTGGCGCGGCGCGTGCGCCGCGCCGCCTGGGCGCTCGTCGCCGTCTGCGTCCTGATCAACGTGGGGATGTGGCTGGAGCGCTGGGTCATCATCGTGACCTCGCTCTCGCACGACCGGCTCCCCTTCGCGTGGCGGACCTACGCGCCGCGCTGGCCGGAGTGGGCGCTCACCTTCGGCGCGCTGGGCTGGTTCTTCCTCCTGTTCCTCGTCGGGCTGAAGGTGCTGCCGCCGATCTCGATCGCCGAGATGAAGGAAGCGCAGGCGCACGCGGCCGCGCCCTCCGGCACCGGCACGCTCGCCGTGGAGGTGTCCCATGTCGCCTGATCCGGGAGTTCTCGCCGCCTTCGCCGAGCCGCACGACGCGGCGCGCGCCATCCGCGCGCTGCGGGAGGGTGGCTTCGACGACGTCCGGGCCGCGATGCCGGCCCCCTACCCCGAGGTGCTGGCGGCGGTGGGCAAGCCGCGCAGCTTCATGGCGTTCGCCAGCCTCCCGGGCGCGGCGGTCGGCGTCTGCGCCGGGCTGGCGCTCACCATCGGCACCTCGCTGGCGTGGCAGCTCGTGACCGGCGGGAAGCCCGTGGTGTCGATGCCGCCGTTCGTGGTCATCTCCTTCGAGCTCGCCATCCTGGCGGGCGCCATCTCCACGCTGGGCGCGCTCGTCGGGGCCGGGGCATGGGGCGGCCGGCGGCGCGAGTTCCCGCGGGATCCGCGGTTCGCGGTGGCGGGCGTGGGCGTGTACGCGGCGGGCGGGGACCCGGAGCGGGCGGCCGAGATCCTGCGGGCGTGCGGGGCGGTCGAGGTGGACGATGTGCAGTGATCGGCGCCGGCGCGCCGCCTGCGCCGCCGCGCTGCTCGCCGCGGCAGCCTGCTCGCGCGACTGGCGCACCGACATGTGGTACCAGCCCTCGCTCCGCCCCGAGGACGCGCCCCGGCCGCAGCCGGAGGACTCGATCCCCCTCGGCGCGGGACCGCGCTACGCGGCGCGCGACGAGACCGAGGAGCTGGCCGATCCGGTTCCATCCACTCCCGGGTCCCTCCGCCATGGCGCAGCGCTGTTCTCGCAGCGCTGCGCGCCGTGCCACGGGCCGGAGGGGCACGGCGGCGGGCCCGTCTCGCGCTACTTCCCAGCGGCGCCCGACCTGGCCTCCCCGACGGTCCGGGGCCGGAGCGACGGGTACCTGTGGGGCACCATCACCTTCGGCGGCAAGGCCATGCCGTCCCAGCGGGAGGGGCTCACCGCGCAGGACCGCTGGGACCTCGTGAACCACGTCCGCTCCATCCAGCGGGGGAGTCCTCCATGATGCCCGCAGCCGCCGTCGCCCCCCGGACCGCGCTGCGGCCACCCGCGGCCCGCGTCGCCGCGGTCGCCTCGGCCGCCGGCCTGGTCGCGTTCACGGCCGGTGTCGCCCTCGGCCAGGCGCCGGCGGCGCTCGCCGCGCTGGCGGCGAGCTGGCTCTTCTTCGCCGGGCTCGCGGCGGGGAGCGTCGCCTTCGTGGCCGCGGTCCGCCTCTCCCGGGGCCGCTGGGCGGGGCCGGTGCTGCCCACCGCCGAGGCGGCCGCCGGGTTCTTCGGCCCGGCCCTCGTCCTCCTCGGGGTGCTGGTCGTCGGCGCGCGCGCCTTCGTGCCCTGGGCGGCCGGCGCGGGCGCCGGGCAGGTGGCGGCGCTCGCGGTCCGCCAGCTCGCCCCGACCGCGGTCCTGTTCGGGGCGGGCGCGCGCCTCGTCGCGGCGGGGAGGCGTCCCGGCGGCGAGCGCGCCGCCACCTCGGCCGCGGTCGTCTACCTCGTCGCCTACGCCGCGGCCCTGTCGTTCTGGGCCTACGACTGGGTGCTGTCGCTCGAGGCGGCTCCGCCCGCCACCGCGCTCCCCGCGTACTACTTCCTGGGCGCGTTCCTGTGCGGCCTGGCCTGGGTGGCGCTCTCGGCCGCGCTGCGCGGCGAGGGCGGCCCCGACCTGCGCCACGACCTCGGGAAGCTCCTCTTCGGCTTCGTGGTGGTGTGGAGCTACCTGCTGTGGGCGCTCTTCCTCGCGGCCTGGTACGGCGGCGTGCCCGCCGAGATCGCTCCGCTCCTGGCGCGCTGGCGCGGACCGTGGAAGCCCATCGCCATGGCCACGCTCGTGGCCGTGTTCCTCTGGCCGTTCTGGCTCTTCCTCTCGGAGCGGCTCAAGCGGCGCCGCGACACGCTCGCCGCGGGGGCGGCCGCGATCCTGGTGGGCCTGCTGGCGGAGCGGTTCCTCCTCGTCCTCCCCGCGCTCCCGCTGCGCGGCGGCCCCGGCGCCCTGGCAGTGGGCGCCGGGGTGACGATCGGGGTCGCCGGCCTCTTCGCGCTGCGGGTGGGGGTGAGGATCCCGGCGCGCGACTGAGCGGCCCCTCCCGCCGCCGCTCAATCCGGGATGGCGAGCGAGGACACCGCGATCACGTCGCCCTTCTGCTCGCCGGTCACGTTGACGCGCACGTGATCCGCCTTGCTCGTCTTCTTGAGCGCGGCGACGGCCTTCTCGTTGCCGGCCTCGTCGAGCTTGAGCCAGGCCCCGCTCGCGGTGAGGATCCCGTAGCCGCTGCTCGCGCACTTGAGCAGGCACGAGGTCTTGTGCGCGTCGGGGTTCCCCTTCACCTTGTCCGCGCACATGTGGTCGACGAGCGGGACCTTCTCCCAGGTCGCCGCCATCGCCAGCGCCGGCGTCACCAGCGCAGCCACCGCCATCCACCGCAGCATCTTCATGATGTCCTCCTTGCTCCGTCTTTCGCGCTACGTCCTTCCGCGGCGGAGGGGCCGCCGCCGCCCAGTTCGCATCGGGCCGGTCACGCCTTCACGGCGGCGCCGGACGCCGGGATGTCGAGCGAGGGGCGCTCGTCCGCGGCGGCCCGCCAGGCGGTGAGGCGCGCCAGGGCGAGCGCCGCCGCGGCGTTCCCCAGATCGCGCAGCACGAGATCCCAGAAGCTGCCCGCCACCGCCAGGTTGACGGAGATGGCCGCGAGCCAGAGGGCGAGGGCGTAGCTCCCGGCGCGCGTCCAGCGCGTCAGCACCGCCAGGCCGATGGCGATCTCGAGCACGCCCGTGGCGCGCAGGAAGACGCGGCCGCTCACCGGCAGGAGGCGCTCCGCGAGCGGGCTCAGGTACATCGACCAGGTGGTGAGCCGGTCGAAGAACTTGTCCACGCCGGCGAGGAGCGCGCCCGCGCCGAGCGTCACGCGCAGGATCCACCACACTCCGTCGAGCCGGTCCGTCGAGCGCACACGCCACCTCGACGGTTGGATGTGGCGCGCCGGCCGGGGTTTCGCACGGCGACGAGCGGGACCCGAGCGGTGCGACCCGCCCGGTCCGGCGGCGAGCCGCCCCGGGCACCCGAAACGAAGGAGCCCCGCCGCCCGGCAGGGCAGCGGGGCACCGTGGAGACCCGGGGGCGAGAGCAGTCTACTTGGCCACGCGCGCCGGCTGCACGGGCGCGGACGCCGCCCCGGCCTTCCTCCGCACCGCCCGCTCCTCGAGCCAGATGGTCATCGGGGCGGCGATGAACCAGGTCGAGTAGGTGCCGGAGATGATGCCGATGAGCATCGCGAAGGCGAAGTCGAAGATGGTGCCCACGCCGATGGCGAGGAGGCCGACGAGCGAGAGCGCGGTGGCGAACGAGGTGAGGAAGGTCCGCCCCAGGACCTCGTTGATGGAGAGGTTCACGAGGTCGGCCAGGGACTTGCCCTTGTACTTGCCCTGGTTCTCGCGGATCCGGTCGTAGACCACCACCGTGTCGTTCACCGAGTAGCCGATCACCGTGAGGATGACGGCGATCGAGGTCAGGTTGAACTCCCGCCCGGAGAAGGCGAAGAAGCCGAGGGTGATGATGGCGTCGTGGATGAGGGCGATGATGACGCCGGGGCTGAACCGGAAGTCGAAGCGCAGGCCCACGTAGACCACGATGAGCAGCATCGCGTAGACGATCGCCTTGAAGCCCTGGATCTGCAGCTCGCGGCCGACCGCCGGGCCGACGTACTCGACCCGCTCCACCACCGGCTTCGCGTCGGCGAACCGGGAGGACAGCTCCCGCTCGACCTTGTCCTGGATCCCCTGGGTGATGACCGCGTACGACTTGGTGCCCGCGGTGAGGCCGGCCTCCTCGCGCACCTCGCGGACCCGCACGCTCGCGGCCTCGACCGCCGCCTGGACGGCGGCGGTGGCGGGCGGCGCGCCCTTGAACTGGAAGTCGATCTTGTCGCCGATGTCCTTGTTCCAGTTCCAGCTCTCGACCGGGAACTTGCCGTTCACCGCGTCCACCACCCGCTTGACCTGGTCCTCGGTCATGAGCGCGATGCGCCCGACGCGGATGAGGTAGCTGTGATCGGACTCGGGCCCGTAGGTCTGGACCGCGGCGTCCTTGAAGTCGAGGGCCTCGACCGCGTTGCGGATGGTGGCGGGATCGACGGCCTTGCCGAACCGCACCTGCATCTCGGTGCCGCCGGCGAAGTCCACGCCGAGGTTGAGCCCGTGGACGGCGGGGAAGCACCAGGCGATGACGGCGAGGTTCGCGATGAGCGAGAGCACCACCGCGATGTGGCGCTTCCCGACGAAGTCGATCTTGGTGCCGTGGGGGACGAGGTCGAACGATTTGAATTGCATCAGACGCTCAGGCGCGCCGTCTCGTGGCGCGTGAAGTACTCCATGATCGCGCGGGTCACCACGATCGAGGTGAAGAGCGAGGCGATCAGGCCGATGATGAGGGTGACGGCGAAGCCCCGGACCGGGCCCGACCCGTACTGCATGAGCACGACGCCCGCGACCAGGGTGGTGACGTGCGAGTCGACGATGGTCCAGAAGACCTTGTCGTAGCCCTGCTGCACCGCCTGCTTCACCGTCCGCCCGCCGCGCAGCTCCTCGCGGATGCGCTCGTTGATGAGGACGTTCGCGTCCACCGCCATGCCCAGGGTCAGCACGAAGCC
>DATIWK010000177.1:0-9549 GCA_035519395.1 Anaeromyxobacteraceae bacterium | reverse complement strand
CTCGGCTTGATGGATAACGCGTCGAGCGGGTCGCCGCGCGGCGCGATTTGAGCGGCGTCGGCTCCTTCCTACCCGATCGCGGCGTGGCGGCCGACGGCTCCGTGCATCGAGAAGCCGGTCCACCCCAACCGGCTCCCTCGCCATCGTCAACCAGGCGCTCCGGTGAGGGGGGGCCTACCCACGGGTTCAGCCGCACCTGCTCGCGAGCGCGCGATAGCCCCTTCGGGCCATTCCGGGTCGGCGGGCCCCCACTCCCACTGCGCTTCTCCATGCGGGCCCCCCTGAAAGTACCGTCCAGTTCCGACCGTTCGCCAAAGGGGTCGGCGGGCACCTGCCGGCGAGTCCTCACGAGGCAACCATCTGCGACTACGGAAGAAACAGGCTGGCTCCGGCGTTGCTATCCCGGATGGCATGACCGGCCGGCGCCCACGGAGGGATGTGGTGAAGGACACACCCAGCACCAGCGGAGCAGAGCGCGACGAGGCGGACGCAGACGTCATTCTCAATCCGCGGCGGTGCCCGCGCGTGCGGCTGTGCTGTCCGTCCCGGCTGAGCGCCGGCGAGGCGTTCTGGTCCGTCACGACGGAGGACCTCGGGCCGCGCGGCTGTCAGCTCGTCTCCGAACGGTCCGTTGCCTCCGGCCGGGGCGTCCACCTCGTGGTCTCCGCGCCGGGGATGACGGGGGAGCTGTCGGTCGCGGGCACGGTGGTCTGGGCGAGCCCGGCCGCGCCGTACCGGCTCGGCGTCGCATTCTCGGAACGTCATGCCGGCGTCACCTCGCGCTGGTTCGAAGACCTCCTCCGCTGCCGCCCGGACCTCCACGTCGCGCGCTACGTCCGCGGCATCCCGGCGGGCGCGACGCTCCGCGTCTGCGCGCCGCCTCGCTTCCTGCCCGACTTCACCGCCGACGAGGCGGCCCTCCTCCTCGAGATCGGCGCGGGGCTTCGCGCCGGAGAGCTGCGCGAGCGCTTCCAGGCGACCTGGAGCCAGGCGCGCCACGCGCTCTTCTCGCTGGTCGCGAGGCGGCTCGTCACCACCACCGTCGCCGAGTCCGTCCCGGTGGCGCGCTGGCACGCGTTCCACGCGCACCTCGGCGCGCTCGCGGCGGAGGCGCGGCGGCGGGGAGGCGCCCTCTCGCCGGCCGGCGCCCGTGCCCGGCCCGAGGACGCGCAGGAGCTGTACCAGGCCGCCCTCTCCGAGATCGCCGGGGGACGGCCGGCCGCGGCCCTCGTCAGCCTGCGCCGCGCCCTGGTGCGCGCGCCCGGCGACGCAGAGATCGCCGCCACGCTGGTCCGCGTCGCCCTCGGCAGGGCCGGCGCGAACCCGGCGTCGCGCCGGGTGCGGCTGGGGTGATCGCGATGCGGTCCGGGAGCGAGGAGCGGCCGCGGCTCGAGACCGCGAACGGCGACGGGACCTGCATCGAGGTGGGACGAGCGGTGCGGTCCGGCCCCGATGCGTTCGCCGCCGCCGCGGACGCCGCCGCCGACGCGGTCCGCCAGCTCCGTCTCCACGCGCCGACCGCGCTGCTCGTCTTCGCGTCGCCCGTCCACGGCGCCGACGAGGTCGTGCGCGGCGCGCGGAGCGTCGCCGGCGTGCCGGTGCTGGGGGCCAGCTCCGCGGGCGAGATCCTCGACGGGGAGCACGAGGGGAGCGTGGTGGTGGCGGCGCTCGCGTCGCCGCACCTGCGCGTCCGGGTGGCCGCCGGCCGGGCCGTCTCCGACGGCTGGCGGGCCGCCGTGGACGAGGCGCTCGACGACCCGCGCCTCCGGTCCTACTTCGACGGCAGCCCGGCCCCCTGGACGGAGCTGACGCGCCGGGGCCGTGCCGCCTTCGCGCTGCTCCTGTCGCCCGGCAGCACCCGCCGCGCGCCGTCGATGACCTACGAGATCCTGGAGGCCGTGAAGCGCAGGTCGCTCGGGCGGCTCCCCATCTTCGGCGGCGCCTCGGCGTCCGACGCCGGCGCGGAGGCGAACCACGTCTTCGCGGGGGATCGCGCCCTGCGCGACGGGCTGGCGGTGGCGCTCTTCGAGACCGAGCTGCAGTTCGGCATCGCGCTCTCCCACGGCCTGCGCCCGACCGAGCGGCGCTGCACGGTCACCGCCGCGCGCGGGCACGAGGTGCTGGAGATCGACGGCCGCCCGGCCGCCGAGGCCTACGCCGATCTGCTGGGGGTTCCGCGCGGGTCGCTCGACGGGACCCACGTCGCCACGGCGACGGGACGGGTGGTCGGCCTCGCCGACCCGATCGGCCAGTACATGCCCGACGTGGCCGGCTACGTGACGCCCGCGGGAGGGATCAACTTCACGATCCCCGTGTCGCCCGGCACGGTCCTCACCCTCCTGGAGGCGAGCGGCGACTCCGCCGCGAACGCGGGGCGGGACGCCCTGCGCAAGGCGAAGCTGCGCGGGGGGATCGCGGAACCCGCCGTCGCGATCGTCACGCGCTGCTCGCTCCGCCCCAAGGTCCTCGGCGGCGCGGTCCGCGACGAGGTGGGCCGGCTCGTCGAGACGCTGGGCGGGGCCCCGCTGGTCGGGTTCCAGAGCATGGGCGAGGAGGGCCTCTCGGACGAGGGCGTGCCGCGGCACACCAACATGGTCTCGAGCATCCTCGTCCTCGGGAAGGACCTCTCGCAGGTGGCCCGGGTGGCACGCGAGAACGAGCGGCTGCTGCGCAGATCGCAGGCCGACCTGGAGCAGCTCGTCGCGGAGCGCACCGCGCAGCTCACCGCGGCCAACCTGAACCTCGCTGCGGAGGTGGCGGAGCGCCGGCGCGCCGAGGCGTCCGAGCGGCGGCAGGCGCGGGCGCTCCGGACGCTGAGCGCCTGCAACGCCGCGCTGGTGCGCGCCGCCGACGAGCAGGCGCTGCTGGAATCGGTCTGCCGCCTGGTCGTGGAGGTGGGCGGGTACCAGGTCGCCTGGGTGGGAACTCCCCAGCACGACGAGGCGCGCTCGGTCCGCCCCGTCGCCCAGGCCGGAGCGGACGACGGGCTCATCGCCATGCTCGATCTCACCTGGGCCGATCGCGAGCGCGGCCGCGGGCCGACGGGCATGGCGCTCCGCACGGGGCGGCCGGCGGTGGTCCGCGACATCACGACCGATCCGCTCTTCGCGCCGTGGCGCGCCGAGGTGGCGCGGCGAGGGTTCTCCTCCGTGGCGTCCTTCCCCCTCCTCGTGGACGGCCGCCCGATCGCGGCGCTCACGCTCGACGCAGAGGTGGACGCGTTCGACGACGACGAGCTGAAGCTGCTGGCCGAGCTGGCGGACGACGTGGCCTTCGGCATCGCCGCGCTGCGCACCCGCGCCGAGAGGGCCGCGCTCACCACGAAGCTCGTGCAGGCCGACCGCCTCGCCGTCACCGGGACGCTGGCGGCGGGCGTGGCGCACGAGATCAACAACCCGCTCGCCTACACCATGGCGGCGCTCGAATTTCTCGAGCAGGAGCTCAGGGAGCTCGCGCCCGACGTCGGCGCCGGGCGCCTCGAGGAGGCGATGCAGGCCATCGCCGAGGCTCGGGAAGGGGCGGTGCGGGTGAAGCACGTCGTGCGGGACCTCAAGACCTTCTCGCGCGTCGATGACGAGACCACCGCCCGGGTCGAGCTGCGCCGGGTGATCGAGTCGTCCATCAACATGGCCTGGAACGAGATCCGCCACCGCGCCCGGATGGTGAAGGACTACGCCCGGACGCCGCCTGTGACGGCGAACGAGTCGCGCCTCGGACAGGTCTTCCTGAACCTGCTCGTCAACGCGGCGCAGGCCATCCCGGAGGGGCGCGCCGACGCGAACGAGATCCGCGTCGCCACCCGCACCGACGGGGCGGGGCGCGCCGTCGTGGAGGTGCGCGACACCGGCGCCGGCATCCCCGCGGACGTGGCGGCGCACATCTTCGACCCCTTCTTCACCACCAAGCCGGTGGGCATCGGCACGGGGCTGGGACTCTCCATCTGCCGGAACCTCGTGAGCGCGCTGGGCGGAGACATCGCGGTCGAGAGCCGCGTCGGCGAGGGTTCGACGTTCCGGGTGACGCTGCCCGCGGCCGTCCCCACGGTCGAGGACCGCGCGGCCCGGTCCCCGCCCGGCCCGGCGCCGAGCGGCCGCAGCGGGCGCGTCCTGGTGGTGGACGACGACGCATCCCTCGCCGCGGGCCTGCGCCGCGCCCTGCGGCGCCACCACGAGGTCCTCGTCGCGACGGACGCGGCCGAGGTGAGGGACCGGATCGCCGGCGGCGAGCGGTTCGACGCCATCCTCTGCGACCTGATGATGCCGTCCATGACCGGGATGGAGCTGCACGCCGCGGTGGCGCGGATCGCGCCCGACCAGGCCGGCCGGATGGTCTTCATGACCGGCGGCGCGTTCACCGCGAGCGCCCGGCAGTTCCTCGCCGAGGTCCCGAACCCGCGGCTGGAGAAGCCGTTCGACGCGGCGAACCTGCTCGCGGTGCTGCGCGGGGTGGTCCGGTAAAGTGCCGGAGCGGGCGGTCCCCGCGGGACCGTCTCTCGCCGTTTAAGACACCGCCGTGCAGCTCGCCGAGATCGCCGAGGTGTCGCGCGCCGTGACCGCGACCAGCGGCCGCCTGGAGAAGGTGGCGCTCCTCGCCGCCCTGCTGCGTCGCCTCGCCGAGGAGGAGCGGCCCGTCGTGGCGGCCTGGCTCTCGGGAGACCTGCCGCAGGGCCGGATCGGCCTCGGGTACGCCGCGGTCCGGGGGGCGCTCGCGGCCACCGCCGCCGCCGCGTCGCCGTCGCTCGGCGTGGCCGAGGTGGACGCCACGCTCGCGCGCATCGCGGCCTCGCGCGGCCCGCGGTCGGCCGGCGTCCGGCGGGGCGCGCTCGAGGGGCTGCTGGGCCGCGCCACCGAGCAGGAGCGGCGGCTCCTGTCCGGGCTCCTCCTCGGAGAGCTGCGGCAGGGGGCGCTGGAGGGCGTCCTGGTGGACGCGGTCGCGCGCGCGGCGGACGTGCCGACCCAGGAGGTGCGCCGTGCGGCCATGTTCGCGGGTTCCCTTCCGCCCGTCGCGGCGGAGGCCCTCGCCGGCGGCGCGGCCGGGCTGGCCCGCTTCCGGCTCCGGCCCATGGAGCCGGTGCAGCCGATGCTGGCGCAGTCCGCCGCGACCGTGGGGGAGGCGCTCTCGGAGCTGGGCGGCGAGGCCGCCTTCGAGTGGAAGCTGGACGGCGCGCGCATCCAGGTCCACCGGGACGGCGACGCCGTGCGGGTCTACTCCCGGTCGCTCCGCGACGTCACGGCGGCGGTCCCCGAGGTGGTGGTGGCGGTGCGGGGCGCCGCCGCCCGGACCGCGATCCTGGACGGCGAGGCCGTCGCCCTCGCGCCGGACGGGACGCCGGAGCCGTTCCAGGTCACCATGCGCCGCTTCGGCCGTCTCGACGCCGGCGAGATCGCCCCCGGGCTGCCGCTCACCGCCTTCTTCTTCGACCTCCTGCACGCCGACGGCGCCGACCTGCTGGCCGCCGGGAACGCCGAGCGGCGCGCGGCGCTGGAGCGCGCCCTCCCGGGCGGACACCTCGTCCCCCGCCTCGTGACGCGCGACGCCGCGGCGGCGGCCGCCTTCCTCGACGAGGCGCTGGCGCGGGGGCAGGAGGGCGTGGTGGCGAAGGCCCTGGGCGCGCCGTACCAGGCGGGCCGGCGCGGCGCCGCATGGCTCAAGGTGAAGCGCGCCCATACCCTCGACCTGGTGGTCCTGGCCGCGGAGTGGGGGAGCGGCCGCCGCAGGGGATGGCTCTCCAACCTCCACCTCGGCGCGCGCGACCCCGCGTCGGGCGGCTGGGCGATGCTGGGGAAGACGTTCAAGGGGATGACCGACGAGATGCTCCGCTGGCAGACCGGGCGCCTGTCGGCGCTGGCGACCTCGCCGCTCGACGCCTTCGAGGTCCGGGTGCGTCCCGAGCTGGTGGTGGAGGTGGCGTTCGACGGCATCCAGGCGAGCCCGCGGTATCCGTCGGGGCTCACGCTCCGGTTCGCGCGGGTGAAGCGCTACCGCGAGGACAAGCGGCCGGAGGAGGCCGACACCATCGAGACCGTGAGCGCGCTGTTCGCGGGGCGGCGGCCGGCCTGCCGGGCGTAGGCGCGGGCGAGCGCCTCGCGGCAGAAGGCGAGCCAGGCCTGGGCGTGCTCGCCCGTGAAGAGGGTGAGCCTCGCGCCGATCGCCCGGGAGTAGTCGTCCAGGATGTCGGCGGCCCTGGTCCGGAGGACCAGCCGCTCGAACGGGATCTCGAACTGGTCCAGCAGATCCTTCGCCGTCTTGAGCGCCACGTCGTCTGCGTTGGCCATGTCCGTCGCCTCGGAGCGTCCATGATGCGCGGAGCGTGCCAGCGGCCTTCGCGGGGCGAGGGGTCCGGAAATCCCGCGGCTTGCAGCGGGCCCGGACGCCCGGGGTGCCCCGCCGTCGCGCGCGCCGTGCCCGGAAGTCCGGCGGCCCGGCGGGCGCGGCGTCAGGTGACGCTCTCGGCGCTGTACCGCGCGATGAGCCCGGTGCGCACGGCGCGCCGGTGGACCCGATTGAAGAGCCACGCCGCGGCGAGGACGTCGAGGAGGGCCAGCCCGACCCCGACGAGGAGCGGGCCGGCGGGCGCGGTCCGCCCCGCCACGATGGCCCGGACACCCTCGAAGACGTAGGACGGCGGCAGCGCGCGCGACACCACCTGCATCCAGCCCGGGAGGGTGGAGACCGGGTAGAAGACCCCGGCGAACGGCGAGAGCATGGCGGGGATGGGCCAGATGAGCCACTCGGCAGCCGGGCCGAGGCGGAGCACGATGGCGCAGCCCACGATGCCGAGCGCGATGCCGAAGAGGAAGAGCACGAGCAGGAACGGCACGAGCGGGAGCCCGTAGGCGAGGAACGACAGGCCGAAGATCCCGGAGGCGAGCGCGATCATCACCGCCAGCCCGACGGCGCTGGTCATGACGCCGGAGAGCACCAGCCCCGCGACGTACTCGGCGTTGGAGAGCGGCGTCGAGAAGACATTGAGGAAGTTGCGGGTCCAGACGTCCTCGAAGAAGGCCATGGTCACGCCCTGCATCACCCGGATGAAGAAGTCCCAGAGCAGGACGCAGCCGAGGAGCAGCGGGACGAAGTCGAGCCCCGACGCCGACACGGCGTTGAGCCACCGGGTGATGAACCCCCAGAGCACGATGTCGATCGCGACCCAGGCGAAGAGCGGCAGGACGCGCGCCGGGCTCCCCCGCAGCAGGTAGAGGTGGCGGAGGACGACGGCGGCTGTGCGGGACGGGCGGATCACGTCAGGCGCTCCCGGGTGACACCGGCTCGCGCGCCACCGCCACGAAGAGGTCCTCGAGGGTGGCCCGGCCATGCTGGCGCGGGAGCGTCCTGGGATCGCCCTCCAGCAGGATCCGCCCGTGCGAGAGGAAGAGGACGCGCTCGCAGACCTCCTCGACCTCGTACATGTTGTGCGAGGTCCAGAGGACGCCGGCCCCGCAGCCGGCGGCCATGGCGCGGATCTGCGAGCGGACCTCCCGGGCGACGGAGGGATCGAGCGACGCGGTGGGCTCGTCGAGGAGGAGCAGGCGCGGGCGGTTGAGCATCGCCTTGGCGAGGCTGACGCGCGTCTGCTCGCCCGAGGAGAGGAGGCCGCACTTGGTGTCCCGGAACCGGACCAGGTCGTTCTCGCGCAGGAGCGCCTCGATCCGGGCCGGGAGGCCGCGCACCCCGTACATGAGCCCGAAGACCCGGAGGTTCTGCGCGACGGTGAGGTTCCCGGGGAGCGGCGCGTAGACCGCGGCGAAGTTGGTCCGCTCGATCGCCTCGGAGCGCCGCCGCGCCACGTCGATGCCCTCGATGCGGATGCGGCCCGAGGTGGGCGAGAGGACGCCCAGGATCATGTCGATGGTGGTCGTCTTGCCGGCGCCGTTGGGGCCGAGCAGGCCGACGACCTCGCCCCGCCGGACGTCGAAGGAGACGCCGTCCACCGCCGCGACGCGACCGAAGGTGCGGGTGAGCCCCTCGACCTGGAGGACCGGGATCTCCTCCGCGCCGCCGTCGCCGCGCTCCATCGCCTCAGCCACCCGGCCTCACGCCGCGCACCAGCGCCCGCCAGCACCGCAGCGTGACGCCGCCGTCCGGGCGCAGCGCGGGGTCGAAGCCGCGGGCGCGCCCCCGCAGCGCCATCGCGCGCGCCTGGTCCTTGGGGAGCGCCGGGGTGCCGCGGTCGAACCACTCGTCGAAGTCCAGCTCGAACGGCTCCTCCTGGAGGACGACGCGCTCCAGACCGGCGCCGGCGAACAGGTCGGCCAGCTCCCCGGGCGAGAGGTTGCGCGTGTGGGTCCGGTCGCGGGCGCGCTCGATCTCCTGGTGCCAGCGCGCCCGGGCCGGATCCGGGTCGGCGGTGTGGTCGGAGACGACCACCGCGCCGCCCGGGCCGATCCGCGCCACCTGGGCCCGGAGGAAGGCGATCGGATCCGCGACATGGTGCACGACGAAGCGCGAGACCGCCGCGTCGAACGGGCCCGCGTCGAGCGCCAGCACCGATCCCTCTCCGAACCGGGCCCGGTCGCCGAACCGGGCGCAGCGGACCCGCGCCCGCCGGACCATCTCCGCGGAGAGATCGACGCCGTGGACCGCGTGGCCCGCGGCGAGGAACGCCTCCGCCACCAGCCCGGGGCCGCAGCCCGCGTCGAGCACGCGCGCGCCGGGGGGCAGCGCCGCGAAGGCGACCAGCCGCGCGAGCGTGGCCGGGTCGGACTGGATGGGAGAGCGCTCGAACTGCGCCGCCTGCGCGTCGAATGCCCGGGAGAGCTCCCGGTCGTGATGATCCATGCTTGGCTCCCGGAGCGGCTCTAGACGGCGGGACGCGGATCAGCAACGCACGAGGGGCTGGCGAGTTCCACCGTCGCCTCCGGCCATGGTGGGGTTCGGGGGCCGGCGCCGTGCCCCCGTTGGGGCGGCCCCCGCAGCATCACGACGCGATCGCCGCCAGGGCGAGCAACGCCGCCGCGACGGCCCAGGCGATGACGATGGTGGCCGGGTGGACCGAGGTGCGACGGCGGCGCGTCGCGAGCGAGACGACCTCGTGCATGGCGGTTCCTCCGCCGTGTCGGACATCCCTCGCCGCCGGATCCGACCGATCCACCATCCGGCAGGGCGCGCGGCGCCTGCCGTCAGGGCCAGCCGCGCACGCGGGGGGCGTCGGCTCGGCGCGCCCCGTCGGCCCGGCGCGCCCCGCCGGCCGGGCTCGGGTCGGCGCGCGCGAGTCCCCGCTCGCCCGCCGCGGAGGCCTTGCCGGCGGCCGGCACGCAGCGGCCGTCGGCGCACGCGATCGCGACCCGGCACGGGTCGTCCCCCTGGCGCAGCTCGGACGCGGCGGCAGCGCCGAGATCGACGGCCATCAGCTCGGCGACGAGGTCGGCCTCCTCGCGCGCGATCGCCTTCGTCGAGCGGTCGTCGGCGGGCGGCACCCACCCTCGCACCGACGCGTCCCAGACCTCGCGCCGCAGCGCGAGCTTCACCGAGCGCCAGCCGACCTTCACCGTGAAGATCTGCCGCGCGAGGCAGGTCATCCGATCGCACGTGGCGTCGGTCTCGACGCGC
>DATIWK010000176.1:0-2163 GCA_035519395.1 Anaeromyxobacteraceae bacterium | reverse complement strand
GCTTCGTGCAGCGCGAGATCCAGGAGGCGGCGTACGCCTGGCAGCGCGAGGTCGAGTCGGGCGACCGGGTGGTGGTCGGGCAGAATGCGTTCGAGGCCGAGGACGCGCCCGTCCCGGTCCTCAAGGTGGACCCCGCCCTCGAGGAGCGCCAGGCGGCCCGGGTGAAGGCGTTCCGCGCGGCGCGCGACGGGGCTGCGGCCCGGGCGGCGGTGGACCGGGTGAGGAAGGCCGCGCGGGGGACCGACAACCTGGTGCCGCCCATCCTGGCGGCCGTGAAGGCGAGGGCCACGCTGGGGGAGATCGCCGACGCCATGAGGGACGTCTTCGGCGAGCACCGAGAGACGGTGGTACTCTAGTCGCACCCGTGGCTGACGATCCGAACCGGTCCGGCAAGGCGCCCGAACCGCCCCCCAAGCTCGATCGCGTACCCGCCGGATACAAGCCGCCTCCGGTGAATCGTCCTCCCCAGCCGGCTGCCGCATCGCAGGGCGCGACTACGGGCGCACCGCCGCAGGCGCCTGCGCAGCCCGGCGGGGCGCCCGCGCCGCCGAAATACGTGCGGGGCTACGTGGAGGCGGGTCTCGAGGTCACGCCCGACGCCGCGATGGCCGCGGGCATCGCGCTCTCGGGGAACCTGGATCGGTTCTCGGCCCTTCGCCTCTTCCACCTCGCCGCGGCCACCCAGGCGGCCGGCCGGCTCACCGTCGCGGACGACGCGGCCAGCCGGGTGCTCGTCTTCAGGAAGGGGACGGTGGAGCACGCCTCGTCCACCTCGCCGGACGACGACCTCCTTCGCTTCCTCGTCCGGAAGGGCGCGCTCCGTGAGGACAAGCTCTTCGAGGCGGAGGCCGCCCGCGAGGCCGCGGGCGGCGACGCGGTGGGGGGCCTCTTCCGCGCCCAGCTCGTCAACCCGGCGGACGTCGCGGCCCTGCTGCAGGAGCACGGCGCGAGCGTGATCGCCCGCGCGCTCACGTCCGAGCGAGGAAGCTGGCAGTGGGAACCGGGCGTCGCGCCGCCGCCCTCGTCGTTCCCGCTCGGCAACTCGCTCGCGATGCTCGGCGCCGTGGTGCGCGCGCTCGACGTGGCGGCGGTGCGCGCGCGGCTCGGCGATCGCGAGGGCCGGGCGGCCACTCGCGTGGGCGGACGCATCCGGATCGAGGACCTGCGCCTCACGGCCCAGGAAACCCGCGTCGCGAACACGTTCGACGGGCGGAGCCCGGCCGAGCTCGCGGCGGCGGCGCCTGCCGACGCGGCCACCGCGCTCCGGCTCGCCCTCCTCCTGTCCGAGGTGGAGCTGCTCTCCTTCGGGGCTGCACGTCCGCCTCCGGGCGCGCCGCGGACGACGCCTCAGCCCATTCCCGCCGCGACACCGGCCGCCTCCGCATCGGCTGCCGAGGCTCCCGTCGCCGCTGCACCGACCGCGGCCGCCCCGACCGCTCCCGCGCCGGCCGCCGCGGCGGCGCCAGCAGTGACACCCGCAGTGACACCCGCGCCGGCGGCGCCGAAGGCCGCCCCCGCCGGCCCGCGTCCTCCGCCGCCCGCCGCGCCGAGGCCGGCTCCGCCCCCGGCGAGGCCCGCCGCCGCGGCTCCACCGACCGCGCCGGCCCCGGCGGCGAAGCCTCCGCCAGCCCCCAAGCTCGAGACTCCGGTCCTGCGCGAGCTCAGCGAGCGGCTTCACGGGAAGGATCACTTCGAGGTGCTGGGCGTGAAGCGCGATGCCACCGCCGCGCAGATCAAGATGGCCTACTTCCAGCTCGCGAAGGCCTACCACCCGGACACCGTCCCCACCGGCGCAACCGACGAGGTGAAGAAGCTCGCCGCCGACGTCTTCGCGAAGGTGAGCGAGGCGTGGGGCGTCCTGGGCGAGGAGCCGAAGAAGCAGGAGTACCTCCAGGAGCTCGCCTCGGGCGGCAAGGCCGACCTGGACGTCGCCCGCATCTTCGAGGCCGAGAACACGTTCGAGATGGGCACCCTCCTCGTGAAGGCGCGCAAGTACGACGAGGCGCTCCAGAAGTTCAAGGACGCGATCGCGCTCAACCCGGACGAGGCCGAGTTCGGCATGTGGAAGGCCTGGTGCGAGTTCCTGCTCGCCCAGGACCGACGCCGTGCGCAGGTCGCGGCGTCGAAGGCCATCCAGTCGGAGCTGGATCGCAATCCGCGATG
>DATIWK010000175.1:0-6513 GCA_035519395.1 Anaeromyxobacteraceae bacterium | reverse complement strand
ACGACCAGGTGCCGCGCCAGCAGCGCGCTCCGCCCCGTCTCGACCGCCCAGCCCTCCGCGCCGCGCCGAGCGCACCTCCTCGCCGAGGCGAGGCGCGGCGGCGTGCTCGGCCGCGTAGCGCTCCAGGTACGCGATCACCTGGTCGCGCGACGGGTAGCGCGGCGTCCCCGGCGGAAACGGGGCGCCGGGCAGCGTGGACCGCCTCCGGTCGGTGTGGAGGTGCAGCCTGTCGTAGTGGCCGCGCCAGGAGGAGGCGACGGCCCGGTCGCGCTCGAGGAGCACGTGGCGGACTCCCAGCCGGCGCAGCGACGCCGAGACCGCGAGCCCCGCCGGACCCGCGCCCACCACCGCCGCCGGGACGCGCTCGCCCACGGCGGTGCTCTTAGCGCCGTGGCCGTCGCGTCCGCTCATCCCGGGCGTGGCGTCCGCGAAGTGGACGCGAGGTGGAGGGACGCGTCCGCCTAGGCCTGCTGCTTCACCTCGTGGATGACCTTCCCGATCGACTGCTTGGCGTCGCCGAAGAGCATGGCGGTGTTGTCGCGGTAGAAGAGCTCGTTCTCGATCCCGGCGAACCCCGGGTTCATGGAGCGCTTCAGCACGATCACCTGCTTCGCCTCGTCCACGTTGAGGATGGGCATCCCGTAGATGGGCGAGCCCTTGTCGGTGCGCGCCGCCGGGTTCACCACGTCGTTCGCGCCGATGACGAGCGCCACGTCGGCGTTCTTGAAGTCCCCGTTGACGTCGTCCATCTCCTTCAGCTTGTCGTAGGGGACGTCCGCCTCGGCGAGGAGCACGTTCATGTGGCCGGGCATGCGGCCGGCCACCGGGTGGATGGCGTAGAGCACCGTCCCGCCGTTCTTCTCGATGAGCGCGGCCAGCTCGCGGACCTGGTGCTGCGCCTGCGCCACCGCCATCCCGTACCCGGGCACCACGATGACGAGCCGGGCGTAGGCGAGCTGGATGGCCGCGTCCTCCGGGGTGATGGCGTGGACCGCCAGCCCGGCCGTGGTCTTGGCCGACGCCTGCGGCGCGGCCCCGAACGCGCCGAAGAGCACGTTGGTGAAGGAGCGGTTCATCGCCCGCGACATGATGATGGAGAGGATGAAGCCGGAGGCGCCGTCGAGCGCGCCGGCGATGATGAGGACGTTGTTCCCGATGGCGAACCCGGTCGCCGCCGAGGCGAGCCCGGCGTAGGAGTTGAGGAGCGAGATCACCACCGGCATGTCGGCGCCGCCGATGGGCAGCACCAGCGAGACGCCGAAGACCAGGCCGAGCGCCACCATGGCGTAGAAGGCGTGCGGGTGGGCGGGGTCGACCAGCAGCCAGGTGAAGAGGCCGAGCGCCGCGAGGAACATCCCCACCGACAGGACGTTCTGGCCGCGGAAGGTGAGGGGGCGCGAGGGGAGCAACTCCTGGAGCTTGCCGAACGCCATGAAGCTGCCGGTGATGGTGAGGGAGCCGAAGAGCACCTCGAAGCCGAGGGCCGCCATCTCGGCGCGCCCCACCAGCGCGCCGTTCCCGAGGGTCCAGTACTCGGCGACCCCGACCAGCGTGGCCGCCACCGCGCCGAACATGTGCGAGATGGCGATCCGCTGCGGCATCGCCGTCATGGGGACGTAGACGCCGAGCGGGTAGCCGATGAGCGAGCCGAGCACCAGGCCGGCGATGATCCAGTCGTAGCGGACGATGTCGTGGTTGAGGAGCGTCCCCACCACCGCCACCAGCATGCCCAGCGCCGCGAGCTGCATGCCGCGGCGGGCGCGGTCCGGGACCGTGAGGCTCCGCAGCCCCAGGATGAAGAGGAGGGAGGCAGCCAGGTAGGCGGCCTCGATCACCACCGTGCGCGGGCTCACCTCTTCTCTCCCGCGGCGGTCCGGGGCGGGCCGGCGCGCTTGAACATCTTGAGCATCCGGTCGGTGATGATGAAGCCGCCCACCACGTTGATGGTCGCCGAGGTCACGGCGATGAACCCGAGCACGGTGGCGAGCAGGCCGCGATCCGCGCCGGCGAGCACCAGCGAGCCCACCAGCGAGATGGCGCTGATGGCGTTGGTGGCCGACATGAGCGGGGTGTGGAGGAGCGCCGGGACCCGGGTGATGGTGAAGAACCCGACGAAGCCCGCCAGCACGAACACGTAGATCTCGAGGAGGTTCGCGCCGTGCATCAGGGCACCCGCACCTTTCCGCCGTGCACCACCAGCATGGCCCCGGCGATCTCGTCCTGCAGGTCGAGCTGGAGCTTGCCGTCGCGCCAGAGGTGCTGGAGGAGGGTGGTCACGTTGCGTCCGTACATCTGGCTCGCGTGGAAAGGCACGGTGGCGGGGAGGTTGACGGCGCCGATCACCGTCACGCCCGCCTCGACCACCGTCTCGCCGGGGCGCGTCAGCTCGCAGTTGCCGCCGGTCTCGGCGGCCAGGTCGACGAGGACCGAGCCCGGGCGCATCGACCGGACCATCGCGGCGGTCACCAGGCGCGGCGCCGGCCGGCCGGGCACCTGCGCGGTGGTGAGGACGAGGTCCATGTCGGCGATGTGCCGGCCCACCGCGGCCAGGACCCGCTCCTGCTCGGAGGCGCCCAGCTCCTTGGCGTAGCCGCCCGCGCCCTCGGCCGCGACCTCCACCTCGACGAAGGTCGCGCCGAGCGACTGCACCTGCTCCTTCACCACCGGGCGGACGTCGAAGGCGGAGACCACCGCCCCCAGCCGGCGCGCCGTGGCGATCGCCTGGAGCCCGGCCACCCCCGCGCCGATCACGAAGGCCTTGGCGGGGGCGAGCGTGCCCGCCGCCGTGGTCATCATCGGCAGGATGCGCGGCAGCGCCGCCGCGCCGACCAGGACCGCCTTGTACCCGGCGAGCGTCGCCTGGGACGACAGCGCGTCCATCGACTGGGCCCGGGTGATGCGCGGCACGCGCTCCATCGCCATGGCGTGGACGCCCCGGTCGGCCAGCGCCTTCAGGAGAGGCCCGCCCTGCTGCGGCGCCAGCAGCGCCACCAGCAGCGCGCCGGGCGGGATCCGGCCGGCCTCGGCATCGTCGGGCCGCTGGACCCGGGCCACCACCTCGGCGCCGGCGAGCGCCTCGTCGCGCGGGAGGATCTTCGCGCCGGCGGCCTCGTAGGCACCATCCGTGAATCCCGCCGCCGCCCCGGCGCCGCGCTCGATGCGCACCTCGTGTCCCTGCTTCGTGAGCCGCGCCACGTTGTCAGGCGCGAGCGCCACCCGCCGTTCCCCGGGGGCGGTCTCCTTGGGCACTGCGATCCGCATCGGCACCTCGCGCGCCGGGCGTACCTTGGCGCCTGCAGGCGCGGAAGCCCCCCGGCGGGGCGGAGGGCACGATACCGCAGCCGTCCGGCCAGGCGGCGCGGTGCGCAGGGCGACAGGGCCGCGGCAAGGTGCCGGCGCGCCGGGACGAGGAGCCGCTCCGGCGCGATCCCGGCGCCCTCACACGCCGCTGATGTAGGTGTGGAGCTGCTCGATCACGTACTGCTTCTCGTCGAGCATGAGCTGGATGATGTCGCGCATCGAGATGATGCCGATCACCTTCCCCTGCTCCTCGACCAGCAGGTGGCGGGTGTAGTTCTCCCGCATGAGGTTCGAGGCGTCGGCCTCGGTGGACTCGGCGCCGATGCGCGGCACGTCGCGCCGCATCGCCTCGCGGATCGGCAGCGACCCGTCGCCGCCGCGGGCGACGACGGCGATCACGAGGTCGCGCTCGGTGACGAGGCCGGTGATCTTCCCCGCCTCGCGCACCGCCACGGAGCCGATCTGCCGGTCCGTCATGAGCCGCGCGGCGTCGCGGCTCGGCGTCGAGGCCTCCAGCGCGATCACGTCCCGGGTCACGTGCTTGCTGATGCTCGCCATCGAGGGCTCCTGTGGAGTGGACTTGTGAAAAAGTTCACTAACCGGCCCCCGGCCTGGCGCGCGCCGTCGTGGCCGGGGGCCCCAGGAGGGGACTCTCGGCGGAGTGCCCGCCTCCTCGCGGGCGGGGCCCCGGGCCGTCGCCGCCCCCAGCTCCGGGGCGGCGGCCGGGCTAGGCGAGCACCTTCACGAGCTGCAGCTCCCGCCGCTCGTGCGACTCGATCTGCGCGAGCAAGGACCCGGTGGCCGGCTCGAGGTCCCGCGAGGTGGAGGGGCCCTTCGACCGCTCCTGGAGCGACGTGATGGCCTTCAGGATCTGCTGGTGCTCCTCGATCATGCGCAACAGCTCGGCCCGGTACTCGGGCGAGCGCGCCCCGAGGAGGCCGTAGAACCCCTTGGCGTGCTCCTCGTGCGCGAAGTGCTCGGTGAGCATGGTGGAGAGCTCCTCGAGCGCCGCGCCGAGCGCGTGGATGTCCCGCGCGCCCTTGAGCCGCGCCACCAGGTCGTCGAGGCGGACGTGGTCCTCCTGGATGGCGCGCGACACCTGCGCGGCGGCGTGCGCGGCGCCGGGCCGGCCGGCGGCGGTGAACTGGGCCGCCTCGGTCGACCCCTCCAGCGCCAGCGTCGAGGCCGTCCCGCCGGACACGGCCTGGGCCACGGCGTCGAAGTACCCGGTGCCCACCTCGCGCTGGTGGCGCGTGGCCGTGTACCCGTTCCGCTCCGCCGCGAACTCGGCGGTCTGCATCTCCGCGTACGCGGTCATGCCGCGCTCGCGGTAGCCGCGGGCGAGCTGGAACATCGAGTGCGCCACCGCGTGGAACCCGGCCAGCGTGATGAACTGGACCTTGGACCCCATGGCGCCCAGCTCCCGCTGGAACCGCGCGATGGTCTCGTCGTCCAGGTTCTTCCGCCAGTTGAAGGAGGGAGAGCAGTTGTAGGCGAGGAGCTTGCCGGGGTGCTTGGCGTGGACGCCCTCGGCGAAGCGGCGCGCCTCCTCCAGGTCGGGGGTCTGCGTCTCGCACCAGATCAGGTCGGCGTACGGCGCGTAGGCCAGGGCGCGGGCGATGGCCGCGTCCATCCCCGCGCGCATCCGGAAGAAGCCCTCCGCGGTGCGCTCGCCCTTCTCGAGGAACGGCGCGTCGTAGGGATCGACGTCGGACATGAGGAGCTTCGCGCCCTCCGCGTCGGTACGGGCGACCAGGAGGGTGGGGACGCCCATCACGTCCGCGGCCAGGCGCGCCGCGGTGAGCGTGCGGACGAAGGTGCTGGTGGGGACCAGGACCTTCCCGCCCAGGTGGCCGCACTTCTTCTCCGAGGCGACCTGGTCCTCGAAGTGCACCCCGGCCGCGCCCGCCTCGATCATCGCCTTCATCAGCTCGAAGGCGTTGAGGGGCCCGCCGAAGCCGGCCTCGGCGTCGGCGAGGATGGGGGCGAACCACTGGGTGCGGTCGCGCCCCTCGGCGTGGTCGATCTGGTCGGCCCGCTGCAGGGCGCGGTTGATGCGGCGGACCACGGTCGGCACCGAGCTGGCCGGGTAGAGGCTCTGGTCGGGGTAGGTCTGGCCGGCGTCGTTGGCGTCGGCCGCCACCTGCCAGCCGGAGAGGTAGATGGCCTTCAGGCCGGCCTTCACCATCTGCACCGCCTGGTTCCCGGTGAGGGCCCCGAGCGCGGGGACGTAGGGCTCCGAGTGGAGGAGGTCCCAGAGCCGGTTCGCGCCGAGCGTGGCGAGGGTGTGCTCGACGCGGACCGTGCCCCGCAGCTTCTCCACCTCGGCCCGGCCGTAGTTGCGCACCACCCCGAGCCAGCGGCGCGGATCGGGGTGCGGCGGCGCGGGGCTCTCGTCGGCGCGGCCGCCGCCGGCGAGGACGCGGGCGCGCTCGTCGGGGGACGCCTCGAGCAGCTCGTAGGCGGGGAGGGTGATGAACTCGACGAACTCGTCCGAGGTGCTCATGCGCTCGAAGAGCGCGCGCGCGTCCTCGAACCGCCCCGAGACGAAGCGCGCGTCGCCCACCTCCAGGCGGATCCGGTCCATCTCCTCGGCGAGGAGGGTGCGGAAGCGCTCGGTGGTGAGGGGCCTCCCGTCGTCGAGCGTGACGCCGTGGTGGATCCACTGCCAGGCGAGGCTGCGGGAGATCTCCGCGGTGGCCGCGTCCTCCATCAGGTGGTAGAGGGGGACGCACCCGGACCCGTGCAGCCACGCCTCGAGGTACTGGACCGAGACGCGGACGTTCTGGCGCAATCCCGCCTCGGTGCGCGTCCCCTCGGGCGGGCGCAGCAGATCCCGGGGCGTCACGCGGACGTCGTCGCGCCGGCGGTGGATCTGGTTGGGGGTCTTCATGTGCGTGTCGAAGATCCCCTTGGCGATGGCGACCAGGCCCGGGTGCGCCACCCAGGTGCCGTCGTGGCCGTCCGTCACCTCGCGGATCTTGTCGGCGCGCACCTTGGCGAGCGCCGCCTCGTTCGCCTCGGGGTCGTCCTTGATCGGGATCTGGGCCGCCATGCCGCCCATGGCGTGGACGCCGCGCCGGTGGCAGGTCTGGATGAGGAGCTGCACGTAGGCCTTGAGGAAGCCCTTGTCCATGGTGATCTGCTGGCGGTCGGGCAGCACCATCCGCGGATCGGCGCGGAAGCGCTTGATGTACGAGAACTGGTAGTCCC
>DATIWK010000174.1:0-42818 GCA_035519395.1 Anaeromyxobacteraceae bacterium | reverse complement strand
TGTGCGTCGTCATCGCAGCCTCCTCGCAAGAGGAGGGAGGCTGCGATGACGACGCAGGCGAGGTTCCAGACAAGAGCAACCGAGGTCGGGGTCAGGAAACATCATGCTGCAGGTCCCGTGACGCGCGAAGCGCGGCGCGGGGCCTGCGTCAGGTCGCGGTCGCGGTCGCGGTCGAAGTCGCGGTCGGGGTCGAAGTCGCGGTCGGGGTCGAAGTCGCGGTCGGGGTCGCGGTCGGGGTCGGGGTCGGGAGTCTCGCGGTCGGGGTCGCGGTCGGGGTCGGGAGTCTCGCGGTCGGGAGTCGAGGTCGCGGTCAGGGTCGCCGTCGACCTCGCTACCCGAGCTCCACGATCTCGGTGTCCGCGAACCGGCGGACCGCCCGCAGCACCTCGAGCTCCCGCAAGGGCGCGATCTGGACGAGCTGGCGGACGGTCCGGTTCCCGTCGCAGCGCGAGAGCAGGTACTTGTCCGCGCTGGAGAGGCGCAGCGTCGCGATCTCCTGGGGCGGGAGCCGCAGGCGCGGGCGGCGCGGCGGCTCGACCAGCGCGGCGCGGAGCTTCTCGACGAGGACCCGCTCCGCGTCGGCGAGGAGCGCACGCGCCGCCTCGAGCGACGGCGCGATCTCGACGGCGCGGGTCGCCACGATCTGGGCCTCGTCCGCCCGCCCGGCGGAGAGGAGCCCTCGCGCCCGCTCCGCGAGCTGGACGGCGGTGTCGGGATCGCCGGCCGGCGCCTCCGCGGCGGTGCGCACCAGGGCCGGCCGGATCGCCCCCTGCCGGTGCAGGGCGTACAGCCGCTGGTAGAGGTGGAAGTCCGTGGCGTGCAGCGCCAGCCCGATCTCGTCGACGGTCTTGCCGTCCCGCGCCAGGGCCAGGAGCCGCCCGTCGATGGTGGACGGGCCGGCGCCGGCCGGGACGTGCGCCTCCTCGACCTCCAGCGCCGCCGCGCCGCTCGGGAAGGCCGCGCGGAACGCGTCCCAGGCGGTCGCCCGGAACTCGGCCTCGCGCGCGATGTCGGGCAGCGGCACCTCGGCGTCCAGCTCGTCCGTGGTCGGAGGAGGCGCCTCGTCGAAGTAGAAGAGCCCCGCGTCCCAGAGGAAGACGTCCAGGATGGTCTCGCGGATCTTGATGGCGAGCACGTCGCGCACCACCTCGGGTCGGACCAGCCCGACCATGGTGAGCACCTTCCCCAGCTTGACCCGCGTCTCCTCCTGCGTCTGGAAGGCCTTGGTGAGCTGCTGCTCGTCGAGGTGGCCGAAGTTGATGAGCAGCTGGCCGAGGTACTCGCGCGGATCGTTCGACGCCGCGCCGACGGCCACGCCCTCGCGCACCTGCAAGGTCTTGCGGACCGTGCCGCGCTCGCAGGTGACCGAGCCGGTGAGCTTGCGCCGCGCCAGGAGGTCGACGAGCTCGGCCAGCGGCAGCACCGCGAAGCTCCCCATGAGACCGCGCACGCGCCGAGTCTCGCCCGGATGACCCGCTGGCGGCAAGGCGGACGGCCGTGTGCTAAGGATCGCGCCATGGCCGCCGCGCCCCCCAGGTCGAAGCTGCGCACCCTCCGGGAGCTGATCGCCCTGGTGGCGATCGCGGCGGCGGTGGTGGGCGCCGCGGCCGCCTGGAAGGCCTACCAGGCGCGCTCTCGGGCGGCGGAGGTGCGCGCGGCCGCGGCCCAGTTCGAGATCGACCTCACCGATGCGCCCGCGCCGCCCATCGAGCTCGCCTCGATGGACGGTCGGCGCCTCTCGCTCGCGGCGCTGCGTGGCAAGGTCGTCTTCGTGAACTTCTGGGCCACCTGGTGTCCGCCGTGCCGCGCCGAGATGCCGTCCATGGTCGCGCTCGGCCGGGAGCTGGAGCAGCGCCACCCGGGCCAGTTCGTCATGCTCGCCATCTCCGTGGACGACGGCTGGGGCGAGATCGGCGGGTACTTCGGCGGCTCGCCGCCTCAGGGGATCACGGTGGCGCTCGACACCGACCAGCTCGTCACGCGCGCCTACTACTGCGCAGCGCGGCACGCTTGCCCGGACCGGTACCTGTTCCCCGAGAGCTACATCGTCGATCGGTCGGGGCGGCTGGTCGCCTACGTCGTGGGGCCGCGCGAGTGGTCGGAGCCGTCGGTGCGGGTATTCCTCGAGTCGCTGCTCGGCTCCTGAGGCGATAATCCTCAGCAGATCCAGTCAGATGACGCTTAGCGTCAAGGCGCGATTTCGCCCGCTATCACGTCGTCCCTCCAGGGACGCGAAGCCTTCATTTCTTGATGGCCCAGCGGGCAGTGACATATAAATGCGCGGGAACCTTCGAGGATCCGGCACGGGGCCGCCCTGGGCCGGACAAGGGCGCGCGTGGACGATACTGGCATCCCCGTCGTGGTGATGGGACTCGGCGAAATCGGGCGGGCCATCGTGCGCGCCACGCTCGCGCGTCCCCACCTCGCGCTCGCGGCCGCCGTCGATCCCGCGCTCGCCGGCCGCTCGCTCGCCCAGCTGGTCGGCGGCCCGTGCCCCGATCTCGAGGTCGCCGCCCAGGCGGCCGAGCCGCTCGAGAGGGCGCGCGGGGGCGTCGTGTTCCACGCGACCGGCTCGCGGTTCGACGCGGTGCTCCCGCAGCTGGAGCAAGCGGTGCGCGCCGGCCTCTCCGTGGTCTCGACCTGCGAGGAGCTGGCCTACCCGCGGTTGCGCCACGAGGAGCAGGCGAACGCCCTCGACGCGCTCTGCGAGCGGCACGGCGTGGCGGTGGTGTCCACCGGCGTCAACCCGGGCTTCGTCCTCGATCGGCTGCCCGCCTTCCTGGCGCAGGTGGCGGGTCCGGTGCGCCACGTGCGCGCCCTGCGCGTGGTGGACGCCGCCCGGCGGCGCGTGGCGCTGCAGCGGAAGATCGGCGCCGGCCTCACCGAGGAGGCGTTCGACGAGGCGTACGACCGCGGCGAGGTGGGCCACGTCGGCCTGGCGGAGTCGGCCGCGCTCGCGGCCGAGGGCTGCGGCTTCGACGTGGACGAGGCCGAGATCGACGAGGAGATCGCCCCGCTCCTCGCGGAGGAGGACTGGGACGGAGCGGTCCGGGTGCGCCGCGGGCAGGTGGCGGGGCTCCACCAGGCGGCGCGCGTCTTCCTGGGCGACCGCGAGGTGGTGCGGCTCGAGCTGACCATGTCCATGGGCGCGGACGACCCGCGCGACGAGGTGGAGCTGGACGCGGATCCGCCGCTGCGCCTGCTGATCCCCGGGGGCGTCGCCGGCGACGAGGCCACCGCCAACGCCGTGGCCAACGCCGCAGCCGCCGTGGTCGAGCGGCACGGCCTGCTCACCGTGCTCGACCTGCCGGCGGGGCGGTGACGAGGAGCCATGATCGACAAGTCCCTCATCGGCCGTGAGAGCGAGCCCGTGGTGCACGAGGTGGAGAAGAACGCCATCCGGAGGTTCGCGGAGGCGATCGGGGACCCGAACCCCATCTACCAGGACGAGCTCGCCGCCAAGGCAGCGGGGTTCCCCTCGCTCGCCTCCCCTCCCACCTTCCCGGTGGTGCTCACCTCCAACGAGCGGTTCCGCCACTCCCTCGACCTCGGGACCCGCTCCATCCTCCACGGCGAGCAGCAGCTCGAGTACGGCCGTCCGGTGGTGGCGGGCGACCGGATCACGGTGAAGAGCCGGGTCGCGGACGTGCAGGAGAAGGCCGGCGCGAGCGGCCCCATGGACATCCTCGTCGTCGAGGACGAGGGACGGGACGAGAAGGGCGAGCTCGTCTTCCGCGCGCGTGCCACGTGGATCCTCCGGCGAGGATGAGATCGATGACGCTCACCGCACGCCAGCTCTACTTCGAGGCCGTCAAGGTCGGCGACGAGCTGCCCCCGCTCGTGAAGCCGCCGGTCGACCGGCTCCAGATCGCGCGCTACGTGGGCGCGGCGCAGGACTGGAACCCGCTCTACATCGACGAGCCGCACGCCAAGAACTCCGGCTTCCCGAGCGCGCTCGCCCCCGGCGTCATCGCCATGGGCTTCCTGGGCGAGCTGGTGGTGGACTGGGTGCGCGGGGCGCGGCTGCGGAAGTTCTCCGCCCGCTTCGTGAAGATCGTGTGGCCCGGCGACGTGCTCACCGCCCGCGGGCGCGTGGTGGACCGCCGCTTCGAGGAGGGCGGTCGCTACGCCATCGACGTCGAGCTGTGGGCCGAGAACCAGCGCGGCGAGCTGGTGGTCCGCGGCCTGGCCACGGTCCAGCTCTTCTACGGCCCCGAGGACGAGGCCCGCCAGCGCGCCGGCCAGCCTCCGCAGGTGGTGACGCCGGCGGAGGAGGAGGCGCGGCTGGCGAAGCTGTCCCGGGCCCAGCCGGCCCGCGCGGTGCCGCCGCCCCGGCCCATGGCGCCTCCCCGCCCCATGCCCGGCGCCCAGCCGGCCCGCTCGCCCGGTCCGCCCGCGCCGGCACCGGCGCACCCGGGCGCGGCCGCGAAGCCCGCCCAGCCGAGGCCGGCCCCCGCGAAGTCGAAGCCGAGGCCGAAGCCGTCGAGGGCGAAGGGCTCGTCGAAGCCGTCCCGGTCCCGGCCCGCCAAGGTCGGCGGCAAGGCCCGGCCGAAGAAGGCGGCCAAGCGGCCCGCGTCGCGCGAGAAGGCCTCGCGCAGCCGCGCCCGCGCCGCCAAGAAGCCGAGCGGCAAGAAGCGGCGCTGACGATGGCTGGCGCGGGGTGGCTGCGGCGTGCCGCCGTCTCCGGCGCGGCGGCGCGCGCGATGGCGATCGCCGCGGCGATCGCGGGGGCGCGCTGCAGCCCGCCGGTCGCGCCCGCGCGGCAGCCGGCCCCTGCCGCGCCGCGCGCGCTCGACGACGCCGGGGTTCGCGCCCTGCTGGCGGAAGGCGACCGCGCCTTCGTGCGCCGGGAGGATCCGGCCGCGCTCCGCGCGGCGCTGGAGGCCTACCGGCGGGCCGCCGCGGCCCGGCCCGGCGATCCGGCCGTCGAGCTGGCGCTGGCCCGGGCGGAGGGGTTCCGCGCGCTCGCCGCGGGCGCGCCCGCCGAGGCGAAGGAGGCCTCCCAGGCGTCGGCCCGCGCCGCGGAGCGCGCGCTGAGGACGCTCGCCCCCGGGTGGGCGGAGGCGATCGACCACGGGGACCCGGCGCCGGCCGCGGCCGAGAAGGCGGGCGCGAGCGGGGCCGAGGCGCTCTACTGGCTCGCGCTCGGGACGATGCGGGTCGCGCAGGCGACCGGGTTCGCGGCCGTGCTGGCGGTGAAGGACGCGGTCCTCGCCACCATGGAACGCGCCGCCGCGCTCGACGGGCGGGTCGACGCGGCCGGCCCGGACCGCGCGCTCGGCGCCTGGCGCGCGGCGCTCCCCTCCGCCGCCGGAGGCGGCGCGGGCCGGTCGGCCGCCCACTTCGACCGCGCGCGGGCGCTCTTCCCCGACGACCAGCTCTCCCGCGTGGCCCAGGCCGAGTCCTACGCGGTGCTGGTGCAGGACGCGGCGCTCTTCGATCGGCTCCTGGGCGAGGCGCAGGCCTTCGACCCGTCGCGCTGGCCGGAGCGCGTGCCGGAGAACCGGATCGCGCAGGCGCGGGCGCGCGACCTGGCGGCCCGGCGGGCCCGCCTGTTCTAGGGGGTGTCCCTAATCGCCAGATCCGCCGTCCACGCAGGGCGGCGGAATCTGGGCTGGAGTTGGAGATTCCTGATCGGGTTTGCGCGGTGCCGCACGATGTGATCAACACTTTCCGTGCACCGACACGAGCTGAGCGATGCTGACTGGAAGCGCATCGAGCCGTTGCTGCGGGTCCGACCAGGACCGCGGTCGAAGCGCGGCGACCGCGAGTTCGTCAACGCGGTCATCTGGCGCGTCAGGACCGGCGTCCCCTGGCGCGACTTGCCCGAGCGGTTCGGCGCCTGGAAGACCGTGTACAACCGGTTCTCCAGGTGGGCGAAACGTGGAGTCTGGGAGCGGCTCTTCAAGGAGCTCGCCATCGAAGTCGATGAAGCCGGCTCCCTCCTCGACGCCACCATCGTCCGCGCGCACCAAGACGCCGCGGGCGGAAAAGGGGGGTCCGACGCAATCATCTGGGTCGCTCTCGAGGAGGCGTTTCGACCAAGATTCACGCGGTCACGACGACGCAAGGAAAGCCCCTCCACGTCACGCTCACCCAGGGGCACCGGCACGAAGCGCTGAAGGCCGAGGAGTTGGTCGAGCACGCCAGGGGCAAGGCCTGCATCGCGGATTCGGGCTACAACGCCACCCGCATCTTCGAGGCGATCCGCGCACGCGGCATGAAGCCGGTCATCGCTCCCAACCCGACGCGCGCCGTGAACCCGCGCGTCGACCGGAAGCTGTACCGGCTTCGCTACATGGTGGAGTGCTGCTTCCATGGCCTCAAGAGATTCCGAGCTGTCGCAACCCGCTATGAAAAGACCGGAACCAACTTCCTCGCCAACGTCCACGTCGCGTGCATCACGATGTGGCTCAATTAGGGACACCCCCTAGGACGACCGGACCGTGATCCGCCGGCACGCCAGCCTTCCGTCCGCCCGTCCGGCGCGGGTCGCGGCTCCGGGCCGCGCCGGGACGGCGCCCGGCGCGGCACTGCTCGCGCTCGCGCTCGCCGCCGCCTGCGTGCCGAAGGCGGTCCCGCCGCCCGATCTCTCCCTCGACCCCGCGCAGCTCCTCGCCCAGGTTCGCGCCGGGCAGGCGCGGGTCCGGAGCGTCCAGGGCAATGCGCGGCTCGACGTGCGCTCGAGCGCCTTCAGCGGAGCGCTGGGCCAGTACGTCGCCGCCGAGCGGCCCGACCGGCTCCGCCTCGAGACCCTCGACTTCTTCGGCAACCCCGCCGCCGTCATGGTCGCCGACGGGAAGCGCTTCGCCCTCTACGACGCGCGCGCGAAGACGGTCTACGTCGGCAGGCCCACGCCGGCGAATCTCTCGCGGCTGGCGCCCGCGCCGCTCGCCGCCGCGGACCTCGTCGCCGTCCTCTGCGGCGACGCCCCCATCCTGGAGGGGTCCCCGGTCTCGGCGGTCCCCGCCCCCGGGGCGGTGGTGCTGCGCCTCGAGGCCGGCCTGCGGCGGCAGGAGCTGACCGTCGGCGCGGGCGCGCGCGTCGAGCGCTCGCGCCTCTCCGGGGGGGACGGGGCGACCTCGCCCGTGGCCTACGAGCTGGGCTTCGGGGAGCGCGCGGAGGTCGACGGGGTGCCGCTCCCGGGGTCGGTCACGCTGGAGACACCCGCGCCGCGGACGCGGGTCGAGCTGACCTGGAAGGACGTGGAGGTGAACCGGGCCGTGGACCCGTCGCTCTTCGTCCTCGCGCCGCCGCGCGGCGCCCGGGTGGTGGACCTCGGCGACGGGACCGTGCCGCCGCTCGCCGCGCCGGCCGACCGCCGGGAATGAAGGCCGCCGCCCGGGGGTTCGCGGCGGAAGGTCCCCCCCGGCACGCGCGCCGGCGTTACACTAGCTCGTCATCCCTCCGGAGCCCGCGTGGACACCAACCTCCTCGGCATCCTCAAGGCCGGCGGCCCATCGATGTGGGTCATCGGGATCTGCTCGGTCGCGGCGCTGGCCGTCGCCCTGGAGCGGCTCACGTCGCTGTGGGGGTTCATCGCCGGCGCGCGGTCGCTCGCGGACCAGGTGGCGCGGGCGCTGCTGCGCGGCCACCTGGAGGACGCGCGGGCCCGCTGCGAGTCGTCCCGCTCCCCGGCCGCCGACATGTTCCTGGCCGGGCTGGTGGCGGCCGCGCGTCCCGGACCGCGCGTGAACGGCTCGGCCGAGCCCGACCTGGCCCGGATCGCCGCCGCCGTCGAGCGGGAGCGGCAGCAGGTCGGGCTCCGGCTGCGGCGCAGCCTCTGGCTCCTCGGCACCATCGGCGCGACGGCGCCGTTCGTGGGGCTCTTCGGCACGGTGTGGGGCATCATGCACGCCTTCCGCCAGATGGCGGTGAGCGGCCAGGGCGGGTTCGCGGTGGTGGCGGCCGGGATCTCCGAGGCGCTCGTCACCACCGCAGGGGGGATCGCGGTCGCCATCGAGGCGGTGGTCCTCTACAACTTCCTCAACGTGCACGTACAGAAGCTGGTGCTGCAGCTCAGGCTCCTCACCGAGGAGTACCTGGAGGTCGTGGCGGAGGCGCTGCCGGCGATCCGGGGCGCGCCGCCGCGCGGCGCAGAGGCCCGGGGGGAGGGCTAGGCCGTGGCCATCGGCGGACCGCAGAACGGCGAGCAGGACGAGTCGGCCGGCATCTTCGCCGACATCAACATCACGCCGCTCACCGACATCTTCCTCGTGCTCCTCATCATCTTCATGGTGACCACCACGGCCATCGCCGAGGCCGGATCGGACAAGGGCGGATTCAAGGTCTCGCTGCCCAAGGGGAGCAAGGGCGAGTCGGTCGCGGCGCCGCGCGAGCTGTCGGTGGCGGTGCTGTCCGACGCGCGGGTGGTGGTCGGCGGCCGCGTGGTCGACGAGCAGGCGCTGGAGAGCGCCTTCGCCGAGGCGCGGGCGCGGTCGGAGGACACGCTGGTGCTGGTGCAGGCCGACGAGGGCGTCGCCCACGGCCGCGTCGTCGCGGTGATGGAGGCCGCGCGCCGCCAGGGGCTCACCCGGCTCGCGATCGCCACGCGGGCCGAGCCTCGCCCGCAGTAGCGAGGCCGCCGCCGGACGGCCTGCCCCTCGCGAGCGGGGCGGAGGTCACCGCCCCGCCGGGGCCGGCGCGCCGGCGAGGCCTGGGCCCGCGAGGTCTCGAACTCGACCACCGGCGCGAGGCCGCTGTACGATGGGGTGCGATGAGCGTCCGCAAGCGCCTAGGGGAGATGCTCCTCGATGCGGGGGTCATCGACGAGACCCAGCTCTCGGCCGCGCTCGGCCACCAGAAGCAATGGGGCGGCAGGCTGGGGCAAGCCCTCGTGGATCTGCGCCTCGCCACCGAGTCGCAGATCGTCGAGGCGCTGGCGGTGAAGTTCGGGTTCGAGACCGCGCGGATCGAGGGGCTCGAGTCCTACGGGCTGAGCCAGGCCCTCAAGCTCGTGCCGCGCGAGTTCGCGGTGAAGAACAACGTCTTCCCCATGGCGGCGGACACCAGCTCGATCACCATCGCCATGAGCGATCCCGCCAACGTGACCGTGTCGGACGAGCTGCGCTTTCGCACCGGGCGCAAGGTCAAGGTCTGCATCGGAGGGGATCGCGAGATCGCGGACGCCATCCGCAAGCACTACCCGGACGACCACAAGCAGGTGGAGGCCATCGCGCTCGACCTCGAGGGCGGAGATCCCGTGGAGCCGGTCCTGGACGCCTTCGGCGGGGGATCGCGCGACGCGCTGGAGGCCTTCTTCGGCGGTCCGGCCGCGCCGCCACCCGGTCCGTCGGCGGTCGCACCCGCCGCCCGCCCCGCGCGTGAGCCGGCCACCCCGGGTCCTCCGGCGCCCGCCGCCGCCCGCCCCGCGCGTGAGCCGGCCACCCCGGGCCCTCCGTCGGCCGCAGTCGCCCGCCCCGCGCCACGCGAGCCGGCCACCCCGGGCCCTCCGTCGGCCGCGGTCGTTCGCCCCGCGCCGCGCGAGCCGGCCACACCGCCCCCTCCGGCGAGGGCCCCGGCGGCACCGCGGGTCGATCTCGAGCTGGAGGAGCCCTCGGGTGAGCAGCCCGTCGAAGGCGCGCGCGACCAGCTGCTGGGCGCCGTGCCCCAGGGTGGGTTCGCGCAGGAGCCCGACGAGATCGCCGCCGTTCCGATCGACGACCTGTTCACCCCCTCGCCTCTCCCGCTCCCCACCGCTCAGCCCCCGGCCGCCACCCGGCGCGCGCCCGCGCCGCAGGCGGCCGGTCCCGTTGCCGCCGCGGCCGCCAGCCGATCGCCGGCGTCGCAGGCAGGGGTCGCGGCGCCGGCCGGGGGCGCGTCACGCCAGGCTCCCGCGCCTCAGCATGCCTCCGCGCCGGCCGCGAGCGCGCCGGCACCGGGGAGCGCGGGCGAGGGCCGCGGCGCCGAGCGGACCCTCACGCTGCGCGAGCTGGAGATCCTCGACGCCCTCGAGTCGATGGCCCACGGCGGCGACTCCGAACCCGCGGTGGTGAAGCCGGACCAGGCGATGGCGGCGCTGGTGCGGCTCATGCTCCGCAAGCGCGTCATCACCGAGCAGGAGTTCCTGGAGGAGCTGCTGCGGAAGTAGCCGCGGCGGACGGAGCGCAGGGCGAGGCGGATGAGCCTCGCCCGGAGCGACCAGGGGGTCTGGGCGGCACGCCCCGACTCGGCAGCCTTCGAGTGAAGGGCGAGGCGGATGAGCCTCGCCCGGAGCGACCAGGGGGTCTGGGGGGGCGGCACGCCCCCCCAGTAAGATCAATTGAGCGCCCCCGGCACGAAGAGCGGAAAGGGCGCGATCGTCGCCTCGAAGCTCGACCCGTCGTCGCGCTCCATCCGGTAAGTCCCCTCCATCGACCCGTGCGGCGTCCGGAGCACGCAGAAGCTCGTGTACTCGAAGTGCTCGCCCGGTCCGAGGCGCGGCTGCTGGCCGACGACGCCGTCGCCCACCACCTCCTCGACGTCCCCGTTCGCGTCGGTGATGATCCACCGCCGGGCGCGGAGCCTGGCGTGCGCCGGCCCCTCGTTCGCGATCCGGACCGTGTAGGCGAAGAGCCACTTGCCCGCGCCGGGATCGGACCGGTCCGCGCGGAAGTCGCTCCGTACGATGACGCGGATCCCGTCGGTCAGGGCGGTCGACACGCGCGCCCGTTATAACCCGCCGCCCGTACCCTTGCAGGCCGCCCCGTGGACCCCGCCGCGCTCCTCGCCCAGGCTCCGCCGCACCCGCGCCGGATCGTCTGCCTCACCGAGGAGACGACCGAGACGCTCTACCGGATCGGCGCGGGCGAGCTGGTGGTGGGCGTGTCCGGATTCACCGTCCGTCCACCAGAGGCGCGCCGCAAGCCCCGGATCTCCTCGTTCCTGACGGCGGATGCCGACCGGATCGTCGCGCTGCGGCCCGATCTCGTGGTGGGGTTCTCCGACCTGCAGGCGGACATCGCGCGAGACCTCGTCCGGCGTGGGGTTCCGGTGCTGCTCACCAACCAGCGGTCGATCGCCGAGATCCTCCAGACGGTACGGATGGTGACGGCGGCGGTGGGACGCCCCGAGGCCGGCGAGGCGCTCGCGGCGGACCTCGCCGCGGGGCTCGCGCGCATCGGCGAGCGGGCCGCGGCGCTGCCGCGCCGCCCGCGGGTCTTCTTCGAGGAGTGGCCGGATCCGCTCATCGCCGGGATCCGGTGGGTCTCCGAGCTGATCGAGCTGGCGGGCGCGGAGGACGTCTGCGCCGAGGCCCGCGCCTCGCAGGGGGCGCGGGGGCGCATCTACGAACCGGCAGAGGTCGCCCGGCGCGATCCCGAGGTCGTGGTGGCGAGCTGGTGCGGGAAGAAGGCGAGGCGCGCCGTCATCGAGGGCCGGCCGGGCTGGAGCGCCGTCTCCGCCGTGCGCGCCGATCAACTCTACGAGGTGAAGAGCGCCGTCATCCTGCAGCCCGGGCCGGCGGCGCTGACCGCCGGCGCGGAGGCGCTGGCCGGGATCGTCGCGGCCGCGGCGCGAGGGGAGAGGCTGCCCGCGCGGCGGCCGGGGGAGCTGCGGAGCCCGTGAGGACGCGGGGTATCATGCGGACCTCCTGATCGCCGCGCCGCGGGAGAGGGGAAGGCGGCCATGGAAGCGAAGCTGGCAGGGATCCTCGCCGACGTCCGGGAACGCCGCGGTGCGGTGGTGGCCCTCACCGGCGCCGGCATCTCCGCGGAGAGCGGCATCCCCACCTTCCGCGGCGCCGAGGGGTTCTGGGTGGTCGGCTCGCGGAACTACATGCCGCAGGAGATGGCGACGCGGGAGATGTTCGACAGCGCGCCGGAGGAGGTCTGGCGCTGGTACCTGTACCGTTTCGGGATCGTGCGCGGCGCCGAGCCGAACGCCGGCCACCGCGCCCTGGTGGCGCTCGAGCGGGTCCTCGGCGACCGGTTCACGCTGGTGACGCAGAACATCGACGGGCTGCACCGCCGCGCGGGATCGCAGCGGGTCCTCGCCATCCACGGCGACGCGGCCTGGGTGCGCTGCGCGGATGCGTGCGGCATCGGCCTGCTGGCCCTGCCGGATCTCGGCGCGCGCGGCAAGGACGATCGCCTCACCGTCCCCGAGCGGCGGAAGCTCACCTGCCCCCGGTGCGGGGGCTGGCTCCGGCCGCACGTCCTCTGGTTCGACGAGTACTACGACGAGGAGAACTACCGGATGGACAGCGCCCTCCGCGCCGCCGGCGCGGCCGACCTGCTCCTCGTGGTCGGAACCAGCGGCGCGACCAACCTCCCCATGCAGATCGGCCGGATGGTCTACCTCCGTGGCGCGGCGCTCGTCGACGTGAACCCGGAGGAGAACCCGTTCGCCGAGATGGCGGAACGGGCCGAGCGGGGCTTCTTCGCGCGCGGCAGCGCGTGCGAGCGGCTGCCCGCCATCGTGAGTGCGCTCGGCGCCTGAGCCATCCGGGCGTGCGACGGCGCGCCGCGGTGGGCCATTGCGCGCGCCGCTGCGACCTTTGCCCCAAGTCCGGTTCACCCAGGGCGTCGGCGCGGGTGCATTCTGCAATGAACATCGCAGGTTGCGCGACCGCGCGGCCTGGCACGGAGATCGCTTGACCCATCCGTCGCGCGGCAAAGTTCCGTGTCCGAGGCGGGAGAGGGGTGGGCGCGACCTCGCGGTGGTGCCCGCAAGCCTCGGACGCGAAGCTCGGGCCGCGCTCTTTCGTTTCCTGCGCCCTCGTTGCCTCTCACCGCGCCGCGCCGGCCGCGGCCGGTATCGCGACGAGCACCTCGACCGGTCGCACCTCGCCGGAGGCTACCGTCACCTCCGCGCTTCCGATGCGGCCGTCGGCGGTCCGCACCGCGAGCCGGAGCGGCTCCGCGGGGAGATCGCCGAGCTCGAATCGCTGGCCGGAGAACCGGTGCACGTCGAGCGTCCGCCATCCGCCGGACGGCAGCGTCGCCACCTCGACGGTGAACTCGCGAACGGGTCCGCCGCGGCTGCGCAGCGTCCCCTGGATCGCGCCGCCCGCGGCGAGCCTCACGGTGACGTCCGAGTCGGGCGCGGGGGAGCCCGTCCAGGCGCCGGCCCGACCGCCGTTTCGCGCCCGGACCGTCATGGGGCCGGAGAGCCCCATGTCGCGCGACAGCGTCACGCGCCCGTCCTCGCCCGTCCTGGCCGCGAAGGCGATCCGATCGTCGCCCGCCCGCGAGACGGTGACGGCTGCGCCGGACGAGGGGGCGCCGCCCGGCTCGAGGACTGCCACCGTCGTCCCCCGCTCGGCCTGGGGACGGGCCGCGACGAGGTCGAGGCGCGCCGCGCGGCCCGCGGCGACGCTCGCGAAGCCGGGCGCGACGCGCAGGTCCGTCGCCTCGGCGTCGGCCGGCGCGGCGTGGACGCGGTACTCACCGGCGGGGAGCGACAGCCGGTAGTTGCCGCTCGCGTCCACCGCCGCTCGCGCCGGTGGTGTCCCGCCCAGCCCGGCCTTCATGGGCACCGCGATGACCGCCGTACCCGCGGGCGGGCGGTGGCCGTCGGCGGTGACGCGCCCCGACAGCTCGCCGGCCTCTGCCAGGGCCAGGTCGGCCCGCGCGACGCCGCCCGCCCTCACCTCCACCGCGCGCGAGGTCCCGGTGGCGACTCCCTCCTGGATGGCCACCAGCTCCGCGCGGCCGGCTTCCAGGCCCTCGATGCGCCAGCGGCCCTCGAAGTCGGTCCGCACCTCGAGCGGCTCCGCGCCGGCGAGGCCGTCGCCGCGCGAGACGACGCGGACGCGCACGCCGGCGAGCGGCTGGCCCGCCGGGCTCCGGACCGTGCCCTCCACCGCGCCGGTGCCGGCGAGCGCGATCGCCGCCCGGAACCGGCCTCCGGCCGCGAGCGTCACGCCCGCCAGGCGAGCCGGCGACCGTCCCCGGGCCTTCGCCTCCAGGTCGTAGGGGCCCGGCGCGAGCCCGTCCACGGAGAAGCGGCCGTCGGGTCCAGCCGTGGCGCGCGCGACCTCGCACGCGGTCTCGTGCGCGAGCACCGCCACCTCCGCGCCCGCGAGGGGCCGGCCGTCGCCGGACACCGAGCCGTCGATGCCGGCCGGCGGTCCGAGCCGGAGGGTGATGTCGCGCGCGATCGCGCCCGGGGCGACCGAGATCTGGCCGGGTACCGCTCCCGCGCCCGCCCGCGACGCGGCCAGGAGCCGGTAGGTTCCCGCCGGCAGCGCCACCGCGAACCGACCGTCGGCGTCCGAGGTGGCCGCGGTGCCCCGCTGCCCTCCGGCTGCCAGCACGGTCGCCCCTGCCGCCGGCCTGCCGTCCGGCAGGCGCGCCTCGCCCTCGATCTGCGCGAGCCGGTCGAGGGTCACCGCGAGCGGGTCCGCCCTGGGGACGAAGGCGCGGACCTGCACCGGGGCGAAGCCCGGCGCCTCGACCGTCACGCCGTAGAGCCCCGGCGCGAGCCCCGGTATCTCGAAGCGGCCCTGGGCATCGCCGGCCGCGACCGGGCGCTCCTCGGGCGGGGCGGCGGTAGGGGCGTCGCCCGCTTCCCCGGGCTCGGGCACGGCGGCAATCCGCACCGCGACGGGTCTTCCGTCCCGCCCCGCGACCCGGCCGGCGAGGGAGACGGGTGGGGCGAGCGCGATCTCGACCCGGGTCGCGCGCTCGGCGGAGGTGCGCAGCGCCCGCGCCCGCGCCGTCGCGAACCCGGCCGAGCGAACCGCCACGAGATACGCGCCCGGCGGTGCGAAGAGGCGCGCGATGGCGTCGCCTCCGGTGGGCCCGCGCCCGGCCAGGCGCCAGGCGTGTTCGCGGTCGCCCGCGCTGCGCGGCTCCCGGCGGTAGGCGACGACCTGCGCGCCCGCCACCGGCTCGCCGCCGGCAGTGACCCGCACCTCCAGCGCGCCGTCGGCCGGACCCGGCGGCGGCTGGAGCGGCGGCGACGGGGCCGCCGGGGACGGCTCGGGTGTCGCCGCGGCGAGCGGCGAGCGCCGGCCCTCCAGCGGCAGCTGCCTGACCACGAACCAGCTCGCAAGCGCGGCGGCCGTGAAGACGCCGGCGACGACGGCGCGGCCGAGGTGCATGGCTCCCTCCGTGGAGGCCGAGCCTAGACCCGGGCCGGGGACGCGGGAAGGAACCAGCCGGGGGCCCAGGCGGACGGGCACCGGGCCCTTCGCCGCCGGCGGCGAAGGGCCGCCCGGTCAGGTCAGCACGATCTTGGCGATCTCCGGCGGAGATCCGAGCCGCATGGGCGGCCCCCAGAAGCCGGTGCCGCGGGAGACGAAGATCTGCCCGGCGCGGTCGCCCTCGCGGTGGAGGTGGAGCCCCTTCACGTACGGATAGGCGGCGGCCACCAGCAGGCTGAAGGGGAAGATCTGGCCGCCGTGCGTGTGGCCGGAGATCTGCAGCTCGACGCCGGCCCGGACCGCGTCGCCCACGCCGCGCGGCTGGTGCGCGAGCAGCACGAGCGAGCGGCCGGGGTCGCGCCCCTCGAGGGCCCGGCCCAGCTCGAGGCCGTGGCCGTTGCCGAACTGGCGGGCGCTCCAGTCGTCCACGCCGGCCAGGTCCAGGGTCGCGCCGCCCGGACCGGCGTCGCCGATCTCGACCCGCTCGTTGCGGAGGACCCGGATGCCGAGGCGCTGGACCTCGGCGAGCCACGCCGTCACGCCGGAGTAGTACTCGTGGTTGCCGGTGACGAAGAACACGCCGTAGCGCGCCCGCAGCCCCGCGAGCGGCGCGACCGCGGCACCCAGCTCGGCGACCCCGCCGTCCACGAGGTCGCCGGTCACGGCGATGACGTCCGGGCGCAGGGCGTTGGTCTGCTCCACCACCCGGCGGACCTCCCGGTCGCGGATGGAGGGCCCCACGTGCAGGTCGGTGATCTGCGCGATGGTGAGGCCGGAGAGCGCGCGGGGCAGGCGCTCCAGCCGCACCGGCACCTCGTGGATCTCGGCCGGCCCGGTGGCGCTTCGCAGCGCGAGGGCGGCGGCGCCCCCGCCGACGGCGGCCGCGGTGGCGGCGACCGCCCGGCCCAGGAACACGCGGCGAGCGGGATCGGACGGCGGCTCGGCGATGCCGCGGACGCGGTCGGCCACCCAGGCGGCGCCGAAGGTGGCGAGCCGGAGGGCGTCGATCGCCAGCAGCGCGCAGAAGAGCAGGAACGCGGTGCCGAGCCACACGAACGCGGCGATGGGGACGACGCGCGCGAGCGGCCGCTCGGCGAGGCGGGCCAGGAAGAGCGAGAGGGGGATCGCCGCCGCGGCGACGACGAGCGCGATGGTGGCGACGCGGCGCCACGGCTCCGGCAGCGCGGGGTCGCGGACCAGCCGCGCCCAGAGGTACCAGTGCATCCCGCCGAGGACGGCGAGCATCACCGCGAGGAACAGCGCGAAGGAGAGGAGGCGCGGCACGCCGTCGTTTGTAACCCCGGGCCCGGGGAGCCGCCAGGGTCCGCCTCGCCCGAATCAGCCGCGGGACTGCGGCAGGGCGTCGAGCCGGGCGGCGACGATGAAGTCGTTGTCGGAGAGACCGCCGACGGCGTGCGTCCAGAGCGTCACGTCCACCGTGTTGTAATGGACCGCGAAGTCGGGGTGGTGGCCCTCGGCCTCGGCGACGCCGGCGAGCGCGTCGACGAAGGCCATGGCGCGAAGGAAATCCTCGAACCGGTAGTGCTTGTGGATGCGGGTCTTGCCGTCGCGCGCGTCCCACCCGTCGAGCGAGCGCAGCGCCTCGTCCACCTGGGAGGGCGCCATGGCGGGGACGCCGCCCTCGCAGGGCACGCAGTGCCTCGCGCTCCAGTCCATGCCCCAGGCCTAACGGCGCGCCCCGGGGGGCGCGAGTCCCGCGGGGAGGGCGCCGGCCGCCGGCGGCGGCTATGCTGCGCGGATGGATCGGATCTTCTTCGGCCTCGGCGCGCTGCTCGCCGCCTCCGGCGTCGCCGCCGGCGCGTTCGGCTCGCACGCGCTGCGGGGCAGGCTCCCCCCCGACCTGCTCGCCGTCTTCGAGACCGGCGCGCGGTACCAGATGTACGGCGCGGTCGGCCTGCTCGCGGCCGCGTGGGCGGCGACGCGCTGGCCGGGCTCGGCCGTCGCCTGGGGCGGCTGGCTGCTGGTGGCCGGGACCGCGATCTTCTCCGGCAGCCTCTACGCGCTCGCGCTGACGGGGATGCGGGCCCTCGGCGCGGTGACCCCCTTCGGCGGTGCGGCGGCGCTGGCCGGCTGGGTCGCGCTGGCCTGGGCGGCGGCGGCCGGCCGCTGACGCTCCCGCCTCGCCCGCGGGCGCCGGAGCCGGTGGCCCCCTGGCGGCGCGCTCCGCTAAGATGCCTTCCGCGCCGCGTTCCGCCGCCAGCCAGGAGAGCCGCACGTGCAGATCGTCTGCCTCGACCTCGAAGGTGTCCTCGTCCCTGAGATCTGGATCGCCTTCTCGGAGCGCACCGGGATCCCGGAGCTCAGGCGGACGACGCGCGACGAGCCGGACTACGACAAGCTCATGCGCTCCCGGCTGGACCTCCTGCGCAGGCACCGGCTCGGGCTCCCCGACATCCAGAAGGTGATCCGCGAGATGGGGCCCGAGCCTGGCGCACGCGAGTTCCTCGATGCGCTGCGGACCAGGTTCCAGGTGGTGATCCTCTCCGACACCTACTACGAGTTCGCCATGCCGCTCATGGCGCAGCTCGGGATGCCCACGCTCTTCTGCCACCGGCTCGAGACCGACGCGGCCGGCGTGGTGACCGGGTACCGGCTGCGCATGCCGGACCAGAAGCGCGCGTCGGTGCGGGCGCTCAGGGGCATCGCCTTCAAGGTCATCGCCGCCGGCGATTCCTACAACGACACCGCCATGCTCTCCGAGGCGCACGCCGGGATCCTCTTCCGGCCGCCGCCCAACGTCGTCGCCGAGTTCCCGCAGTTCCCGGTGGTGCGCGACTACCCGGGGCTCTCGGCGGCCATCGCCGAGGCGAGCCGGCGCATCGGCGAGTAGGGCGGCGCGCCGCATGGACGGCCCCGGCGCCTCCGACAGATCGGCCGCCGCTCCCCGCGCCGCGGAGCGCTTCCCGACCGCCGTCTGGTTCCTCGCCTGGAACGAGGCCGCCGAGCGGTTCTCGTACTACGGCATGGCGTCGATCCTGACGCTCCACATGGTGCGCCACCTGGGCTTCGCGGAGAACGAGGCCATCGCCGGGTACCAGCTCTTCACCGCCGCCGTGTACCTGACGCCCCTCGCCGGCGCGGTGCTCGCCGACCGGCTCTGGGGCCGGTACCGCACCATCCTCTGGCTCTCGCTCGGCTACGTCGCGGGCCACGCGGTCCTGGCGACCTGGGAGGACCGGCGCGGCCTGCTGGTGGGGCTCACCCTCATCGCGGCCGGCGCGGGCGGGCTGAAGCCCTGCGCCTCGGCGTTCGCGGGCGACCAGATCCCGCCGGGCCGAGACCGGCTCGTGGCGAAGCTCTACGACCTCTACTACTGGATGATCAACCTCGGCTCGACGGCTGCGACCATCGCCGTGCCGCTCCTCTTCGAGCGGGGCAGCGCGCGCCTCGCCTTCGGCGTTCCGGGGATCGCCATGGCCGCGGCGCTGGGGGTCTTCTGGGCGGGGCGCCGGCGCTACGTCCGGATGCCGCCGGGGCCGCCGCCTCCGGCCGCGCCTGCCGGCGAGGGCGCCGCCCGCCCCGCGCCGGCCGCGCCCGTCCTGGGCCGGATCGCCGCGGTGTTCGCGCCGGTGATCGCGTTCTGGGCGCTCTTCTTCCAGTACGGATCCTCCTGGACGCTGCAGGCCGACAAGCTGCGGCGCGTCGTGCTGGGCGTGGAGATCCCGGCCGGCAGCGTGGGCACCCTCGACGCCGCGCTGGTGCTGACGCTCATCCCGGTGTTCGCGGTCTGGGTCTTCCCGGCGCTGGAGCGGCGAGGCGTGCGCGTGACCGCGCTCCGCAAGATGAGCGCAGGCATGTTCGTCATGGTGCTCTCCTTCGTCGCGGCGGCGCTGGTGCAGGGCGCGCTCGACGCGGGGCGGGCGCCGCACGTCGTCTGGCAGATCCCCCAGTACCTGTTCCTCGCCGTCGGCGAGGTGCTCGTGTCCGTGACGGCGCTCGAGTTCGCCTACTCGGAGGCGCCCCCGCAGTACAAGAGCGTGGTGATGGCGCTCTGGTTCCTGACCATCTGGGCGGGGAGCCTGCTCACCGCGGCGGTCGCGTGGCTGAACCGGTTCCAGGGCGTCGCCTACTTCGCGTTCTTCGCGGCGCTCATGCTGGTCGCCGCGGTCGCCTTCGCCGCCGTGGCGTGGTGGTACCCCGGCGCGCGGGGCGAGCCCGCCGGGTAGCGGCACCGGCGCGACCAGGGGGTCTGGGGGGGCGGCACGCACCCCCAGCAAGAATGTTTTGTGGCAGAGTCGCCGGCGATGCCTCCCGCCGCCGCGCCGCCGGACCGGTATCCGCCCCAGGCGAAGTTCATCATCGGCAACGAGGGCTGCGAGCGCTTCTCGTTCTACGGGATGCGCTCGATCCTCACCGTCTACATGGCGGAGCACCTGCTCTTCGCCCGCCACGACGCCGAGGCGTACTTCCACCTGTTCGTGATGGCGGCGTACCTCACGCCGCTGGTGGGCGGGTGGATCGCGGACCGGTTCGTGGGGCGCTACCGGACGATCTTCTGGGTCAGCTTCGGCTACGTCCTCGGCCACGCCACCATGGCCCTGTGGGAGTCGCCCACCGGGCTCTTCGTCGGCCTCGGGCTCATCGCCGCCGGCGCCGGCGGCATCAAGCCGTGCGTGTCGGCGTTCGTGGGAGACCAGTTCCGCGCCGAGCAGAAGCGCCTCGTCGAGCGCATGTACGCCTGGTTCTACTGGATCATCAACGTCGGCTCGGCCACGTCCACGCTGCTCATCCCCAAGCTGCTCCAGTGGTACGGGCCCCGCGTCGCGTTCGCGGTCCCGGGCGTGCTGATGGCCATCTCCCTGCTGGTCTTCTGGGCGGGGCGGCGCCACTACGTGTTCGTGCCGCCGTCGGGGCCGAACCCGCACTCGTTCCTGCGCGTGGTCGGTCGCGCCCTGCGCCGCGCCGGCACCGGCCACCACGGCCAGCACTGGCTCGACCTGGCACGCGACCGGCACCCGGAGGACGCGGTGGAGGGTGCGAAGGCCGTCTTCCGCATCATGGGCGTGTTCGCGGCGGTGACGGTGTTCTGGGCTCTCTTCGACCAGCACAGCTCGTCCTGGGTGCTCCAGGCGAAGCAGATGGACCTGCGCGTCGGGCGGCTCAGCCTGGCCCCCTCGCAGCTGAGCGCGCTCAACCCCTTCATGGTGATGGCCCTCATCCCCGTCTTCACCTGGGTGGTCTTCCCGCTGCTGGAGCGGCGCGGCGTGGCGGTCACGCCGCTTCGGAAGATGACGGCGGGGATGTTCCTCACCTTCCTCTCGTTCGCGGCGGCCGCCGTCGTGCAGATGCTCATCGACTCCGGCCACGCGCCGCACGCGCTCTGGCAGGCGGTGCAGTACCTCTTCCTCACCAGCGGCGAGGTGCTGGTGAGCGTGACCGGCCTCGAGTTCAGCTACACGCAGGCGCCGCGCGCGATGAAGAGCACCATCATGTCGATCTGGTTCGTCACGGTGGCGGCCGGGAACCTCCTCACCGCCGCGGTGTCGAAGCTCAACACCTTCCAGGGCGCCGCCTACTTCTGGTTCTTCGCGATCCTGATGCTGCTCGGCGCGTTCGGGTTCCGCGCCGTGGCGCGGGGCTACCGCACGCCGCCGGCGTCCGCGCTGGGGTCGCTGGCGCCCTGACCCCGGGGCGCCTCCCCCCGGTGCGTGTCACGGCGCGGGTGTGACCACGGGTGCTCCGACCGGCGACCAGGTGGGAGTCGCCGGGGCAGGGGACGGGCGGAGCCACGGATCCCGTGCTAGGTTCCTGGGAACCCGTGAGGTCCCGGCGCACCGCACCAAAGGCCGGTCCGGCGCGGTGTTCCGGTGGCAACCGACTTGCTGGGAGGGAAGGCCATGAAGCGGACAGCCCTCGTCGCCGTGGTCTCCGGCCTGCTCCTCTCCGCGTGCGCCACGGAAAAGCCGGCTGCGAAGACGCACTACTCGGTGGTGCCCGACACGCAGGTGACGGTGCGCGAGAAGAAGCCGTCGAAGCACACCAACTACACCGTGCAGCCCGCCGAGGAGTACGTCTCCGGCTCCGCCGGCCACTAGCGCGGCAGCGCACGGGCGCGGTCGTTCGCCGCGCTCGCCGGCGCCTCTGCCGGCACCCCGTCCACGAGCGCGATGCGGTTCCCGAGCACGGCCGCCACGCGCGCGCCCGGTGTCACGATCCCCACCAGGTTGAGCGGGTCGGCGGCCGAGAGCTCCACGCGCTCCCCGGCCTCGCGCGGCGCGCGCCGTGCTGCCCGGAGGGCGTCCACCGCCTCGGGCTGCGCGAACTGCTCCCCGGTGAAGCCCGTCACGAAGCGTCCGCCGCGGATGGCGCCGCGCGCCTCCATGGCCCGGTACGCGCGCAGGAGGTCGCGCCAGGGCGGCGGCGCGCTCTCCCGGGCGAGGAGATCGCGGAAGACCACGCCGTAGCGGCGGAGGTACTGGAGCGCGAGCTTCTCGAGGTCTCCGTCGCCGACGGAGGTGGGGGCGTCCGCGGCAGGCGCGGGGCGCAGCAGCGACCAGCGGCCGCCGGCGAACCCCGGCCGCCGCACCACGCGCCCACGCGCCGGCGGGTCGATCAGCGCCCGCAGTCCGCCGAACCCGTCGCAGGTGACGACGCCGGCCGACACCAGCTCCCACAGGGCCGCCTCCACCTCGCCGGGCAGCCGGCCCGTGGCGGCGGAAAGCTCGGACAGGAACGACGCACCCCGCCCGGCGAGCACGTCCACCAGCGCGCGCGCCGAGGCGCCGAGCGGCGGGGGTTGGCCGGCGACGGCCCTCAGGAGCCAGGGCAGGTCGTCGCGGAGCGCCAGCGTCACCGGCGCGTTCCGCGTGGGCGCGTTGCGCCGCCGCGGATCCGCGTCCGGCTGCGCCGCCACGGCGAGGCGTCCCCAGGCGACCTCGCCCGACAGGCAGAGCTGGTCGAGGTGGTCGAGCTCGTACCCCGCCAGGCGCGCGGGGAGGATCTCGCGCTCCCAGGCGCCCGCCGCGGCGTGGAAGCCCTGAAGCTGCCCGAGCACCTCGGCGAGGCCGCGCGCCCCGTGGAGGCGCGTCCCCGGCGCGACGTGCTGCCACCGCGCCAGGAAGCGGAGGAAGTCGGCCGCGGTCACCGGCTCGATCTCCTTGCGGAGCCGGCCGAGCGTGAGCCGGTGGATGCGGGCGAGCACGCTCCGCTCGCACCAGTGCGGTGCGTCGCGTGAGAAGGGTGCGTCGGCGAGGAACTGGCCTCGCAAGACCAGGCCCTCCGATTCGAGCCGGGCCAGGGCGGCGGCGGTCGGGCCCGGCGACAGGCCGATGCGGTCGGCAAGGCGCGCCGCGGTGGTGGGACCGAGCCGCGGGATCCAGCCGCGGACCACCGCCAGCGTGGCCGCGTCGGGGTCCGCGGGGACGCGCTCGGAGGGGAGGGGCTGGAGGTCGGGGTCGAGGGTGGAGGTCTGGGTCGGGACGGCGGTCGAGGTCGTGGTCGCGGTCGTGGTCGCGGTCGGGGTCGCGGTCGGGGTCGCGGTCGCGGTCGAGGGCGCGATCGAAGGCGCCAGGTGTGGCGCCACCGCCCGCGCGAGCCCGACGCGCTCCGCCGCGACCCACCACTCCCCCCCGCCGCTCCGCAGCCGCGCCGCGCGCCCCGCCGCCACGAGCGCCTCGAGGTGGGTCCGGTGACGCTCTCCCTCGGACGCGCCGAGGATCCCGAGATCGAGGAGCGCGTCGTGCAGCTCGTCGGGATCGCGGACGGGAGGGAAGATCTGCGCCTCGACCTCCGAGATGGCGGCGGGATCGAGCGCGCCCAGCCCGGCGGCCTCGGCAGGTGGCAGGGCGCGGCGCATGGCCACCGCCCGGGCCCGCCGCTCCTCCAGCGGCGCGTCGTCGAGGTAGGCGTAGGGCCGGGCGCCGAGGATCTCATGGGAGAGCGGGGACGGCTCGGCGGTGTCCACCGCGACGAGCCGCACCTCTCCATGGGCGATTCGCGCCACCAGGCCGCGGAGCGCGGTGAGGTCCATCGCCTCGAACAGGCAGTCGCGCATCGTCTCGATGACGAGCGGGTGGGACGGCACCTCGATGGGCCCGCCGGCCGCGTTGTCCTGGCACGCGACCTGCTGCGGGAACACCGCCGCGAGCAGGTCCTCGGCGCGCATCCTCGCGATCTGCGGCGGCGTCCGCTTCCCCCGGATCATGCGAGGGATGGCGAGCGCGCGCGTCGCGTTCCAGCGCCACCGGACCTGGAACATGGGGGCCTGCAGCACCGCCTGCTCCAGCACCTCGTCCACCGTGGACTCGGAGAGGTACTCGAAGATCGACTCCAGCGGGAACGAGTGCTGTGGCCCGAGCGAGAGAAGGATGCCCTCGTCGGTGGCGGCGGCCTGCAGCTCGAAGTCGAAGGTGCGGCAGAAGCGCTTGCGGAGCGCGAGGCCGTAGGCACGGTTGGTGCGGGCGCCGAACGGCGCGTGGATGACGAGCTGCATCCCGCCCGCCTCGTCGAAGAACCGCTCCGCGACGAGCGTGCGCTGGCTGGGGACCGCCCCGAGCGCCGCGCGGCTCGCGGCGAGGTAGTCCACCGCCTGGCGGGCGCCCGGCTCCGGCACCCCGCACTCCTCCGACACCCAGCGCGCCGCGCCGGCGGGGTCGGCGAGCCGCCGCTCGATCTCCTCGCGCAGCTCGGAGACCTCCTCCGACAGCTCGTGGCTGCGGCCGGGTGCCTCGGCGTTCCAGAACGGCACGCCCGGCGCCGCACCCTGCGCGTCCTCCACGCGCACGATCCCGGGCTCGATCCGCCGGATCCGCCAGGAGGTGTTGCCCAGCAGGAACACGTCGCCGGCCAGGCTCTCCACCGCGAAGTCCTCGTCCACCTGGCCGACCTGGAGCCCCTCCGGCTCGGCCACCACCGCGTACTGGGAGGTGTCCGGGATGGCGCCCGCGCCGGTGAGGGCGGCGATCCGCGCGCCGCGGCGACCTCGCACCCGCCCGTTGATCGCGTCGCGGTGGAGGAGCGCGGTGGTGCGGCCCGGCGTGGTGGCGATGCCGTCGGCCAGCATGTCCACGACGGCGTCGAACTCGGGGCGCGGCAGGTCGTGGTAGGGCCAGGCGCGCCGGACCAGCGCGAAGAGGTTGTCGAGGTGCATGGGGCCGCTCGCCGCCTCGGCCACGATCTGCTGGGCGAGCACGTCGAGCGGGTGGTGCGGCGCCCGCGTCCGCTCCAGCCGCCCCCGCCGCAGGCCCCGCACCAGGGCGGCGCACTCCACCAGCTCGTCGCGGCTCATGGGGAAGAGCCGCCCCCGCGGCACGCCCCCCTTGAAGTGGCCGGCGCGGCCGACCCGCTGGAGCCCGGTCGCGAGCGCGCCGGGCGAGCCGAGCTGGACCACCAGCTCCACCTCGCCCACGTCGATCCCCAGCTCCAGCGAGGCCGTCGCCACCACCGCCTTCAGCTCGCCGCTCTTGAGGCGCTCCTCCGCCCGGAGCCGGCGAGCCCGCGAGAGGCTGCCGTGGTGCGCGGCCACCGCGCCCTCCCCGAGCCGCTCGGCGAGGGCGTGCGCCGCCCGCTCGGCGAGCCGCCGCGTGTTCACGAAGACGAGGGTGGCGCGGTGCGCGCGGACCAGCTCGGCGACGCGGTCGTAGGTCTCGCGCCAGAGGTCGTTCGACGCCACCGACGACAGCTCGTCGCGCGGGATCTCCACCGCCAGGTCGAGCGCACGGCGGCGGCCCACCTCGACGACGGCGCAGCGCGGCCGGCCGCTGCGGTCCACCCGCTCCGCGCCCACCAGGAAGCGCGCGATCTCCTCCACCGGGTTCTGCGTGGCGGAGAGGCCGATGCGCTGCGGTCGGCGGCGCGCCAGCGCCTCGAGCCGCTCCAGCGACAGGGCGAGGTGCGCCCCGCGCTTGTCGCGGGCCACGGCGTGGATCTCGTCCACGATGACGGTCTCGACGCTGGCGAGCCGGGCCCGCCCCCGCTCGCTGGTGAGGAGCAGGTAGAGCGACTCGGGCGTCGTGACCAGGAGATGCGGCGGCCGCCGCACCAGCGCCTGCCGGCGGGAGGCGGTCGTGTCGCCGGTGCGGAGCGCCACCCGGATCTCGGGCAGCTCGAGCCCCTCCTCCCGCGCGGCCGCCACCAGCTCGGCGAGCGGGGATCTCAGGTTCTTCTCCACGTCGTTCGCGAGCGCGCGCAGCGGCGACACGTAGAGGACGCGCGTCTCGTCGGGCAGCGGGCCGGCGAGCCCGTCGCGCAGCAGGCCGTCGATGGCGGACAGGAACGCGGCGAGCGTCTTCCCGGAGCCGGTCGGCGAGGAGACCAGGACGTCGCGGCGCGCGGAGATCTCCGGCCAGGCGAGGGCCTGCGGCTCGGTCGGCTCGCCGAAGCGGTCCTCGAACCAGCGCTGCACGACGGGGTGGAACGGCACGGTCACGCCCCTCGATGTAGCGTCCCGGGAGGGAGGGCGCCGCGGTGATGGCATCCCGCGCCGGGAGCCCGGCGGAGGCCGCGCCTCTCCTGCGGCGCGCCGTCGCCCCGCAAGGGATCGCGACCGGACTGCCCCGCCGCACCGCGTCGCGCCTACCATCCGCCATGCTCCTCAAGGAAACGGCGCTCCTCCGGCTGCTCGGCCTCACCAAGATCCCGCTGGTGCTCTTCGTCGGTCCCACCGTCGAGCGGCTGGACGACGACGAGGCCGTGCTCCGGGTCCCGCTCTGCTGGCGGACCAGGAACCACGTGGGCGTCATGTACATCGGCGCGCTCGTCGCGGGCGCGGACCTCGTCACCGGGCTCCCGGCCGCGAAGCTGATCATGGCCGGACCGTACCGGCGGATCGAGCTGCTCTTCTCGGAGATGAAGGCCGAGTTCCTGAAGCGCGCCGACGGGGACGTCCTGTTCCGGCAGCGCCAGGTGCGCGACATCGTCGCCGCGGTGAGGAAGGCCGAGGAGACCGGCGAGCGCGTCACGGTGCCGATCGAGGTCGTCGCCACCGTGCCCGAGACGCGCGGCGACGAGCCGGTGGCGCGCTTCTCCATGTCGATCACCTTCAAGAAGCGGGAGAGGCGGCCGGAGGCCTCCCCCGCGCCCGAGGCGCGCGGAGGGGCGCCGCGATCGATCGCGGGGTGAGGTCCCCCTCCCCGTCACGGCGGAGCGGTCCTCGTTCGCCCTCTCGCCACGCGCGCGCCGCCCGCGCTAAGTTCCGCGGGGCATGCACGGCGAGGCCCCGGGGCGCGAGGCGGGGCGGCGCGGGACCCTGGCGCTCTACCTCGGGACCGTCTCCGCCTACGCGGACATGTACATCACGCAGCCGGTGCTGCCGCTGCTCTCGCGCGAGTTCGGCGCGTCGCCGGCGCGCGCCAGCCTCACGGTGTCGTCGGTCGTGCTCGCCATCGCGGTGGCGTCGAGCTTCTACGGCCCGCTGTCGGACGCCCTGGGACGCCGGCGGGTGATGATCGGCGCGACCGCGCTCCGCTCCGCCGCGACGCTCGCCTGCGCCTTCGCGCCTTCGCTCGGCGCGCTGGTCGCGCTGCGCTCGGTGCAGGGCGCGCTCGTGCCCGGGATGACGGCGGTGGCGGTGGCGTACGCCGGGGACCGGTGGCGCGGGCGCGATCTCGCCGCGGCGGTGGGCGGGGTCATCGGCGCGAGCGTGGTGGGCGGGCTCACCGGGCGCGTCCTGGGCGGCTGGATCGCGGCGCAGGTCGGGTGGCGCGCGGCGTTCGGCGCCTTCGCCGCCGTCACCGCCGCCGCGGCGCTGGCGATGGCCCGCGGCCTCCCGGAGTCGGCCCCGCCCGAGCGGCGCGGATGGGGCGCCGCCTACCGCGGCATGCTCCGCCACCTCGCCGATCCACCGCTGGTGGGCGCGTTCCTCGTCGGGATGTCGCTGTTCTTCGGCTGGATCGGGATCTTCACCTACCTGCCGTATCACCTGTCGGGACCGCCGTACGGGCTCTCGACCGGCCTGGTGTCGAGCGTGTTCCTGGTCTACGCCGCCGGCGTCGTCGTCTCGCCGATCGCGGGGAGCCTGTCGGCGCGCGTCCCGCCGCGGCGCCTCATCGGGACCGGCCTGGTGGTCGCGGCGATCGGGATGGCGCTCGCGCTGGCGCGGCCGCTCGGGCTCGTGGTGGCGGGGCTCGTCGTGCTGGTGCTCGGCACCTTCACGGCGCAGGCGGTGGCGCCCGCCTTCGTGAACACCAAGGCCCGCGAGGCGAAGGGGGGCGCCAACGCGCTCTACCTCACCTTCTACTACGTGGGCGGGACGCTCGGGTCGACCGTGCCCGGCCTCGCCTGGCAGGCGTCCGGCTGGCCAGGGGTGGTGGCCACCTGCGGGGCAGCGGTGGCCATGGGCTTCCTCGCGAACGCCCTCCTCTGCGGACGGCCGTCGCGCGCCCGCGCCGACCCCCCACCGGTGTAAGCTCCCCCCTCTCCACGGGAGGACCGATGTCAGATCCGAAGGCGCTCGGCGCCGTGCTCGCGATGCTCGTCAACGCCCAGGGAAAGCCCGTGACCGGCGGCTCGGGGCGCGGGCAGCTCTACGTCTCGGCGGACGAGGTCGTCGTGCTCCGCACCCCGGCGCGCGAGGAGTGGATGCACCGCATTGCCATGGGCCTCCTCGTGGGCAGCGTCGTGCTCGTCCTCGCGAACCTCTTCCTGTGGAGGACGATGCTGGTGTTCTGGATCGCCGTGGCGGCGCAGGCGGTCTACTGGATCACCCTCCCCGCGCGCCGCCGCGCGCTCGACCCCCAGCCGCTGTCGGCCGCGGAGCTGGAGGCCGCCCGGCGGGCGGGGCGCGCGATGGTGTACGTCCCGTCCAGGGACGTCTCCAGCCTCGTGGCGCGCGAGCCGTCGCGACCGGGCTTCCGCCGGCCGGCGCGGCTGGAGCTCCCCGAGGGAGCGCTGGAGATCTACCTCTCCGAGGAGCGGTTCGCCGAGCTGAGCGACGCCCTCCGCTCGCGCTAGCGCGGCGGGCGCCGATCCGCTATCTGGGCGACATGCGCGCCGCTGCCACCCTGCTGCTGCTCGCCGGCACCGCCGCCTTCGCCGCTGCCCGCCGCGAGGAGCCGACCAGCGTCCGGGACGACTGGCCGCGGGCGCTGGCCCTGGCGAGGGCGCGCGACGTGCCGATCGTGGTGGACGCCTGGGCGCCCTGGTGACCGAGCTGCCGCTACATGCGGGCCTACGTCCTCCCCGACGCCAGGCTCGCGCGGCTCGCCGGGCGGTTCGTCTGGCTGGACATCGACACGGAGAAGCCCGCGAACGCCCCGTTCCTGCGCGCGTTCCCGATCGACTCCTACCCGACGCTGCTCGTGGTCGATCCGCGCCGCGAGGCGGCCGTGCTCCGCTGGACCGGTACGGCGACGGCGGAGCAGATCGAGCGGCTGGCCCTCGACGGGGAGCGGGAGATGCGGGCCGCGTCCTCGCCGGGGTTGGGCGGGGCGGCGCGCGGGCCGGACGCAGCGCTGGCGCGCGGCGACCGCCTCGCCGCCGAGCGGCGCCCGGCCGACGCGGCCGCCGCGTACCGCGAGGCGCTCGCCGGGGCCGGAGCCTCGTGGCGCGAGCGCGACCGGACGGCGGAGTCGCTCGTCCAGGTGCTCGCGGGTGCCGGCGACGACGCGGCCTGTGCGGCGGCGGCGGGGAAGGTCCTGCCGCAGGTGCTGGCGGCGGGGCGCCGCGCGCGGCTGGCGGCGCAGGGGCTCGCCTGCGCGCTCGGCATCGGCGACGCAGCAGCGCGGGACGCGGCGCTCCGGGTGCTCGAGCCCCCGGCGCGGGCGGCGGCGGGCGCGCGCGAGGTCCTCGCCGACGATCGGTCATGGCTGTGGTCGGAGCTGTCCGAGGCACGGGAGGCGCTCGGCGACGCCAGGGGGGCGCTCGCGGACGCGCGCCGCTGGCTCGCCTTCCTCGACGGGGAGGCGGCGCGGGCCCGGACCCCGGCGGCCCGCGCCGCGCTCGACGGGCAGCGGCTCGACGCCGCGATCCGGGCGGGGACGCCGGACCGGATGCTCGCGCCGCTCCTCCTCTCGGAGCGGGAGCTGCCCGGCGACTTCGTCCCCGCCCAGAACCTGGCGCGCCTCTACCTCGAGCTCGGGCGTCCCGCCGAGGCGCTCGCCGCCGCACGCCGCGCCCTCGAGAATGCGGAGGGGCCGCGCCGGGTGAGGATCCGGGTGCTGGAGGCGGACGCGCTCGACGCCCTCGGCCGCCGCGCGGAGGCGCGGGCCGCGCTCGAGGACGCGGTGCGTTTCGCCGGGGAGCTGCCCGAGGGGGTGCGCCCGGCCCGGTGGTCGAGCGAGGCGCGCGCGCGGCTGGAGCGGGCCCCGGGAGGTTAGCGCCATGGGTTCTCCACCGGTGAAGGGCTTCGGTCAGGGCGACGCCGCGCTCGCCGCCTGGGCGCAGGAGGTGTACGCGCCGGAGGACGCCGTGCTCCGCGAGATCCGGGAGCGCAGCGCGGCGGAGGGCCTCCCGCCCATCCAGGTGGGCGCCATGGACGGCCTCCACCTCGAGGTCCTCGCCCGGGCGTGCGGCGCGCGCCGCGCCGTCGAGATCGGGACCCTGGGCGGCTACAGCGGCGTCTGCCTGCTGCGGGGCATGGACGGCGGGGTGCTGCACACCTTCGAGATCGATCCGGCCCGCGCGGCCTTCGCGCGGGTGTCCTTCGAGCGGGCGGGCCTGGCCGACCGCGTCCGGATCCACGTGGGCCCCGCGCTGGAGCGGCTCGCCGAGGTGGAGGGCGACGGGCCCTTCGACCTCGTCTTCGTGGACGCCGACAAGGGCGGCTACCCGCGCTACCTCGCCTGGGCGGAGGCGAATCTGCGGCTCGGGGGCCTCGTCCTGGCCGACAACACCTTCGGCTTCGGTCACGTCCACGACCGCGGCTGGCGCGGCGACGACGCGCCTTCGATGGAGCCGCTCCGCTCGTTCAGCGGTCGGCTCGCGGGCGGCGGGCGCTTCCGCGCCACCCTCCTCCCCACGGCGGAGGGGCTCTCCCTGGGGGTGAAGGTGCGGTGACGTCGGGTCAGCCGCACGGAAACAGGCTCTCGGTGAAGAGCCACGCCGCTCCGCGTCGCTCGAAGCAGAAGGAGATGTCGGGCGGCGCACCGCCCGGCGCGGGACGTCCGCGGGCAGGTCGGAACTGGAAGCAGGGCCGTCCCACGGGTGCCGCGCGCCGGTCGGCCACGAACCCGATCTCGACCTCCACGTCGCGGCCCGCGCGGAGGAGGAAGTCGCGGACGGAGGGCGCGGCCCCCGCCGCCGGCGCGTACCCAGGGCCGCCGAAGAGGGCGCCGTGCAGCCAGGTGCCGCGGTCGGCCAGCGCCTGCGCCACGTCGCGACGGAGGACGATCCGCCCCGCGCAGCGCAGCCCTTCCGGCGGGATGCGCGCCACGAGGGCCGCCGGGTCCGCGGCCTCCAGCGCGCGGCGGATCTCCGACCCCAGCCCCAGCATCTCGCGGGCGACGGCCTCGCGTCTCTCCTCGACGGGGTCCGGCGGGACCGAGGCGGCGGGGGCTGCCCGGAGGACCGCGGCGAGGAGAAGGGCGCGCACGCGCGCAGGGTAGGCGCCCGCGGCGCCGCGGCGCAATTCCTGGATCGTTCATACCGGCGGACGTTCCGCCCTCCGGACCCCCGTGTCGCTCCGGCTTGCCCTCGGACTCTCCACGACCTCTGGGCTGGAGGGGGGCGAGGCTCCTCCGCCTCGCCCTTCGCAGCGATCTTGCCGGGGGGCGTTCCGCCCCCCGGACCCCTGGTCGCTCCGGGCGAGGCTCCTCCGCCTCGCCCTTCGCTCCGGCTACGGGATCCGGTAGCGGAGCAGGTGCGTCTCGAGCGGGCCGTTCCAGAGCCGGTGGTCGAACTCGGGGCGGAGCCCGACGGCCCGCTCCAGGGCGGGGTTCCCGGACAGGATCACCGCGCTCCACCCGCGGTGCCGGCGGAGCATCTCGCCGAGGCCCCGGTAGAAGCCGGCGAGCTTCCGCCGCTGGACGGCGTCGGCGCGGGGCGTCTCTTCCCCGGCCTCGCCGGCGCGGCCCCCCATCAGCCGCTCGCCGTACGGCGGGTTCGCGACCAGCGTCCCCTCCGCGGCGATGGGGTGGAGCTCGCGCGCGTCGCCCTGCTCCACCGCGACGTCCTCGCCCACGCCCGCCGCCGCCGCGTTGCGTCGCGCCGCCTCGACGGCCCTGGGGTGGAGGTCCCGGGCCAGGATCGGCGCCGGGGCCCGCGGCAGGACCGCGGCGCGCGCCTCCGCCTTCATCCGGTCCCAGGCGGACTGCGGCCCACCGCGGTAGGCCGGCCAGCGCTGGAAGCCGAAGGCGCGGCCCAGCCCGGGCGCGATGTGGCGCGCCGCCAGGGCGTGCTCGATGGCGAGCGTCCCGGACCCGGCCATGGGATCGACGAACGGGAGCGCCGGATCGACGTGGCCCAGGGCGAGCACCGCCGCCGCCAGCGTCTCCTTGAGCGGGGCCGCCGTGGTCACGGCGCGCCAGCCGCGGCGGTGCAGCGGCTCGCCGGCGAGATCGAGCGACAGCGCCGCCTGGTCGCGCGCCAGGTGCAGCACGATGCGCACGTCCGGATCCTTCGGGTCGACGTCGGGCCGCTCGCCGTGGCTGGCGCGGAGCGCGTCGACGGCCGCGTCCTTCACCACCAGCGCGGCGTAGCCGCTGTGGGTGATGGCGGACGACGACACCGTCGCCTCCACCGCGAGCGTGGTCCGCGCGGTGAGCCAGGGGTTCCAGTCGACCGCCCGCGCGCCCTCGTAGAGCGCCTCGCGCGAGCCGGCGGGGAACCGCGCCAGCTCGAGCAGGACGCGCATGGCCACCCGCGCGTGGAGGCAGGCGCGCATCCCCGCCTCCAGCGGGCCCTCGAAGGCCACCCCGCCGCGCTCGCCGCGCAGGGCGTGGAGCCGGAGCGGCGCGAGCTCCCGCCGCAGCGCACCCTCGGTCCCCTTGGCGCAGGTGGCGAAGAACCGCATCTAGGCCGTGCTCGCCCTCTCGCCCCGCGGCGCGGGGGGGACGACGTCCGCGGTGGCGGGCGTGATCGTCTCCAGCCGGATCTGCCCCTTCCCGGTGCGCTTCGCCTCGTACATCAGCTCGTCCGCGCGCGCCATCATCTCGTCCACCGAGCGCGGCGGCAGGGCGAAGGTGGCGGCGCCGATGCTGAACCCGACGCTCCAGCCGTTCCGCGCCATCGCCGCGTCCAGCGTCCCGCGGACCCGCGAGAGCAGAACCCGCGCCACCTCGGCGTCGGTCTCGGGCAGGAGCAGCCCGAACTCGTCGCCGCCGAGGCGCGCCACCGCGTCCACCGCGCGCGTCGCGCTGCGGAGGGTCTGCGCCACGACCACCAGCAGCGCGTCGCCCTGGGCGTGCCCGAGCGCGTCGTTCACGAACTTGAAGTCGTCGCAGTCGACGAAGGCGAAGGTGATGGACCGGCCGGACCGGCGCGCCCGCTCCAGCTCCAGCGTCGCCGCCTCGATGAAGGCGCGGCGGTTCGGGACCTGCGTGAGCGCATCGGTGCGCGCGAGGAGCTGCTCCCCCTCGAGGCGGGACTTGAGGGCCTCGAGGAGCAGGACCAGCGCCATGAAGGTCCCGAGCTGGACGATGACGTTCCAGGCCAGCACCGGCGCGATGACGCCGCGCCCCTCCTGCATCCGGCCGATGACGTCGGCCGCCGCGGAGACGGCGGCGCTCGCGATGGTGAGGAGGACGCCGCCGCCGAGCGAGACGAACCAGGTCGCGAAGGCGATGGGCGCGAGGTAGAGGAGGATGAACGAGACCTCCGTCCCGGTGAGCACGTCGCCGACCCCCACGCAGAGCGTGAGGCCGAGCGCCATCGCGATGGTGCCCGCGTGGGAGAGCCCGCCCGGTCCTTCCGGTGCACCCGGCCGCGCGGCGCCGTCGTGGGCGGGTTCTGGGTTTGGTGCGCTCAGGGATGGTGCCTCTTTCGGGCCGAGGGCTCATCGCCCCGGTCAACGGACGCCGACCACCTCGATCCGCCGGTTGGCCGCCCGGCCCCGGGCGGTGAAGTTCGGCAGAACCGGGTTCTCGCCGCCGCGCCCCGCGGTCGAGAGCCTGTCGCGCGCCACGCCGAGCGCGACGAGCCTCTTCTCGGCCGCCTGCGCCATCGACATGGACAGGCGCGCATCTCCGGCGGGATCGCTGGTGGCGTCCACGAACGCCTCGATCCGGACCTTCACCTCCGCTGCGGCGATGGCGCCGGCCAGGTCCGCGAACCCGGCGTCGCGTGCGATCTCGGCGCTGCGGGGGGCGAACGTGACGTCGTCCACGAGGATGCGGCCGCGCTCGGTGAGCCTCTTCGCCCATTCGGACTGCCGCGGGCTGAGGGCGGCCGCGGCGGGACGGGCGGCCGCGGGCGGCGCAGAGGGAGGCGGAGCGGCGGCGCGGGCCACGGCGGCGGGCGGCGGTGACGCCGGGGCGGCCCGCGCGCCCTTCGCGTCGCTCAGGGCGAGCGCGCGCAGCTTCGCGGTCCGGTCCTTGTCGAAGCACGGCTTCCTGCCGGGCGTCCCCACGCGGTCGAGCATCGGCCGCGCCGCCTCGAGCGTGGCGCGCTTCACCGCGCCCTCCAGGCTCTCGCCCAGCGCCGGCCTGGCGTCGACCGTGGTCGCGAAGGCGAGGTCGCGCTCGCCGACCATGGTGAGCCGCACCGTGACGAGCACGCTGCCCTCCGGGCCGCGCGATCGTCCCTCCACGGCACCGTAGAGCGCGCCGTCGGCACCGAGCAGCTCCCCGAGCTCGAGGGCGAGGCTCGGGGGGATGCCCTCGGGGAGCTCGAGCGCGGTGTCCCGGAAGAGCCCGCGGAGCTCGGGGATGGGGAAGACCCTGGCGCGGGCCGGATCGATGCCACCGAGCAGCGCGCCCGTGGCCGCCTCCGCGGCGAGCGGCGCGTCGGACGCGTTCTCGAACGGCACGACGAGGAGGCACTTCACCCGCGCGAGCTCCGCCGCGCGGAGGACGCCGTGCGGCCCCGCCGGCGCGACGGGCGGAAGCGGAGGGGCGCCGGCGCACCCCGCAGCGAGGATCACGGCCGGGAGGAGTCGGCGGCGCATGGATCGCCATGGTAGCGCGGGTGGGGCAGCGAGGGCATGGCGCCAGGTAGCCCGCCGGTGGGTGGGGCGGTATGCCGCATTCACACACCCGTCGCCTTGCGGACACGAGCCCGTCACCGTCCGATGCGTTAGGTATCGCCCGTGCCCTCGGTCCTGATCGTGGACGACGAGAAGGATCTCGTCTCCGTCGTCGAGTTCAACCTGCGCGCCGCCGGCTTCGAGACGGCGAGCGCCGCGAACGGCGAGCAGGCGCTGCAGGCGGTGCGGCGCCGAGTCCCTGACCTGATCGTCCTCGACCTCATGCTCCCGGACATCCCCGGTACGGAGGTGTGCCGCCGGCTCAAGGGGGATCCGCGGACCCGTCACGTCCCGGTCGTCATGCTCACCGCCAAGGGGGAGGAGGTCGACCGGGTGGTGGGGTTCGAGATCGGCGCGGACGACTACGTCACCAAGCCCTTCAGCGTCCGCGAGCTGGTGCTCCGGCTCAAGGCGGTGCTGCGCCGGGCGGGATCCGGCCGGGAGGCGGAACGGCCGCCGGCGCGGGTCGGTCCCATCCACGTGGACGTGGAGTCCCACCGGGCGTTCGTGGACGCGGCGGAGATCCAGCTCACGCCCCTCGAGTTCAAGCTCCTCATCACGTTCATGACGCGGCTCGGGCGCGTCCAGTCGCGCGAGCAGCTGCTCGAGGACGTCTGGGACATGTCGCCGGAGGTGGAGACCCGCACCGTGGACACGCACGTGAAGCGGCTCCGCGAGAAGCTCGGGTCGGGCCGAGACCTCCTCGAGACCGTCCGCGGGGTGGGCTACCGCCTGGTCGATCCGCGAGACGCCGGCGAGGGTTGATGCGCGTCCTGGGCCTCGGCGCCATCGCCGCCGCCGTCCGGGCGCTGCGGATCGAGCTGGAGGGTGGCCCGCGCGCCGAGCTGCCGCACGAGGTCCGCGAGCTGGCGGAGCTGCTCACCGAGCGCGAGCTGGCCCGGCTGGAGGTCTTCCGCGAACCGGCCGAGCGGGAGCTGCTCGCCGCCATGCCGGACGCGGCGGCGGTGGTGGCGAAGGACGGCCGGGTCCGCGCCTGCAACACCGCCTTCGACGCGCTCGCGGCGGGAGGAAAGGCGGCGGGGCTCACTCCCCTCGAGGCCACGCGCAGCGCCGAGCTGTCCGAGGCGGTGAAGCGCGCGCTGGAGGGGACGGCCCGCCGCCTCGAGGTGGTGCTCTCGAAGCGCGTCCACTTCGTGCACCTCGCGCCGCTCCTGCGCGGCGAGGTGCTGCTCCTCGCCCGGGACGTGACCGACGAGAAGCGCGCGCAGGCAACCCGCCGCGACTTCGTGGCCAACGCGAGCCACGAGCTGCGGACCCCCATCTCCGCGATCCGCGCGGCGGCCGAGACGCTCCTCGCCGGCGCGGTGGACGACCGCGCCGCGGCCCGCGGGTTCGTGGAGATCGTCGGTCGGCACGCCGAGCGGCTGGCCCGGCTCACCGACGATCTCCTCGACCTCTCCCGGCTCGAGTCGCGCCAGTGGAGGTTCGAGCTGGGCCCGGTCGAGGTCGCGCCGCTCGCGCGGCAGGTGCTGGAGCTGCACGCGGCCGCCGCGCGGGCCAAGGGCGTCGCGCTGGAGGCCGACGTGGAGGACGGGCTCACCGTCCGGGCGGACGCGCGCGCGCTCGAGCAGGTGCTCGTGAACCTCGTGGACAACGCGGTCAAGTACACGCCGGCGGGCTCGGTGGTCATCCGGGCAGAGGGCCCCGGCGGGCACGCCGAGATCTCGGTCACCGACACCGGCCCCGGCATCGAGCGGCGCCACCTCGAGCGGATCTTCGAGCGGTTCTACCGCGTCGACCCCGGACGGGCGCGCGAGGCGGGCGGGACGGGCCTCGGCCTCGCCATCGTGAAGCACCTCGCCCAGGGCATGGACGGCGAGGTCGGCGTCGAGAGCGGCGCCGCGGGCACGCGGTTCTGGATCCGGCTGCCGCTCGAGTGATGCAGCGCAAGGCTGGCGCGCCCCCTCCGGGGTGGCCGAGCCGTGCCGCCGGCCCGGCGCGCGCGTCCTCTTGGGTGGCCATGCGGAAATGGTGGAATCGCCGGCCGTCGCCGCGGTCATGTCTTCAAAGAGTGGGGGAGCGTTCGCCCGCTCCTCGGAGCGGACCGCGCTCTGCCGCCCGTCTACGCACACGATCCCTTCCTCGCCATCCAGCACGCCCTCGTGGTGCGGTGGCTCGATGCGCCGATGCTCGCCCTCACCGCCCTGTGCGACGGGTGGGTGCTGCTCCTCGTGGCGGTCGTCTGGGCGGCTCTCGTCGAGCGGCGCGACGGCGTCCGCCGCGCCCACCTGGCGACGTCGCTGGCGCTGGTGCTGCTGGCCGATGGCGTGGCGGTTCAGGCGCTCAAGCACCTGGCGCACCTGCCCCGGCCCCTGGCGGTGCTCGGTCCGCATGCGGTTCGCGTCCTCGCGAGCCCGCTCCGGCAGCTGTCGTTCCCGAGCGGCCACTCGAGCGCCGCGGCTGCGCTCGCGACGGCCGCGGCGCGGGCCCGCGGGTTGCGGCGCGCCTGGCCGCTCGCGGTCCTGGGCGCGCTCGGCGGCGTGTCCCGTGTGTACGTCGGCGCTCACTGGGCGCTCGACGTGCTCGGCGGCTGGGTCCTCGGGGCGATGGTGGCGGCAGCCGCCCTCGCGCTGGCCGAGCGAGCCGGGTGGGGCGGGCCCGAGCGCGCCGCGGTCGCGGCGGCCGAGCCGGGGAGCTGACACCCAATCGTCACGCCGCTGCCGCGCCGGCGTCACGGCACGGCGGCACCTTGCCGGTCGATTCCCCATACCGGTCGCCCTCGGGCCGGGTGCGGCGCCGCCGCTCCCGCGATCCGCGAGCGCCTCGAGGAGGAGAAACCCACATGACCCGCATCTCGTCGCTCGCCGCAGCCGCGGCGCTCGCCCTCTCGCCCACGCTGGCTCGGGCCGGCACCGTCACCGTGAAGGGGTCCGACACCATGGTGATCCTCGTCCAGCGCTGGGCGGAGGCGTACATGAAGGCGCACCCGGGCGCCAAGATCCAGGTCACCGGCGGCGGCTCCGGCACCGGGATCGCCGCGCTCCTCAACGGCACCACCGACATCGCCGACGCCTCGCGGCCCATGAAGGAGGAGGAGAAGCAGAAGCTGAAGCAGGTGTCGGGCGAGACCGGGGTGGAGACGGCGGTCGCGAAGGACGGCGTCGCGTTCTACGTGAACGACGCGAACCCCCTGAACCAGCTCACGGTCGAGCAGCTCCGCGACCTGTACCTCGGCGACGTCGAGCGCTGGAAGGCGGTGGGAGGGAAGGACGCGCCGGTGGTCCTCTACTCGCGCGAGAACTCGTCGGGGACCTACGTGTTCGTGAAGGAGGAGGTGCTGAAGAACCAGGACTACTCCGCGCGCGCGCAGACGCTGCCCGGCACCGCCGCCGTGGTGAACGCGGTCGCCAAGGAGCCGAACGGGATCGGCTACGGCGGCGCGGCCTACGCGAAGGGCGTGAAGGAGCTGAAGGTCTCCCACCGCGCCGGCGAGGAGGCCTTCTCGCCCACCAAGGAGAACGTGCAGTCGGGCAAGTACCCGCTCGCCCGCAACCTGTTCATGTACACCCGGCAGAAGCCCGCCGGCGATGTGAAGGCGTTCATCGACTTCTGCCTCTCCCCCGAGGGGCAGGCCATCGTGACGCAGGTCGGCTACTTCCCGCTCCGCTAGAGAAGCCCCGCCGTCACGCATCCGTCACGGACTCGCCATGCTCGCGCCACGGCCGGCGCCTAGATCGTCCCGCGTGCCAGACGCCCTGGTGCGCCCGGCCGCGGGCGCGGTGAGTCCGGAATCCGCGATCCGGCGACGCCAGATGCGGGAAGCCGCGATCGAGGGAGTCGTCACGCTCGTCGCCCTCACCGGCATCGCCGCGGTGGCCCTCATCTTCGTCTTCGTGGGGCGGGAGGCGCTCCCCATCCTCACGGATCCTTCGGTGCACGCCGAGGCGAGCTTCTCCCGGATGTTCCTGCCCCAGGTCGTCCGGGAGGGCCGGCCGGCCGCGTTCCTGTGGCAGCCGGTGAGCGCCGTCCCGAAGCTGTCGATGATCCCGCTCTTCGTCGGCACCCTCAAGGTGACGGCGGTGGCGCTGGCGCTGGCGGTGCCGGTCGGCATCGCCGCGGCGCTCTTCACCTCGGAGTTCGCCCCGCGGCGCCTGCGCGAGCTGCTCAAGCCCGGGATCGAGATGCTCGCGGGGATCCCGTCGGTGGTCCTCGGCTTCTTCGGCCTGATGGTGCTCGCCACCTGGCTCCAGTCGGCGTTCGGGTTCTCGTCCCGGCTCAACGCCGTGGTCGCGGGCGTGGCGATGGCGCTGGCGGTGGTCCCGGTCGTCTTCACCGTGAGCGAAGACGCCCTCACCGCGGTGCCGCGCAGCTACCGCGAGGCCTCGCTGGCGCTCGGGGCGACGAGGTGGGAGACGGCGTTCAAGGTGGTCCTCCCGGCCGCCGCGCCCGGGGTGCTCGCCGCCGTGGTGCTCGGCTTCGGCCGCTGCATCGGCGAGACCATGATCGTCCTCATGGCCTCCGGAAACGCCGCCATCACCTCCTGGACCTTCGGCGACTCGGTGCGCACGCTCTCCGCCACCATCGCCGCCGAGATGGGAGAGGTGGTCTTCGGCGGCGCCCACTACGCGGTGCTCTTCTTCATCGGCGTCGAGCTGTTCCTGTTCACCTTCGTGCTGAACGGCGTGGCGGCCGCGTTCATGCGGCGCCTGGTGCGCAAGATGTCGGGGGCGGCGGCGTGAGCGTCCGGTCGCGCCGGCTGGTCGGGGGTGGACTCACCGCGGCCACGGGCGCCGCGGCGGCGCTGGCGATCGGTCTGCTCGCCGTCATCCTCTGGGACGTGGGGCGCGGCGGCTGGGCGCGGCTCTCCTGGGAGTTCCTCGTCTCGGCGCCGCGCGAGGGCATGACCGAGGGCGGCATCTTCCCGGCCATCTACGGCACCGCCCTCATGACCCTGCTCATGACCGTCGCGGTGCTGCCGGTGGGCGTCCTCACCGCCGTCTACCTGCACGAGTACGCGCCGCCGGCCTCGCGGCTGGCGGGGCTGGTGCGCGCCGCCGTGACGAACCTGGCGGGCGTGCCGTCGATCGTCTTCGGGCTCTTCGGCCTCGGGTTCTTCATCCAGTTCGTCGGCCGCGCGATGGACCGCGCGCTGAACGGCGGCGAGCTGAGGTTCGGGCAGCCGGCGCTGATCTGGGCCGCGCTCACCCTGGCGGTGCTCACGCTCCCCGTGGTGATCGTCTCGACCGAGGAGGCGCTCCGCGCCGTGCCGCGCGACCTGCGCGACGCGAGCCTCGCCCTGGGCGCGACCCGCTCGCAGACGGTGGCGCGGGTGGTCCTCCCCGGCGCCCTGCCAGGCATCCTCACCGGCGCCATCCTGGCGGTGGCGCGCGGCGCGGGCGAGGTGGCGCCCATCCTCTTCACCGGCGTCGCCTACTTCCTCCCCGATCTGCCGCGCACGCCCTGGTCGCAGTTCATGCACCTCGGCTACCACACCTACGTGCTCGCGACGCAGTCGCCCGACGTGGAGGCGACGCGGCCCATCCTCTACGCGACCGTGCTGGTGCTGCTCGTCCTCACCTTCGCCCTCAACGGGGTGGCCCTTGTCATCCGCTCTCGCACCCGCGGTCGCGCCGCCTCGGCGAGCTGACCCCATGCGCCCCGACCCGAGCGCGATCGGCGCGGTCGCCGCCGATCCGAAGATGGAGACGCGGCACCTGGTCGTCAGCTACGGCGGCAAGTCCGCCGTCAAGGACGTCTCGCTCCGCCTCCCGGGGAACCAGGTGACCGCGTTCATCGGACCCTCCGGCTGCGGAAAGTCGACCTTCCTGCGGGCGCTCAACCGGATGAACGAGCTCATCCCGTCGGCGGAGACCGAGGGCGAGGTGCTCCTCGACGGCGAGCAGGTCAACGCCGGCCGGTTCGACGCCGTGGAGCTGCGGCGGCGCGTGGGCATGGTCTTCCAGAAGTCGAACCCGTTCCCTAAGTCGATCTTCGAGAACGTCGCCTACGGCCTCCGCGTCGGAGGCACGCGCGATCGGGCCGAGCTGGCCGAGCGGGTGGAGCGCTCGCTCGTCTCCGCCGCGCTCTGGGAAGAGGTGAAGGACCGGCTCCAGGAGAGCGCGCTCGGGCTCTCCGGAGGGCAGCAGCAGCGGCTCTGCATCGCCCGCGCGCTGGCGGTGGAGCCCGAGGTGCTCCTCATGGACGAGCCGGCCAGCGCCCTCGACCCCATCGCCACGGCCAAGATCGAGGACCTCATCCACGAGCTGAAGGCGCGCTACACCATCGTGATCGTGACCCACAACATGCAGCAGGCGGCGCGTGTCTCGGACCAGACCGCGTTCTTCTACATGGGCGAGCTGGTCGAGGTCGGGGTCACCGAGCAGATCTTCACCAACCCGGTGGAGCGGCGCACCGAGGACTACGTCACCGGGAAGTTCGGGTAGCCGCCAGGCAGGCTCGGAGCGACGACATGGCCCCCACCACCCATACCGACAAGGCGTACGAGGCGGAGCTGCGCGCCATCCGCGACCGGCTCCTGGAGATGGGCGGCCTGGTCGAGCAGGCCATCGCGGCCAGCGTCCGCGCCATGACCGAGCGCGACACCGACCTCGCCGAGCAGGTGAAGCTCCGCGACCGCGACATCAACCGCATGGAGGTGGACGTCGACGCGATGTGCCGCCGCGTCCTGGCGCTGCGCCAGCCGGCCGCGAGCGATCTCCGCTTCGTCACCACCGCCCTCAAGATCGTGACGGACCTCGAGCGCATGGGCGACCTGGCGGTGAACATCGCGGAGCGCGCGCTCGACCTGTCACAGGCGGCCGTACTCGCGCCCATGCACGACCTCGCCAAGCTCGCCGACCTCTCCGAGGCGCAGCTCAAGAAGGCCCTGGACGCCTTCGTGACCGCCGACGTGTCCAAGGCCGAGCAGGTGATGCAGGGCGACGACCTGCTCGACGCGCTGTACCTCAAGATCTTCAACGACCTGCTGGGCCTGATGATGGAGGACTCGCGGAACATCCGCCGCGCCACGTCGGTCATGTTCGCCGCCAAGCACCTGGAGCGCTTCGGCGACCACGCGACCAACCTCGCGGAGATGGTGGTCTACATGGTCCGCGGCACCGACGTGCGCCACCCGCGCAGCCGGGCGCCGGGGACGGCGGAGCCGGAGCGGTAGAGGGAAGAGGAAGCCGCGACCCGGAGTCGACCGGATCGCTCGAAGCTCACGGCACCAGCAGCCGCGCCGTGAGCCCCGCGAGGACGCCCAGCACGCCCCCCGCCGCCACGTCGAGGGGGTAGTGCGCGCCCAGGTAGATGCGGGAGAGGGCGATCCCGGTGGCGAGCACCGCCGCCAGCGGTCCGGCGGCGAAGGGCTCCCCCAGGAACGCCACCGCCACCGCGAACGCCGCCGCGGCGTGGCCCGAGGGGAAGGAGAACTCGTCCGGGTTCGCCGAGAGGGGCTCGAAGCCGTGGATGGCGCTGTCCGGCCGCGCCCGGGTGAGGCTGCGCTTCAGGGCCTGCGAGGCCAGCGTGGCGAGGGTCGATCCTGCCGCGAGCCGGAGCCCGAGGTGCACGCCCCGCGGCTGCAGCGTGGCGAGCAGCGCGATCCCCGCCACCGTCCAGCTGGAGGCGTTCCCGAGCCGGGTCAGGGTCCGCGCCACGGCGGTGCGGAGCGGCGTCCGGAACCGGCCCAGGGAGACGAGGAGCGCCTGGTCGAGGGAGAGGATCCGCTGCAGGCGTCCGCCGCGCACCAGCGCGACCGCGGCGCCGTCGCGGCCCTCGACGACCTCCAGGCCGTCGTCGCGCTCGGTGGCCGCGGTGGCGGCGGATCGATCGTCCTCGATCATCGGCTGCAGCCTGGCGCGCGGAGGTGAGCAGGGCGCGTCCGGCCTGCAACATCTGGGTGAACTCCTCGCCGGGCAACGCCCCGAAAGCGGTGAAGAGCTCGCCTGCCGGGTCCCGCGTCCCGGTTGCGTCGCCCTCAGGCAGCGCGCGCCCCGCCGGCGCCGGCCGCGCCCGGGAGGCGGGCGAGCTGCCGGTCCTGGACGCCCGCCAGCAGGAGCTGCCCGGCGAGCGCGCCGAGCAGCGCCATGAACATGTCCCACTGCGTGTCCCATGGGTCGCCCTGCGTCCCGAGGAACGCGTCGGCGCCCTGCCCGAGCATCAGGGCGGCGCCCCATTCCACGAACTCGTAGCAGGCGGACAGCGCCAGCGCGACGGCGGTGCAGAGGAAGAACGTCCAGCGTCCCGGGCGCAGCGGCGAGGTCCGGATCAGGAGCTCGCGCGCGAGCAGGGCGGGGACGAACCCCTGGGCGAGGTGGCCGAGGCGGTCGTAGTGGTTGCGGGCGAGGTGGAGCGCGTCCCGCACCCAGTCCCCGACCGGCACCCGGGCGTAGGTGTAGTGGCCCCCCACGGCCAGGATCGACACGTGGACGGCCAGGAGGACGTAGAGGAGCGGCGTCAGCGGGAAGCGCCGCCGCGTGGCGAGGAGGACGGCGATGCCGCCGAGCGCGGGCGCCACCTCCATCCACCAGGTGCCCCGGTCGGCCGGCGCCGCGCCCGACCAGGCGAGCACCGCGAGCGCGACGGCGAGGCAGGTGGCGGGGAGGCGGTCGTCGCGGGTCATCGGCGGTACCTGACCAGCCGGCACGCGACCCCGCCGTTGCGCACCGGGATCGACTCGTCCGGCATCCCGGGCAGCAGGCGCTCGAACCCGCG
>DATIWK010000173.1:0-12018 GCA_035519395.1 Anaeromyxobacteraceae bacterium | reverse complement strand
GCCCGCCCTGGCCGCGGGGCGCGCGGCGCGAGCGCCTCCGAGACCCACGGCGCGGCCGCCAGCGTCGCCGCGGCGAGCGCCGCGCCGGCGACGACGTCAGCCGCGTAGTGGACGTGCACGTAGACGGTCGAGAAGACGACGGCGAGCGCCCACGCCCAGAGGGCGAAGCCGACCCTCCGGAGGGCGCGCGAGCCCACGGCCGCGGACACCAGCGACACGGCGGTGTGACCGCTCGGGAACGCGTCGAGCGGCGTCGTCTCGACGCGGTGCAGGAAGGCGCGCACCAGGTCGCTCGCGGCGCCGCCGCCCAGCGCGGCGTGCTCCATGCCGGGCGGAAGCCGTGGCCCGCTCGCCGGGAAGGCGACGTAGCCGGCGTAGGACGCCCAGAAGCAGAGCAGGATGGCGAGCACGGTGCGCTCGTACTCCTCCGGCCGGCGGGCGCGGACCGCCACCGCCACCCCGAGGGGCAGGAGGTAGAAGCTCGCGTAGGCGAGGTAGGCGGCGTCGGTGAGCCAGGCCGGGCGCCCCCGGGCGCCGCGCCACGCGGCCACCAGCCCGGGGAGCCAGCGCGCGTCGAGCGCCGCGAGCGCGGCGTCGAGGCGGCGCGGGTTGGCGGCCTCCACCACGGGCTCGAGCAGGAGGTAGGCGACGAGGACGAGCGCGGCGGGCGCGAGGTCGCGGATCCAGGAGAGCACCCGGCCCCGGGCTCCGAGCCGGGAGAGCGCGACGGGGACGGCCGCCTGGGCGAGGTAGGCCGCCGCGATCGCGGCCGCGTGGGGCGGGCGCACCAGGAGCGCGAGGGCGCCCAGGGCGGCGAGGAACGCGGCGGTGAGCCGCTCGGACGGCCTCATGGCGCGAGCGTGCGGGCCGCGCCGGCAAGGGGCGCCCGGGGGGCGCCCAGGTGACGCTCCGGCTCCTCCAGGATCCGCCGGACGAGCGCGAGCGACCGGCCGCCGTAGAAGGCGTCGCCGATCCGCTCGTCGAGCGTCCAGCGGACCTGGAGCGCCTCCTCCACCGAGACTGCATCGCCGTCCACCAGCGCCATCCGCCGCGGGGCAGAGATCGCCCCGAAGACGCTGCAGGTCCCGTACTCGTACAGGTGGTGGTAGGCGTCGCTGATCCCGGCCGATCCGAGGTTGGCGAGGAACAGGCTCGAGTACATCGGGTCGTCGCGCGTGAACCACGCCGGGAGGAGGTTCCAGGCGTCGAGCCAGCGGACCAGCGCGACCAGGGCGCGGATCAGCGGCCCGGGGAGGCGCATCACCATCGCCACCTCGCGGTCGACGCTCCGCCCGCCGGCGCGCGCGCGCTCCACGGCGCGCACGATCCGCGCCACGAAGGCCTCGAACGGCTCGTCGCGCGGGATCTCCAGCTTCACCGTGGCGGCGGGTGCGTCGTCGGCCATCGACACCTTGGCGGCGAAGGCGACGGTGACGGTTCGCCGCTGCCAGATCCGCCCCCCGGAGACGAAGCGGTTCAGGACCGGCCGCTCGTGCAGGGCCCGGGCGCTGGCGTAGGCCACGAGGTGGAAGAGCGTGGCCCGGTCGGCGTGCGACCGGTTGTAGGCGTGCAGCCAGGATCGGGCCGCCGCGATCCGGAAGACGGTGTCCTGGTAGACGGTGCTCTCGTTCCGGCCGCGCATGAGGTACGGCATGATCCGCCGGACCGGGGACTCGGCGACCGGATCTCCGTCCGCGCGACGGAAGAGCGGCATCCGGGAAGCGTCGGCGCCCTCGGGGCGCATGTCAAGCGGACGGCGCCCGGCGCGCCTTCGCAGGGCGTGAACGTGCGCCGGCGCCGGGGACGGCGTCGGGCGAGGCGCGAGAGGCGCCGGGCCGCCGCGGGGCCGGCTCCCGTCGCCGCGTCCTCCCGGCCGTGCGACACTCGCCGCGTGCTCCGCCGCATCGCGCCACCGCTCCTCGCCGCCGGGCTCTCCTTCCTGGCGGGCTGCCCACCGCCGGTCCGCGAGGCGGCCCGCACCGCGGACGGCGCGCTGGTGGAGCTGCGGCCCGAGGAGCTGCCCGCGTTCGGCGACGACCTCGACCTCGCCGGGCTCGACGAGGCGCTCTCGCAGTCGCAGGCGTTCCTGGCCCGCGTCCTCTCCGCGGACCCGGGGCGGACCTTCGCCTACGGGAAGGAGCGCGTGCCGGCAGCGCGCGTCGCCGCGACGCTGGCGCGCTTCCGCGACCTGGTCGCCGCCCACCCGGCGCCGGCCGACCTCGACGCCGCCGTCCGCCGCGAGTTCCGCGTCTTCCGCTCCACCGGAGACGGCCGGGGGACGGTCACGTTCACCGGGTACTACCTGCCGGAGCTGCATGGCGCGCTCGAGCGGGGTGGCCCGTACCAGGTGCCGCTCCACCGTGCGCCGGACGACCTGGTGGTGGTCCGCGCCCGCGACTTCCCCCTCCAGGTCCAGGAGGACGTGGTGGGTCGCGTCGACGGCGGGCGGCTCGTCCCGTACTCCACGCGGGCGGAGATCGCGGAGGGTGCGCTCTCCGGGCGGAACGCCGAGCTGCTCTGGGTGGACTCGGCGGTGGACGCGTTCTTCGTGGAGATCCAGGGGAGCGGCGTCGTCCGGCTCCCCGACGGCAGCGCGCGGGTCGTCACCTACGCCGGCAAGAACGGCCAGCGCTACGCGGCGGTGGGCGCCGAGCTGGTCCGGCGCGGCGCGCTCCACCGGGAGGACGTGTCGATGCAGGCGATCCGCGTCTGGCTCGCCGCGCACCCCGAGGAGCAGGCCGCCGTGCTCGCGACCAATCCCTCCTACGTCTTCTTCCGGTTCGCCGACGCCGCCATCGGCTCCATCGGGTCGCCGGTGACGGGCGGCCGGACCATCGCCACCGACGTGCGCGTCTTCCCGAAGGGCGCCCTCGCCTTCGTGCAGACGGAACGCCCGGCGGAGGTGGGTGGCCCCATGAAGCCCTTCGCGCGCTTCGTCCTCGACCAGGACACCGGCGGCGCCATCCGGACCGCCGCCCGCGCGGACCTCTACTTCGGCTCGGGCGCGTACGCGGAGGACGCGGCCGGGCGGCTGAAGCAGCCGGGAAGGCTCTACTACCTGCTGCTGAGGTGAGGTGCGGGAGGGGCCCCGCCGAAGGCGGGGAGGGCAGAGCCCCTCCTGGCGGGGACGCGGCCCCCGTTAGACGTCGGGCGCGCCGGAGAGCGCCGTCGCGGTCTCGTCCTTTTGCTTCGGCAGGATCAGGTTGAGGACGATGCCGACGTAGGTCGCGAGCGCCATCCCCGCGAACTCCGTCTCGCCGATGGTGATCTTCGCGCCGCCGATGCCGACCACCAGGATCACCGACGAGATGATGAGGTTCCGCTTCTGCGAGTAGTCGATCCCGGCCTCGACCAGCATCCGGACGCCGGCGGAGGCGATGATCCCGAAGAGCAGGATGCAGATGCCGCCCATCACCTGGACCGGGATGGTGTGGATGAACGTGCCGATCTTGGGGATGAACGACATCACGATCGCGAGCACCGCGGCGCCGCCGATCACCCAGACCGAGAAGACGCGGGTGATGGCCATGACGCCGATGTTCTCGCCGTAGGTGGTGTTGGGCGGGCCGCCGACGAGGCCGGCGAAGGCCGTCGCGAACCCGTCGCCGGCGAGCGAGCGGTGCAGGCCCGGGTCCTTGACGAAGTCGCGGCCGACGATCTTGTTCGTCACGATGAGGTGGCCGATGTGCTCGGTGATGACCACCAGCGAGATGGGCGCGAGGAGGGCGATCGCCTTCCAGCTGAACGTCGGGAGCACGAAGGGCGGCACCGCGAAGGCCCCGGCGTCCCGGACCGGCGCGAAGTCGACCTGACCGGCGAGGAGCGCGACGAGGTAGCCGCCGATGATCCCCACGAGCACGGGGATGACGCCGAGGAATCCCTTGAAGAAGGTCGCCGCCAGGATGGCGATGGCGAGCGCCGCGACCGCGACCAGCACGAACTCGCGGTGGTACGTCTGCGAGGCGCCGTTCGTCGCCATCCCCACGGCGACGCCCGCCAGCCCGAGCCCGATCACGATCACCACCGAGCCGATGACCACCGGCGGCAGGAGCGCGTCGATCCACGCCGTGCCGAACTTCCAGATGGCGACCGAGACGACGAGGTACACGAGGCCGACGGTGACGCAGCCGCCCATGGCCACGGCGATCCGCTCCGGCGCTGCGATGCTGCCGGGCGAGGTCCCGAGGAGGAGCTGCAGGGCCGCGATGAACGCGAACGACGAGCCGAGGTAGGCGGGGATCTTCCCCTTGGTCGTGAAGATGTAGAGGAGCGTGCCGACGCCCGAGGTGAAGAGCGTCACCGACGTGTCGAGCCCGACCAGGTAGGGCACGAGCACCGTCGCGCCGAACATCGCGAACAGGTGCTGCAGCGACAGCGGGATGGACTGGAGGAGCGGCACCCGCTCCCCGACGTCGATGGTCCTCTGACTCATGGGTCTCCCTCGCGTGCGTGGTGCGCCGGTCCCCCGGCGGCGCGCGAGTATGCCCCGGTGGGCTGACACCCGTTACGGGCGTACGTTCGTGCTGGGAGACGTCGCGACGCCCCGGATCCCCGGTCGCCCGGCCCGTCTCGATCCCCGTCGGTCCCGGGGTGTAGAACGGCGGCCGATGGTCAGGCCGCCGATCGAGCTCCGCCGGGGCGAGCTGCACGTCACCGGATCCGTCCTCCACCTCGACGCCCGTCGGCGCGTCGAGTGCGCGTTCGTCTCCCACGCGCACGGCGACCACATCGGCCGGCACGATCGGACCATCGCGACCGCGGCCACCCTGGCGCTGATGCGCCACCGGCTGGGGGAGCCCAAGCGCCGGAAGACCGAGCACCTCCCGGCCTCCTACCGCGAGCCGTTCGGGCTCGGCGAGCTGACGCTCGAGCTCTACGCCGCCGGCCACGTCCTCGGCTCGGCGCAGCTCCGCGTCCAGCGGAACGGCGTCGCGCTCGGCTACACCGGCGACCTCTGCACGGAGCCGAACCACGCGGCGGAGCCGGCGGAGGTGATGGGCTGCGACGTGCTGGTCATCGAGTCCACCTTCGGCCACCCCCGCTACGTCTTTCCGCCCAAGGAGGAGACGCTCGCGGCGGTCCGCGCCTTCGTGGACGCCGCCCTCGCCGGCGGCGCCACGCCGGTGCTGCTCGGCTACGCGGTCGGCAAGGCGCAGGAGATCCTCGCCTTCCTGGACAGGGCCGGCTACCGCTGCCGCGCGCACCCCGTGGTCAGCGCCGTGAACCGCGTCTACGAGTCCCACGGCGTCGCCTTCCCGAACGTGCGGCCGCTCGGGCCGGAGGGGCCGGAGCGCGACGAGGTGGTGGTCGCGCCGCCCAACCTGGCGCGCAGCCCGGCGATGCGCGGGATCAGGAAGCGCCGGACCGCCTTCCTCTCCGGCTGGGCGGTGGACGGCGCGCGCTTCTTCCGGGACGTCGATGCCGCCTTCCCGCTCTCGGACCACGCCGATTTCCCCTCCCTGGTGCGCTACGCCAAGGCCACCGGCGCCGGGCGCGTGTTCACGGTGCACGGCCACGCCGAGGACCTGGCGCGGGCGCTGCGGCGAGAGGGGATCCGCGCCGAGCCGCTCGCGGAGGCGCGGCAGCTCGAGCTGCTGTGACACGGGGCGTGCCGCCCGCCCCGCCGGCAGCGCCGACGGGACCCCATCCGCGAGACGCATGATGTAGACATTGACCGTGATCGAGATGATCGTGAGCGCCGATGCCGCCGGGCAGCGGCTCGATAAGTACGTGCGGCGCGCCCTCCGGGACGTGCCGCTCAGCCACGTCTACAAGATGTTCCGCACCCGCAAGGTCCGGGTGAACGGCGGGCGCGGAACGCCCGAGCAGCTCCTGGCCGCGGGCGACCGGATCGTGATCCGCGGCGACGAGGAGAAGCTGCTCGCGCGCCCGGAGCCGGCGGCGGGGGCGGCCACCAAGGTCACCTTCCGCGTGCTCCACGAGGACGGCGACGTCCTCGCGGTGGACAAGCCCGCCGGGCTGGCGGCGCACCCCGGGACCGGGATCACCGGCGCCACGCTCGTCGAGATGGCCCGCGCCTACCTGAAGGTCCCGGGCGACCTCCCCCGCGCCGAGTTCAGGCCCTCCCCCGCGCACCGGCTCGATCGCGAGACCTCGGGCGTCGTCCTCGTCGCGAAGAACCGCAAGGCGATGGTGGGGCTCACGGAGATCTTCACCTCGGGCGAAGGGGTCCGCAAAACCTACCTGGCCCTGGCCAAGGGGAAGATGCCGCGCGAGGCAGGTACCATCGACCTGCCGCTCTCCGAGCACGAGCAGACGTCGCGTTCCAAGGCCTCACGTGGGGTGAACATGCAGGAGGCCCTGACGCGCTGGCGGGTGGTGTCGTCGATGAAGGAAGCGTCGCTCCTCGCCGTGAACATCGAGACCGGGCGCACCCACCAGATCCGCCGGCACCTCCAGGCCGCCGGCCACCCGGTGGCGGGCGACGCGCGCTACGGCGACTTCCCGTTCAACCGGCTCGCGAAGCAGCGCTGGGGGCTTCGCCGGATGTTCCTCCATGCCTGGCGCCTGGAATTGCCCCACCCCACCGGCGGAAAGCCGCTGCGGCTCGAGGCGCCGCTCCCGCCCGAGCTCCGCGAGGTCCTCGGGCGCATGAACCTCCAGATGTAGCTCCGGGGGGTCGCTCGCGGGTGAGCGGCGCGCGCACACCGGTGCCCGTCCGCCACGCGAGCGTTGATCCCGGAGCGAGGGGGTGACTAGATTCCGGCCTTCATGGGCGACGCCGGCGAACCCAGGATGGAGTCCGAGGACGTGCCCTCGCGCGTCGTCCTCGACGGGCTCCCGCCCCGTCCCCCCATCTGGCGGCGGCTCGCGAAGTGGGTCCTGTTCCTCGCCATCGGCGCGGTCAACGCCGGGGTGCTCGCCGCCATCGCGGGCTACGTCTACTTCGCGCGGAACCTCCCCGACGTCCCGAACCTCGAGAACTACCGGCCACCCATCGTGACCGAGATGATCTCGTCGGACGGCCAGATCGCCGGCGAGTTCTTCGAGGAGCGCCGCAAGGTGGTCCCCGTCGAGCGGATCCCCAGGCGGCTCGTCCAGGCCTTCATCGCCTCCGAGGACAAGAACTTCTTCGAGCACGGCGGCGTGGACTGGCTGGGGACGCTCCGCGCGGCGGTCAACACCTACCTGCTGCGCCACAAGGTCCAGGGCGGCTCGACCCTGACGCAGCAGACCGCCAAGGCCCTCCTCATCAGCGCCGAGGGGTTCGAGCAGGGGACGAGGCGCAACCTCGCCCGCAAGGTGCGCGAGTTCATCCTCGCCAAGCGGCTGGAGCGCGCCTTCACCAAGGAGCAGATCCTCTGGATGTACCTGAACGGCGTCTACCTCGGGCACCACAGCTACGGGGTGCAGTCGGCCGCCGAGAACTACTACCGGAAGAACGTCTGGGACCTCTCGCTGGAGGAGGCGGCGCTCCTCGCCGGGCTGCCCCAGGCCCCGACGCGCTACTCCCCCTTCTCCCACCCCGAGTCGGCGAAGGAGCGGCGGCGGTACGTGCTCCGCCGGATGGCCGAGGAGGGGATGATCAGCGCCGAGGAGCGGCGCCGCGCGGAGGAGGCCGAGGTGAAGGTGCACGGCCTCGACGACGTCTTCCGCGAGACCTCCCCCTTCTACGTCGAGCAGGTGCGGCGGCAGATCGTGGAGCGCTACGGGAACGACCGGCTCCTCCACGACGGGCTGCGCGTCGAGATGGCCATGGACCTCGAGAAGCAGCGCGCCGCGCAGGGCGCGATGCTGGCGGGGCTCATGGAGGTGGACCACCGCCAGGGCTTCCCGGGGCCGGTGGAGAACGTGAAGGGCGACGAGAAGAAGGCGCTCTCGGCACGCCTCGCCCGCGCCTGGCCGAGGGGCGCGATCGAGGTCGGCGGCTACTGCGTGGGGATCGTCGAGGCGGTGGACGACAAGGCGGGGGTGGCGACCGTCTCGGTGGGCGAGGAGGAGGGGCTCCTCCCCATCTCCGGCATGCGCTGGGCGCGCAAGCCCAACCCCGAGGCCTTCTACCCGGACGCCCTCATCTCCCGCGTCTCGACCGCGCTCAAGAAGGGCGACGTGGTCCTGCTCCGCCGCGTGGAGCGCAAGGAGCTGGTGGCGCGCGAGGCGGCGGCGAACAACGGTAAGCCCAAGGACGTCCCCGAGGCGGACCTGCTCTTCGCGCTCGAGCAGGAGCCCAGGCTCCAGGGCGCGCTCGTCTCGGTCGATCCCTGGAGCGGCTACGTGGTCGCCATGGTGGGGGGCTACGACTTCGACGCCTCCGAGTACAACCGCGCCTTCCAGGCCTGCCGCCAGCCCGGCTCGGCCTTCAAGCCCATCGTCTACTCCTGCGCGGTCGAGAAGCTCGACTACACGCCGGCGACGCTCATCACCGACGCGCCGCTCGTCTACCGCGACGACGAGAACAGCTGGAAGCCGCAGAACTACGGCGAGGACTTCAAGGGCGACGTCACGATGCGCACCGCGCTCGTGAACTCGATGAACATCCCCGCGGTGAAGACCGCCGAGGCCATCGCCATGAAGCTGGGCGGGGTCCAGGCGCTCGCCGACTGGGCGAGGCAGCTCGGCATCACCACGCCCGTGAAGCTGGAGCTGGGGAGCGCCCTGGGCTCCTCCTGCGTGAACCTCTGGGAGCTGACCAACGTCTACGCGCTCTTCGCGCGGTACGGGGAGCGGCGTCACTCCACCTTCGTGAAGCGCGTGCTGGACCGCGACGGGCGGCTTCTCGAGGACCACGCCGAGTGGCGGGATCCGTGGGTGCCGCTCTCGGAGCGGCTCGCCGCCGCCAGCGCCGAGCTGGCGCGGGTGCGCGAGCAGGCGATGGACGAGAAGACCGCCTACATCCTGGTCCGGCTCATGCGCGAGGTGGCGACGGTGGGCACCGGCGCGCGCGCCGCGGCGCTGGGCAAGCCCGCCGCCGGCAAGACCGGGACCACCAACGACTCGTTCGACACCTGGTTCATGGGGTTCACGCACGACCTCGCCACCGGCGTCTGGCTCGGCTACGACATCAACGAGACGCCGCTGGCGCGCTACGAGACCGGCGGCCACGCCGCCCTGCCCATCTGGCTCGACTACATGCAGGCGGCCCTGCGCGACCGCCCGCAGCCGGAGTTCGAGCCGCCACCGGGCATCGTCGAGGTGAAGATCGATCCGGAGACCGGCAAGCCGGTCGCCGAGGACGCCCGCGGGGTGACCGAGCCCTTCAAGGAGGGGACCGAGCCGACGCTCGACGCCGCGGCCAAGCCGAAGGTGGACGTGCAGGACCTCTTCACGCAGTAGCGGTGGCGGCGAGGCCCTGCGTCTCCTTGCTTCCCCATCGGGGGGCCGGTAGCATCCAAGCGCCCGGAAAGACGGCGCTCGACGGCGGCGGAGCGAGGGGCGAGGCGGAGGAGCCTCGGCCCTGGAGCGACGAGGGGTCTGGGGGGCCTTGCCCACCAGCAAGATCGACCGGCAAGGCCCCGATGCGCAGACAGATCGCCAGGCTGGGCGTGAAGCGGACGCTGTTCCTCTCCATCGCCGGGGCGCTCGGCGCGGCCGGGCTCCTCTCCGGGCTCGCGATGAACCGGCTCGTCCAGGACGCCATCGACCGCGCCATGGTGCACCGCGGCGAGAGCGACGTGCGCGCCATCGCCACCGCCGTCGCGCCGGGGCTCGCCGCGGAGCACGACGACCGCGTGGCGCAGGAGGTCGAGGAGGGCTTCGACGACGCCACCGACGCCTACGTGATCGTCCTGCGGAGCGACTACACCGTCGCGGCCCGGCGGCTGGCGCGTTCGCCCGGGGTGCAGGTGGAGGTGAGCCAGCTCGTGAACGAGCACGCCGCGAACGCCTACGCCGCCTCGTTCCGCAGCGGCGAGACCTTCGCCTTCAGCCGCCCCGTGCAGGTCCCCTCCGAAAAGGGCGGCGTCCGCGAGCTCAGGACCGTGGGCTGGGTCCTCCTCGGCCTGGTGCCGGGCGAGCTCGGCGCCCGGGCGGCCAGCACCCGGTGGCTGGTCCTGGCGGGCGCCCTGGTCGGCGCCTTCGCCCTCGCCTTCGCCGTCTACCTGTTCACCCACCGGCTCATCCTCCGGCCGCTCGACGAGATGAGCGCGGTGGCGCGCCGGGTCTCCGACTGCGACCTCACCGCCCGCGCCGAGAAGCTCGGGGACGACGAGATCGGCACCCTGGCCGAGTCGCTCAACCGGATCGGCGAGAACCTCACCGTGACCCTCTCCCGCGTCCAGAACGTGACGGGCGGGGTCGCCTCGGTGATCGACAAGATCTCCAAGACCGGCGCGTCGGTCACCTCGGGGGCGAGCACCGTCACCGCGCGCGTGATCGACACCTCCAGCTCCATGGGCCAGATGATCGCGAGCCTCAAGGGGATCGCGGACAACGTCGAGGTCCTGGCCCAGAGCGCCGAGGAGTCCTCGTCGTCGATCCTGGAGATGGCGGCCACCAACGACGAGGTGGCCGAGAACATCCAGGGCCTGGCGGCGAGCGTGGAGGAGACCACCGCGGCCATCGAGCAGATGACCTACTCGATCAAGGAGGTCGCCAAGAACATCGAGGAGCTCTCGGCCACCACCGAGGAGACCTCGTCCTCGATGAACGAGATGGACGTCTCCATCTCCCAGGTCGAGACCAACGCCAACGAGACCGCCAAGCTCTCCGAGCAGGCGCAGCGCGACGCGGAGATGGGCGCCGAGGCGCTCTCCCGCACCCTGGGCGGCATCGACAAGATCAAGGGCTCGTCCAAGGAGGCCGCCGCCGTCATCGAGGCGCTCGGGAACAAGATCGCCGCCATCGGCAACATCCTGAACGTCATCGACGACGTGGCCGAGCAGACCAACCTCCTCGCCCTCAACGCCGCCATCCTCGCCGCGCAGTCCGGCGAGCACGGCAAGGGGTTCGCGGTGGTGGCCGACGAGATCAAGGACCTGGCCGAGCGCACCGGCGCGTCCACCAAGGAGATCTCGGACCTCATCCGCGCGGTGCAGGAGCAGTCCCGGGCGGCGATCACCGCCATGGACCGCGGCGTCCGCAACGTGGAGGAGGGGGTGCGGCTCGGGCAGGAGACCGAGACCGCCCTGAAGAAGATCCAGGAGTCGTCGCAGAAGTCCACGCAGATGGTGAAGGCCATCGCCCGCGCCACCATCGAGCAGGCGCGCGGCTCGAGGCAGGTGACCCAGGCCATCAACCGCATCGCCGAGACCGTGCAGCAGATCGCCACCGCGACGGCGGAGCAGGCGCGCGGCTCCGAGCAGATCATGAAGAGCGCCGAGAAGATGAAGTCGATCACCAAGCACGTGGAGCGCTCGTCGCAGGAGCAGGCCCGCGGGTCGAAGCAGATCACCCGGGCCATCGAGTCGATCAGCGAGATGGTGAACCACCTGAACCGCGCCCAGAAGGAGCAGACCAAGGGCTCGGAGCAGGTGATGACGGCGGTGGTGCAGATCAAGCAGGTCGCCGAGGCGCAGGCCCGCTCGGTCCACGAGCTGGAGACCGCCATCGTGGACCTCGCCTCGCAGGCCGAGGTGCTGCGAGGGGAAGTGCGGCGGTTCCGGCTCTAGCGAGGGCCGCCGGTCCGGGCGATGACGTCCGCGAGCGCCGACAGGTCCCGCCACTCCGCGGGCGTGAGCGGCACGACCGAGAGGCGGCCCTGCCGCAGGAGCACCGAGCCCTCGAACGCGGCCTCCCGCTTCAGCGCCTCGAGCGGAACCGGCGCCGGCAGGGGCTCCGCGGCCCGCACGTCCACGCAGACGAGCCCCTCCTCCCCCTTCGGGTCCGGATACGCCTCGCGCACCACCTCGGCCACGCCGACGGCGCGCTTCTCGCCCGAGTGGTACACGACGGCCCTGTCGCCCCGCTTCATGGCGCGCAGGTTCCGCTGCGCCTGGGGGTTGGTCACCCCCGTCCACGCGGTCGTCCCCTCGCGGACGAGATCGTCCCAGGCGTACACCCCGGGCTCGGTCTTGAGGAGCCACCAGGCCATGACGGTCTCTCAGCGTAGGCGCCGGTCCG
>DATIWK010000172.1:0-5193 GCA_035519395.1 Anaeromyxobacteraceae bacterium | reverse complement strand
ACCACGACATGGGGCTCATCGGCGCCCTCCTCGGCGCGATGAGCTACCCGGGTCCGCTCGTCCTCGTCGCGCCGGAGCACTTCCTCGCCCGTCCGGCGCTGTGGCTCCGCGCCGTCGCGCGCCACCGCGGCACGATCTCGGTCGCGCCCAGCTTCGCCTACGCCTACTGCGCCGACCGGGTCGCGGACGCCGACCTCGACGGCTGCTCGCTCGCGACCTGGCGCTGGGCGCTCGACGGCGCGGAGCCCGTCTCCGGCGACGCCATGCGCCGGTTCGCGGCGCGCTTCGGACGATGGGGCTTCGACCCCTCCGCGCTCGTGCCCGTGTACGGCCTCTCCGAGGCGGCGCTGGCGGTGACCTGGGGACGCCGGGGTGCGCCGCTCGCCGGCCGGCGCTTCGACCCGGCGCGGCTCGCGCGCGACGGGAAGGCGGTGGCGGCACCGGGCCCGCGCGGCGCAGGGCGGGAGATCCTCTCCGTGGGCGTGCCGGTCGCGGGGGTGGACGTCGCGCTCCGCGGCGCGCGCGGCGAGCCGGTCGGCGAGGGGAGGCTGGGGCGGATCTTCGTGCGGAGCGCCTCGCTCATGGTGGGCTACCTCGGCGACCCGGAGACGACGGCGCGCGCGGTGGAGGGCGGCTGGCTCGACACCGGCGACCTCGGCTTCGTGGTGGAGGGCGAGCTGCACGTGCACGGACGCGCCAGGGACCTCGTCATCGTGCGGGGCGCCAACCACGCGCCGGAGGAGTTCGAGGCCGCCCTCGCCGGGATCCAGGGGCTGCGGGCGGGCGGCGCCGTGGCCCTGGGGTTCGAGCCGGAGCCGGGCGACGCGGCCGAGGCGCTCCTCGTGCTCGCGGAGCGCGCCCGCCGCGAGCCGGGCGCGCGCGACGGCGCGCTGGAGGCCGCCGTCCGCCGCGCGATCGTGGAGCGGACCGGCATCGCGCCGCACACCGTCCGCCTGCTCGCCCCGGGGACGTTGCCGCGCACCTCGTCCGGAAAGCTCCGGCGCGCCGAGGCGCTGCGGCGGTTCCAGGAAGGGACGCTGGCGCCCCCGGCGCGGGTGACGCCGCTGCGCATGGCCGTCGCGGCGGCACGCTCCTCGCTGGCGTTCGCCCGGGCGCGGCGACGGAGCCGCGCATGAGGCTCCGGGACGCCGTGGTCGTGGGCGGCGGTCCCGCCGGGCTCGCCTTCGCGGCGGCGGCGGCGCGGCTCGGGCTCGACGTGGCGGTGGTGGAGCGGCGCGCCGGCCCGGTGGACAAGGCATGCGGCGAGGGCGTGCTCCCTGCCGGCCTGCGCGCGCTCGGCGAGCTGGGCGCCCTGGCCCGGATCGACCGCGGCGAGGCGACCGAGGTCCCCGAGATCCGCTGGGTCGAGCGGGACGGCGCCGCCGTGGCGCTGCGGCTCCCGGCGCCGGGCGGGCTCGCCGTGCGGCGGACCGCGCTCTCCGCGGCCCTCGCCGAGACCGCACGCGCGGCCGGTGCCGAGCTCGTCCACGGGGAGGTGGTCGCCCATGCGCGCGGTGAGGCGGGCGTCACCGTGGAGGTCGCGGGGGCCGCCGGAGCGGCGGACCGGTTCACGCTCCAGGCGCGCCTCCTCGTCGCCGCCGACGGCCTCGCCTCGCCCATCCGCCGCCGCGAAGGGCTCGACCGGATCGCGCGGGGACCTCGGCGGTACGGCGTGCGCCGGCACTTCCTCCTCCCGCCCTGGACGTCCTCGGTCGAGGTCCACTTCGGGCCCGGCGCCGAGGCGTACGTCTGGCCGGCCGGGCCGCGCCAGGTCGGCGTGGCGTTCCTGTTCGAGCCGGGGGCGGAGGCCGGCATCTCGCCGGTGGGGCATGTCGCCCCCCTGGTCGCTCCGGGCGAGGCTCCTCCGCCGCGCCCCGCGATCCATGCGTCGCTCCTGGCCCGGTTCCCGGCGCTCGTCGAGCGGCTGGCCGGGGCACCCGCGACCACCGCCCCGCTCGGCGCCGGGCCGCTGGCGAGGCGCTCGGCGGCGCGGGTGCGCGACCGGCTCGTCCTGCTCGGCGACGCGGCGGGGTACGAGGACGCGCTCACCGGCGAGGGGCTCTCCCTCGCGTTCGGCTGCGCCCTCGACCTCGCCCGCCTCGCGCCGGAGGCGCTCGCCCGCGGCGCGTCCGCGGCGGCGCTCGCGCCGTACCAGGAGGCGTGGGCGGCGCGGTTCCGGCCCTACCTGGCGTGGACGCGCACCATGCTGTGGCTCGCGCGCCACCCGGCCGTGCGGCGCCGCCTGGTCCGGCTCGCAGCGGCGCGGCGCGCGCCTTTCGAGCGCGCCATGGCGGCGGCGGTGGGGTGAGGCGGGCCCGGTCTCTCAGGCCTGCGGGAGCCGCTCGGGCGCGGTCGCCGCGAGCACCTCGCGGGCGCGCCTGGCCGCGGTGCGGTCGGCGGCCGGCGCCCCGATCACCTGGGAGGCGACGCGGGCGGCGCACGGCGGGCAGGCGGCGACCGGCCGCCGGTTGAGGTCCACCAGCGCGTGGTATCGCCTCGCCCCGTCCCCGCAGACGTCGCAGACACGCTCGGTGGAGATCGAGAACCAGTGGTGCTCGGCCATGCGGATGCCTCCTCGCCCCCGTGGCAACGTGCCACGGTCCCCGGCGGACCTCACATCCCGCGATCCTGGGACGTCAAACGATCTCCCGGCGCAGGATCGGCGCCGTGGTGTGCCGCGGCGCCGATCGGACCACATCGGGCGGCACCCCGGGAACCTGGCGCTGCCCCGCGAGCCGGCCGCGGACGCCCCGGCGGGACGTCCACGGCCCCGCGCGGAACGCCTCGACCGGGCGCCGCGGCTGGCTTACGTTGCGCACACGCGCTCGCGCCCGCGGCGAGCCGGAGGAGATCGCCATGCGCTGCACCGTGCTCGGCGCCGGTTCCTGGGGGACGGCGCTCGCGTCCCAGCTGGCCGCCAAGGGGTTCACCGTCACCGCCTGGGACAAGGACGCCGCCGTCCTCGAGGACCTGGCCAGGAACCGGCGGAACGAGCGTTACCTGCCCGGCGTCGTCATGCCGGCGACGCTCCACGCCACGCCGGACGTGGCGAAGGCGCTGGAGGGCGCCGACCTGGTGGTGGTCGCCGTCCCCTCGCACGTGGTCCGCCAGGTGGCGATCGAGGCGAAGCGGCACGTGCACGCCGGCGTCCCGATCGTCTGCGTCGCCAAGGGCATCGAGGTGGAGACGCTCATGACCATGAGCGAGGTGCTGGAGGACGTGCTCCCGGTGCCGCTCCACCCGTACCTCGCCGTCCTCTCCGGCCCGTCCTTCGCGAAGGAGGTGGCCAAGGGCCTCCCCACCGCGGTGACCGTGGCGGCGCGCTGGGAGCGGATCGCGCGGCAGGTGCAGGACGCCTTCCACTCGAAGACCTTCCGTCCCTACACGTCCGGTGACGTGGTGGGGTGCGAGATCGGCGGCTGCGTGAAGAACGTGGTCGCCATCGCCGCCGGGATCTCCGACGGCTTCGGGTTCGGCGCCAACGCGCTCGCCGCCCTCATCACGCGGGGGCTGGCGGAGATCACGCGCCTGGCGGTGCGCAAGGGCGCCAACCCGCTCACGCTGTCGGGGCTCGCGGGCCTGGGGGACCTGGTGCTCACCTGCTCGTCGGATCTCTCGCGCAACCGCACGGTGGGCCGCGGGCTCGCCGCCGGGAAGACCGCCGACGAGATCCAGAAGGAGCTCGGCCAGGTGGCGGAGGGCGTGCGCAACGCCAGGAGCGCGCGGGAGCTGGCGCGCAAGCTCGGCGTGGAGATGCCCATCACCGAGACCGTCTTCCGCGTCCTCTACGAGAAGCTCCCGCCGCGCGAGGCGGTGACCGCGCTCATGATGCGGGAGACCAAGCCGGAGATGTGACGCCGCCGAGGCGGCGCGCAGGGACGCGAGCGCTCGCGTCTTGCGAGCGCGAGCAGGGGCCCTGCCGGAAAAGCGGCGGGAGGGGCCGGCGGAGCAGGCGGCAACGTGCGAGAGGATCGGCATCGTGCTCTTCTTCTCCACGATCCCCTGGGAGCGTCTGAGGGCCTTCGCGAGCTCCTGGGCGCCGATCTTCAGTTCCATAGACACACGCGGTTCGCGCCGTTCACCAGAGGCGCAGCGACGAGGGCATCCTGCGGGACGGCGCCGCGCGCGGGAGGCGGCGCCGCGTGCCCGGCTCACGGTTGGTGTATACCCAACTTCCCGTTTGACGCAGTGTTGGGCGAATCGCGTTGACGGTGAGCGAATGCTCCGGAAACGCCTCGCTGGCGGGCGGGGAGGGCCGACACGCCGCGCCGCGCGGCGCCGAAGGGTCTCGCGACCCCCGCCTCCGTTGCGCGCGCCATTGGCCTTCTCTGCGCGTTTGCGGAGGGCTCGAAATCCCGTGAGACAGTGGCGGACATGAACACTGCCCACGATCTCACCCTCCGTCTCGCCGAGCTGCTCCGCTCCGAGCGCTCCGCCCTGGCCGAGTTCCTCCTCGCCCTCGCCGCCTTCCACAGGGACGAGCGGTGGCGGGAGCTCGGCCACACCTCGCTCTTCTACTTCCTGCGGAGGGAGCTCGGCCTCTCCGCCGGGGCGGCTCAGCACCGGAAGACCGCCGCGGAGCTCATCCTCGACTTCCCCGGGATCGTCGAGCCGATCCGGGAGGGGCGCCTGTGCTTGAGCACCGTCTGCAAAGTCCAGAAGGTCCTCACCCGGGAGAACTGGAGGGACCTCCTGCCCCGGTTCTTCGGACTCTCGAAGCGGGAGGCGGAGGCCCTGGTGGCGGAGCTCCAGCCCGCCGAGGTCGTGCCGCTTCGGGCAGTCGTGACGGCGGTGCGGGCGCCGGCTCCGCCGTCCCGAGAGGCCCAGTCCGGTCCGGACGGGCCCTCATTCACTCATGGTGCGTTTCACCTGGGTGAAACGATGATCGAAATCAAGTCCGGGCCTGCGCCGGTCCGACTCGCCCCACCGCCCCGCGACACCGCCGTCCCGCTCACCTCCGACCTCCGCCGGGTCCACTACACGGTCTCGAAGCGCTTCCTAGACAAGCTCGACCGCGCTCGCGACGCTCTCTCCCACTCCGACCCCCGGGCGTCCGTCGAGCAGATCCTGGAGAAGGGCCTGGACCTCATCCTCGACCGCTCGGCGAAGCGGAGGGGGCTCGTTGCGAAGCCGCGGAAGGCGAAGATCCCGAGCCTGCCGCCGGAGCGCGGGTCGCGGTACGTGCCCGCCGAG
>DATIWK010000171.1:0-11499 GCA_035519395.1 Anaeromyxobacteraceae bacterium | reverse complement strand
GCGGCGCCGCCGCCGCGGGGACGCCCACGAGCGTCTGCCCGGGCGGCGGGGACGGGTGCGCGGTGAACACGTGCTCGCAGCGCGTGCACTGGACCTGCGAGCCTTCGGCGGAGAGCAACCCCTCGTCGAGCTCGTACAGGGTCGAGCAGCGTTCGCAGCGGATCAGCACGTTTCCCTCCGGCTCCGGCGACGCGAGCCTACCGCGCATCGGCGCGGGGCGCCACGGCGCCCGGCGCCACCGCCAGCGTCGATCGGGCCTGCTCCAGCCGCTTCGGTCCGATGCCCCGCACCCGCCGCAGGTCGTCGAGGTCTGCGAACGGGCCGTGGGCCTCGCGCTCCGCGGCGATGGCCCGCCCGAGCGCCGGCCCGAGCCCGGGCAGGAACGCCAGGGCCCGCGCCGAGGCGCGATTCGGGTCGAGCGGCAACCGGAGGACCAGACGCTCCTCGTCGGTGAAGCCGCGGGTGCCGCCGGGGTCCGTCGCACAGCCGATCCAGCCGCGGGGCGGACTCCCCCGCCCCGCCGGAGCGCAGACCGGAAGCGGAGATCCCGTCGGCGCGAGCCGGCGCGCCGCCGCAGGGACGAGCACGGCAGCGAGCGCGAGGGCGAGGGCGAGACGCCGGGCCACGCCGGGGCGGAAAGCAACCCGCGTTCCTGCTAGATCTCGCGCCCGGTGGTGAGCGCAGGGCCAGGCGGATTGGGCCTGTCCCGGAGCGACGGGGAACGCCCGCCGGAGCGATCGGAGGCAGCCCCATGGAACGCGTCCTGCTCGACGGCGACACCCTCACCCTGGAGGAGGTCGAGGCCGTCGCCCTCGGCCGGGCCCGCGCCGAGATCGCCCCCGGGGCGCGCGAGCGGGTCCGGCGGGCGCGGGCGCTCGTCGAGGCGAGGCTCGGCGACGGCGAGGCGCACTACGGCATCAACACCGGGTTCGGGACGCTGGCGGAGATCCGCATCGACCCCGGCGACCTGCGGCGGCTCCAGCGCAACCTGGTCCTCTCCCACGCCGCGGGCGTGGGCGCGCCGCTGCCGCCCGTGGAGGCCCGCGCCCTCATGCTGCTGCGCGCCAACGTGCTCGCCAAGGGCGTCTCGGGGATCCGCGAGGCGACGCTCGACCTGCTGGTCGGCATGCTCGAGCGCGGAGTCCTGCCGGTGGTGCCGGAGCGCGGCTCGGTTGGCGCATCGGGCGACCTCGCGCCGCTCGCGCACCTCGCGCTCGCCCTCATCGGAGAGGGCGAGGCGCTGCTCGCGCCTGCGGGCGAGGCGCCGCTCCGCCTGCCCGCGCGCGAGGCGCTGCGGCGCGTGGGCCTCGCGCCGGTGGAGCTGGAGCCGAAGGAGGGGCTCGCGCTCGTCAACGGGACGCAGGCGATGTCGGCGGTGGGCACCCTGGCGCTGCTCCGCGCCGAGCGGCTGGCGGCGCTCGCCGACCTCGCGGGGGCGATGACGCTCGAGGGGCTCCTCGGCTCCCACCGGCCGTTCATCCCGGAGATCCAGGCGGCGCGCGGCCAGGCCGGGCAGGTCGCGTCGGCGGCGCGCCTGCGCGAGCTCCTCGCCGGCTCGGAGATCAACGCCTCGCACCAGGGGCCGGACTGCCACAAGGTCCAGGACCCCTACTCGCTCCGCTGCATGCCGCAGGTCCACGGCGCGGCGCGGGACGGCGTCGCCTTCTGCCGCGGCGTCCTCGCCCGCGAGGTGAACGCCGCCACCGACAACCCCCTCGTCTTCCCCGACCTGGGCGAGATCGTCTCGGGCGGCAACTTCCACGGGCAGCCGGTGGCGCTGGCGCTCGACGTGCTCGCCATCGCGGTGGCCCACCTGGGCGCCATCTCCGAGCGGCGGGTGGAGCAGCTGGTGAACCCGTCGCTCTCGGGCCTGCCGCCGTTCCTGGCCCGGCACCCCGGGCTGGAGTCGGGCTACATGATCGCCCAGGTGACGAGCGCCGCCCTCGTCTCGGAGAACAAGGTCCTCTGCCACCCCGCCAGCGTGGACTCGATCCCCTCGTCCGCCGGGCGCGAGGACCACGTCTCGATGGGGATGACCGCCGCGCTCAAGGCGCGGCAGGTGATCGAGAACGTCCGCACCTGCCTCGCCGTCGAGCTGCTGGTGGCGTCGCAGGCGATCGACCTGCGCGCTCCGCTCCGGCCGGCCCGCAAGGTGGCGGAGGCCCACGCCCGCCTGCGCGCCGAGGTGCCGACGCTCGACGGCGACCGCGCGCTGCACCGCGACGTCGAGGCCGTCTGCCGGCTCATCGACGGCGGCGCGCTGCAGCTCTAGCCGGGGGGCGGCCTCACCGGATCTGCGGCGGGTTGAGGCAGAGGGCCTGGTTGAGCGCGACGACCGCCTTCTTGTAGTCGTCCCGGTTGATGACGAACTGCATGCTGGTCTGCCGGAGCGACTGCGAGAACGCATTCACGTTGATGCGGCTCGACGCCAGGGCCTCGGCGGCGCGGGCCAGCACGCCGGGGAAGGCGATGTTGGTCCCGATGACGCAGACGATGGCCGAGGGGACCGCGGTCACGATCTCGTACTGATTCTCCAGCTCCTCGACGAACGCGGAGGTGACCGACTTCTCCCAGACGACGTGGGTGATCGAGTTCGCGTTGGTCGCCTTGAGGATGTAGGAGATCCCGTGCTTGCGGAAGATCTCCATGACGCCGAGGTCGAACCCGACCGCGCCGACCATGGAGGGATCGTGGATCTCCACGGCCGTGACCTTGGCCGAGCCGGCGATCACCTCGATGCGCGCCTGCTTGCCCACGTACTGCTTGGTGATGAGCGTGCCGGCGTGGTCGGGCTCGAAGGTGTTCTTGAGCCGGATGGACACGCCCGCCAGCTCCATGGGCTTGGCGGCCTTCGGGTGGATGGCCTCCATCCCGACGTCGGCGAGCTGGTCGGCGACGTCGTAGTTGGTCATGCCCACCACCACCGTGTTCTGCGCGCCGACGATCTCCGGGTCCGCCGAGGAGAGGTGGAACTCCTTGTGGATGATGGCCTCGTCCGGCTTCAGTTCCACGGCGATCTTGGAGAAGGTGACCTCGGAGTACCCGCGGTCGAACTCCCGCATGATCCCCTCGACGCCCTTGGTGTAGCCGGTGGCCACCACCACCTGGCTGGCGAGGTCGATCCCCTTGAACGAGGCGTGGATGCGCTGGTCGATGGTGAAGGGCTCGTCGTCGTCGAAGCCGGTGAGGTCGAGGAGCAGCGCCCGGGCGCCCCTCGCCTTCAGGATCTCGACGCTGTTGAAGGCGCTGTGCGCCTCGCCGATGGCGGCGAGCATCTCCCGCGCGGCGAGCAGCACGCTGTCGCGCCGCAGGTAGCCGCTCGCGAGCACGTGGCGCATCGAGTCGAGGTACGCCTTGAGGGCGTGCATCCGCTGCTCGAGGAAACCGTCGGCGACCTTCAGGTCGAGGCCGAGCGGCGCGAGCTCCTTGTTGATCCCCTTCAGCTTCGCGAGCAGGCCCGCGAGCGCCGCGCCGTGGTCGTCGCCGGACGCGAACTTCGCGTAGACGCCGGGCACGCCGGTCTTCTTGTGCTCGAGCAGGTCGTTGGTGACGCCCGCGTACGCGGAGACCACGTAGACGCGGCCGTGGACCTGCTTCGGATCGCGCAGCATGATGTTGCGCAGCACGTCGTCGAAGCGGGACATCGACGTCCCGCCGATCTTCTCGACTGTGATCATGTCCGGATCCCGGAGGGGTGAGTGGCCAAGGACCGGGAAAGATGCACGAATCCGGGCCTCCGGGCAAGGGGGCGCGCCCTGCTGGTGGGCTCACCGGGCGGCGTCGCCCAGGAGCCGCTCGACCACCACCACGTCGCGCCAGGCGCCGTCGAGCCTGGCGTGGCGCCGGTGCCGGCCCACCTCCCGGAACCCGAGCGCCCGCAGCAGCGCGAGGCTCGCCTCGTTCTCGGGGAAGACCTTCCCGACCGCCTTCCAGTACCCGCCGGCCTCGAGCGCGCGGAGCATCGCCGCCCCCGCGGCCCGGCCGGCGCCCTGCCCGCGCGCTGCGCGGTCCACGTAGATCGACAGCTCGGCGACGCCCGCGTAGCACGGGCGCGGGCTGTACGGCGCTGCCGCCGCGAACGCGATCACCTCGGCGCCGCGCTCGACCACGATCACCGGACCGGGCCGCTCCAGCCAGCCGGCCAGGTCGGCGGCGGTGCGGGGCGCCGTCTCGAACGTGGCGCTCCGGTCCGCGATGCCCTGGTTGTAGATGCGGGCGAGCGCCGCCAGATCGGCGGGCGCGGCCGCCCGGGTGGCGAGGGCGTCGGCCAAGGCCCTCCTCAGGCCGTCGCGAGCCGGAGCGCCCGCCGCAGCCCGGCGAACCTGAGCCGCCGGAGGGCCTCCTCCGGCGCGAACCAGGCGTGCTCCGCGTGCTCGTCCGAGAGCTGCGGGGTGAACCCCGGCGGCAGCCGCGCGGCGAAGGCGTGCTCCTCCACCACCACCACGCTGCCGGGGCGGACGCGGTTGACGTCCGGGTCCAGCGGGAAGGCGTGCCGATAGCCGAGGGGCGCCACCGGGACGTCCGCGCCGGTCTCCTCCGCCAGCTCCCGGCGCGCCGCCGCCTCGGGCTCCTCTCCCGGCTCGATGCGGCCCGTCACCTGCTGCCAGAACCCGCCGCGCGAGGCGCTGCGCCGGAGGAGCAGCACGCGCCCGTCGGCGCCGAGCGGCACGACCGACACGGTGCGGAGGTCGGGGCCGGCGTCGACACGGACGCGCTCCAGCGCCTTCGCCAGGTGGGCGGCGAGCCGTTCCTCAACCTCGGCCGTCGGCGGCGCCGGGCGCCCCGCGGCCTCCAGCTCCTGCGCGAGGCTCGTCACCCCCAGCCGCGGATCCGCGATCCCGCAGGGAACGATGACCTGGAAGTGGTTCATGTCCGGCCGGACGTTGAGCGCCAGCCCGTGGCTCGTGACCCAGCGGGAGAGGTGGACGCCGACCGCGCCGATCTTCCGGCGGCCCACCCAGGCGCCGCGGTGCTCCGCGTGGCGGCCGGCGACGACGCCGAAGTCCGCGCAGGTGCGGATCATCGCCTCCTCGAGCGACGCGACGAACCGCTTCACGTCGGGCCGGTCCGACAGGTCGAGCACCGGATAGCCGACGATCTGGCCCGGCCCGTGGTAGGTGACGTCGCCGCCGCGATCGGTCTCGTGGACCTCGAACCCCTGCTGCTCGAGCCACGCCGGGGAGGCGAGGATGTTCTTGCCGTCGGCGCCGCGGCCGAGCGTCACCACCGGCGGGTGCTCCAGGAGGAAGAGGAAGTCGCTCGCCGGCGGGCCCCCGGCGCGCACGGCGTCGCCGGCCAGCCTCATGAGCGAGAGGCCGTCCTCGTACTCGACGCGGCCGAGCCTGTAGACGCGGAGCGTGCGCACCTGATCAACCTACGTCCTCGGGATGGGCCGCTCCATGTCGCAGCGCAAGCGCCCCCGCTAGGCGCGGGCCGGCGCGCCCGCCTCGGTCTTCCGCGGCCGCTCCGGCCGGTTGAGGGCGTGGATGGCCTCGCCCAGCGCCGCCTTGCACGCCTCCATGAACGCCTCGGGCAAGGTCGGGTGCGCGTGGATGGTGAGCGCCACGTCCTCGAGGTAGGCGCCCATCTCCAGCGCCAGCGCCGCCTCGGCGATGAGGTCGGCCGCCTCGGGTCCCACCATGGTGACGCCGAGGAGCAGCTTCGACGCGCGGTCGCCGACCACCTTCACGAACCCCTCGGTGTGGTCGATGGCGATGGCGCGGCCCAGGGCGCCGAAGGCGAACTTCCCGACGATGGGGTCGTGGCCCTGCTTGCGGGCCTCGTCCTCCGACAGGCCGACCGCCGCCACCTCCGGGTCGGTGAAGATGGCCGTGGGCAGCGCCACCCAGTCGCGGGCGGACTTCATCCCGGCGATCGCCTCGGCGGCGATCTCGCCCTCCTTGGACGCCTTGTGCGCCAGGAGCGGCGGCCCCACCAGGTCGCCGATGGCGAAGATCGACGGCACGCTGGTCCGGTACTGCTCGTTCACCTCCACGAAGCCCTTCGGGCCGATGCGGACGCCGACCTTCTCCAGCCCGAGCCCTTCGGAGTTGGGCCGGAACCCGACGGCCACGAGGACCCTGTCGCAGGGGATGGCCTCCTCCTTCCCCTCCACCACCGCGCGGACCACCAGACCCCTGCCGTCGGCGCGCTCGACGCCCTTCGCCTGGGCGCCGACGCGCACGGTCGCGCCGCGCTGCCGCAGCCCCTTCTGCACGAGCCGGACGGCCTCCGGGTCGATTCCGGTCAGGATCTGCGGCAGCGCCTCGAGGAAGGTGACCTTCGAGCCCAGCTTGGCGTAGACAGTGCCCAGCTCCATGCCGATGATGCCGCCCCCGATGCATACCAGCCGCTCGGGGATCTCCGGGACGTCCACCGCCTCGCGGGCGCTCCAGACGTCCTCGCCGTCGAACGCGAACCCGGGGATCTCGATGGGCCGCGCGCCGGTCGCCACGATGAAGGCGTCCGCCTCGAGCCGCGTCTTCTCGCCGCCGCCGTCCACCTCGACCGCGTTCGCCGCGACGAAGGTGGCCGTCCCCTTCACCACCTCGACGCCGTTCCCCTTCTCCAGCAGGCCCACGCCCGAGACGAGCTTCTTCACCACCGCGTTCTTGAACTCCCGCAGCTTCGCGACGTCCACCTTCGGGTCGGCGGTGATGCCGCGCTCGGCGGCGCCGCGCACGTCCTCCACCAGGTTCGCCGCGGCGATGAGCGCCTTGGACGGGATGCACCCCCAGTTCAGGCAGACGCCACCCAGCGCCTCGCGATCCACGAGCGCGGTCTTCTTCCCGAGCTGCGCCAGCCGGATGGCGGCGACGTAGCCGCCGGGGCCGGCGCCGATCACGACGGCGTCGAAGGTCTTGGTGGCCATGGTGGGCCCTCCGGGGGGCGGATATAACGGCGCGCGCCCCCGGGTTCAGGAGGCGCCCGCGCACTCTAGTGCGAGCCCGGCCGTGGGTGAAGCGGTCGCGTGCCCGGCCCCTCGGGGGTCGGGCGCGTCGATCCTGCTGGGGGGCGCCTCGTCCCCCAGGCCCCTGGTCGCTCCGGGCCAGGCACTTCCGCCTGACCCTGCCCTCAACCCGCAGTCACTTGAGCGGTGGGATCGGGATCGCGCCCGGGAACACGTAGGCCTGGAGGAGCGCGATGATCCCGATGACGGCAGCCCCGGCGAGCGAGTGCCACCAGACCGTGCGGAAGATCGGGCCGAGCGCGTGCGTGCGCTCCTCCGGCTTGTCGTAGCAGGCCGCGCAGGCGACCATGATCGACTGGGCGTCGATCATCTTGCCCATCACGCCGCCGGTGGAGTTGGTCGCCACGATGAGGATCTGGTTCAGGCCGAGCTGCTGCGCGGTGATCCGCTGGAGGCTGCCGAAGAGCGCGTTGGAGGCGGTGTCCGAGCCGGTGAGGAACACTCCCAGCCAGCCCAGGTACGCCGCGAAGAACGGGTACGCCCCGCCGGCGTTGGTGAACGCGAGGCCCAGCACCGCGTCCGTCCCAGCGTAGCGGGTGAGGTAACCGAGCCCGAGCACCTGGCCGATGACGAGGACCGGCGTCTTCATGCGCTTGAGCGTCCGGGAGATCGCGTCCATCCACTGCGCCGCGCTCATCCGGAGGACGACGCCGGAGAGGAGCGCGGCGACGAAGACGCCCGTGCCGGCGGCGGAGAGCCAGTTGATGTTGAAGACCGCCCCCTCGGGCTTCGCGCCCACCGCGGCGATGGGCGGCATGCGCTGCACCAGCTGGTGGAGCGCCGGCATCTTCCAGGTCGGCAGCGAGAGCGACCCGCTGAACGAGCCGAAGTTGAAGGTCAGGGTGGCGAAGAGGTTGTTGAGCGTCTTCTTGAACTCCGGCATTCCCCAGATCGCGCAGCAGGCGATGAGGATCGCCCAGGGCAACCAGGCGTAGACGGTCTGCCCGACCGAGTACGGGTACTTCCAGCCGGGGTCGCCGCGCGTCACGGCGCCCGCAGCCTTCCGCTGCACCGCCGCCGCGTCGGTGGCCGCGGTCCGCTCCGACTTGAGGAGGAAGCGGGTCTTCGGGTGCCAGACGAAGCGCAGGAAGAGCGCGGTGCACACCACCGAGAACACGCCGGAGACCACGTCGGTCATGAGGTGGAACTCGTTCGTCCCCGAGGCGAGGAACTGCATGAGCGCGAACGAGCCGCCGGAGACGAGCGCCGCCGGCCAGACCTCGAAGGCCTCCTTCCAGGTCCCACCCTCCATCTTCACGAAGGTCACGACCAGCCAGAACGGCACCAGCAGCGACACCCAGGGGAGCTGGTGACCGGCCATCGCGGAGAGCGTCACCTGGTCGAGGCCGCTCACGGCGGCGAGCGTCACGATGGGCGTCCCGATGGCGCCCCAGGCGACGGGTGCGGTGTTGGCCAGGAGGTTCAGCACGGCCGACTGGAAGGGCGAGAAGCCCAGGCCCACCATCACCGCGCCGGCGATGGCGACGGGCGTCCCGAACCCGGACGTCCCCTCGATGATGGCGCCGAACGAGAAGGCGATGAGGAGCGTCTGGAGCCGCCGGTCGTGCGAGATGTGGATGATCGACTCCTTCACGATCTCGAACTGACCGGTGATGACGGTCATCGTGTAGAGGAACATCGCCGCCAGGACGATCCAGATGATCCCGAGGAAGCCCGAGAGCGAGCCGAACGCGAAGGCGGACACCGCGGACGGGACCGGCATGCCGAAGACCAGGCACGAGATCACGAACGCGGCGATGACGCCGTAGAACGCCGCGTACGGCGCCGCGATGCCGAGGTGGCGCACTCCGTTCTTGTCGCGGTGGGGATGGAGGGCGATGAAGTAGAGCAGGACGAGGATGGGGACGGCCGCGACCAGCGTGGACAGGAAGACGTTGCCGGTCGGGTTGTAGTTCTGCTGGTACATGGGCACCCCTGCCGATGGGTTGGGCGGCGCGAGTCGCGAACTCGCTCGCTGCGCTGCGCTTCCTCCGGGTAAACGCAGTCACTTGAATCCGCTGTGAAGCGACTTTCAAGATGACGCCCCGTATGGGCTAAGCCAGCAGTGGACCCGCGTCAGGCCGCCGCGCCAGGGCGCGGACCTGGCGGGCCGTGATCCAGCCCGGGATCCTCCCGTCCACCCGGTCCGAGCGCGTCGTCTCCGCCGGCCCTACGCCATGTTCATGAAGAGGAGCGCCGGGTCCTCGAGCGAGCGGATCACCTCGTAGCAGAAGGCGGCCGCGCGCTGCCCGTCCACCACGCGGTGATCGCTCGTCAGGGACACGTGCATCACGTCGCGCACCACCACCTGCCCGTCCCGAGCGACGGGGGTCGGCCGGATCCGGTGCAGGCCGAGGATCGCCACCTCCGGGTAGTTGATGACCGGCGTCGCGAACAGGCCTCCGAGCGCCCCCAGGCTGGTGATGGTGAAGGTGGACCGGCCCAGGTCCTCGGGCCGGACCTGGCCGGCCTTGGTCGCCTGCGCCAGCCGCGCGATCTCGCGCGCCACGTCGAGGAGCGAGCGCCGATCGGCGCCGCGGATCACCGGGACGACGAGGCCGGCGTCGGTGGCGGAGGCGACGCCGATGTCGTACCGCCGCCGCCGGACGATCTCCTGGCGCTCCTCGTCGAGCGAGGCGTTCAGGTCCGGGTGGTGGCGGAGCGCGGCGACGACCGCCTTCACCACGAACGGCAGGAACGTGAGCTTCACCCCCTCCGCGCTCGCGGCCGCCGCCATCCGCTCCTTGAGCTTCACCAGCTCGGTCACGTCGGCCTGCTCGACGAACGTGAAGTGCGCTGCGGTCCGCTTCGAGCGCGCCATGTTCTCCGCGATCCTGCGGCGGAGGCCGCGGAGGGGGATGCGCTCCTCGTCGGGCGAGGTGGCTTCCCCCTTCGCCGACTGCGTGGCCGGGCCGGCGGCGGCCGCCCGCGCGGGGGCCGGACCGGCGCCGCCTCCGTTCGCGCCGCCCCGGTGCGCGCTGACGTCCTCCTTGGTCACCCGGCCATCCGGCCCGGTGCCGCGGACGGCGTTGATGTCCACGCCCATCTCCCGCGCCAGCGCGCGGACCGCGGGGGCGGCGAGCGCCTTCGCGCCGGTGAGCCGCTGCGGTCCGAGGGCCACCGCCCCGGCAGGTCCCCCCGGGGCCGGTCGCGGCGCTCGGGGGGCCGCTGCCGCCGGAGCGGCGGGCACCGCGGCGGCGCCGGCCTCCACCTCCAGCTCGACGAGCGGCGCGTGGACCTTCGCCACCTGCCCCTCCTCGCAGAAGAGCCGGATCACGCGCCCGCGCCGCGGCGACGGGATGACCACGGTGGCCTTGTCGGTCATCACCTCGACGAGGGGCTGGTCCTCCAGCACCAGGTCTCCGGGCTTCACGAACCACTTCTGCACCTCGGCCTCGACGACGCCCTCGCCGATGTCGGGCAGCTCGAGCTGGTACGCCATGGCGAAGCCTCCGCGCGGCCCGGGTGGCCGCGCCTAGTAGCCCACCGTCTCCCGGATCGCCTGGACGATGCGCGGCGCGCGCGGGAGGTACTCGCTCTCCAGCGTGTAGGGGAACGGGGTGTCGAAGCCGGTGACGCGCCGGACCGGCGCCTCGAGGTGCAGGAAGCAGCGCTCCTGGATGAGCGCGGCCAGCTCGGCGCCGTACCCGCAGGTCCGCGGCGCCTCGTGCACCACCACCGCTCGGCCGGTCTTGCTCACCGACGCGACCACCGCGTCGATGTCGAGCGGCAGGAGCGAGCGCAGGTCCAGCACCTCGCAGTCGAGCCCCTCGGCCTCCGCCTCTCGCGCCGCCCGGTCCGCCTCGTGCCACATCGCGCCCCAGGCGATGACCGTCACCTGGCGCCCCTCGCGCGTCACCCGCGCCTGGCCGATGGGGAGCGCGTACTCGCCCTCGGGCACCTCGCCCTTGGCGGCGCGGTAGACGCGCTTGGGCTCGAAGAAGAGCACCGGGTCCGGATCGCGGATGGCGGCGATGAGGAGCCCCTTGGCGTCGAACGGGTTCGACGGAACGAGCACCTTGAGCCCCGGGGTGTGCGTGAAGTACGCCTCGGGCGACTGCGAGTGGTAGTGACCGCCGTGGATCCCGCCGCCGTAGGGCGTCCGGATCACCATGGGGCACTGGTACTGCCCGCCGGAGCGGTACCGGTACTTCGCCACCTCGCTCACGATCTGATCGAAGGCGGGGAAGATGAAGTCAGCGAACTGGATCTCGGGGACGGGCCGGAGCCCGTAGAGCGCCATCCCCACCGCGGTGCCGACGATGCCGCCCTCGGCGAGCGGGGTGTCGATGACGCGGTCGGCGCCGAACTCCTCCTGCAGCCCCTGGGTGGCGCGGAAGACGCCGCCGAACTTGCCGACGTCCTCGCCCATCACCACCACGTCGGGATCGCGGCGCATCTCGACGCGCAGCGCGTCGTTCACGGCCTGGATGATGTTCATGACCGGCATCGGAGGCCTCCTGGTGCCGCGGCCCGGTCGCGGTCAGGCGTCGGAGTGGCGCGGGTTCGCGACACGCGGATCCGCCGCC
>DATIWK010000170.1:0-7215 GCA_035519395.1 Anaeromyxobacteraceae bacterium | reverse complement strand
TCTTCTACCTGCCCCGCATCTGCAACCACTGCTCGAACCCGAGCTGCCTGGCCGCCTGTCCGCGCGGCGCCATCTTCAAGCGCGCCCAGGACGGCGTCGTGCTCGTGGACCAGGAGCGGTGCGACGGGCTCCGCTACTGCGTGGCGGCCTGCCCGTACAAGAAGGTCTACTTCAACCCGAAGACCTTCCGGTCCGAGAAGTGCATCCTCTGCTTCCCGCGCGTCGAGAAGGGCCTCCCGCCCGCCTGCGCGCAGCAGTGCGTGGGGCGCCTCCGCTTCGTCGGCTTCCTCGACGACCGCGAGGGCCAGGTGTGGAAGCTGGTGCAGCGGTGGCAGGTCGCCCTGCCGCTCCACCCCGAGTACGGCACGCAGCCCAACGTCTACTACGTGCCGCCGCTCCCCGGGCCGCCGAAGCTCGACGCGCACGGGAAGCCCATCCCCGGGAGCGAGCGGATCCCGGTCTCCTCCCTCGAGCCGCTCTTCGGGCCGGGGGTGCGGAAGGCGCTCGCCACGCTCGAGGCGGAGATGGCGCGGCGGCGCGCCGGGAAGGCGTCGGAGCTGATGGACCTCCTCATCGCCTACCGGCAGGCCGACATGTTCCGGCTGGGCGAGCCGTCGTCGCCTGGGCTCGTCCAGCTCGGGCGGCGGGGCATCAAGGCGCTCGGCGGGACGCAGAGGTGAGCATGCGCGTCCCCGTCGCCGCGCTCCTCGCGCTCGCGCTCGCACCCGCCGCGGGCGGCGATGCGCCCTCTCCCCCGGCGGCGCGCGGCCCCGAGCCGCTCCTCGTCGCGGACGTCGAGGCGCGCGACGTGCCCGGCCCCCTCGCCGCGGATCCCGCCGCCCCGCTCTGGGACGCGATCCCGGCGCGCGAGGTGACCGCCGTGCCGCAGCGCACCGTCCGGCTCGCCGACCGCGACGCGAACGAGGCGCTCGCGGCCGCGGGGCCGCGCCTGCTCGCGGTCCGCGCCGCCTGCGACGGTCGCGACCTCGCCATCGCGGTGGACTGGGGCGATCCGACCGAGGATCGCAGCGCTCCCGACGCGACCGACGCCTTCGGCGACGCGGCGGCGCTGGAGGTGCCGCTCCGCTTCGGCGCGGGGCTGCGGCTGCCCTACGTCGGCATGGGCGACGACGCGATGCCGGTCGCGCTCTACCTCGCCCGCGCGTCGGCGGCCGGGACCACCGGCCGCGAGGCGGTGGCCGCCGGGTTCGGCTCGCTCACGCGCGCGGACCTGGGCGGCGCGAAGGTGGCGATGCGCCGGGACGCCGCGCGGAAGGCCTGGCGCGCCGTGTTCCTCCGACCGCTGGAGGCGCGGGCCTCGGACCTGCGCCGCGGCCTGGTGCCGTTCGCGCTCGCGGTCTGGGACGGCGCGCGCCGCGAGCGTGGAGGCAACAAGGCGCTCACCGGCTGGAAGCTCCTGCGCCTGCCGCGCTTCCCCGCCGACGCCGGGTACGCGGCGGAGCTGCAGCGGGTCCGCGCGCCCGCCGGCGGGGACGCCGCGCGCGGCAAGGCGCTGGCGGAGGGCGTGTGCGCGGCCTGCCACGCCTTCGCCGAACGGCGCGCCGCCCCGCCCGGAGTCGCCCCCGGCCTCGACGGCATCGGGGCGATCGCCACGCCGGGCTACCTGCGCGAGTCGCTGGTGGACCCGAGCGCGGTCATCGTGCCGAGCCCGAACCCGAACCAGCACCAGGACCGCTCGGCCAGGCCGGGCGTCTCGGGCGCGTACCCGAACGACGAGCGGTTCGTGTGGTGGCGCCGAGGCGAGAGCGGAGAGCGGATCTCGAAGATGCCCTCCTTCGGCGCGCTGCCCGCCGGGGACCTGGACGCCATCGTCGCCTATCTCGTGACGCTCGGGGTGGAAGCGCCGGGCGCCGGGAGGAAGCCATGAAGCTGCTCGCGCTGGCCGCCGTTCTCTCCGCCGCCGCCTCCGCGCGGGCGGCGCCGCCGGAGGAGGTCGAGGTGACGGCCGGCGTGGTCACCGGCCTCTCCTGCGCGATCGAGGCGCGCGAGCGTGGGGAGCTGGGGCGCCTCAACGCCTGCCCGCCGATCGAGGCGACCAAGGAGCTGGTGGTCTTCGACGTCGCCGAGCGGCGGATCTACCGGATCTCCCCGAAGAAGGTGGGCCGCTGGCAGCTCGAGAGCGCCTTCGGGGGCGGCAGCATCGACTTCACCGGGCGTGCCGTGAAGACCGACCCGCGGACCGGCATCGCCACGGTGGACGTGAACGAGTTCTCCATCACGCGCAAGCCCAAGGCCGGCGCGTTCAAGGGGTGCCTATGACCATGGATCGCAGGAGCTTCATCCGGACGTCCGCCCTCGGCGTGGCCGCGGCCGCGTGGTGGCTCGAGGCCCCGACCCTGGCGCGCGCCGAGGGCACGGGACACCTCGTGCCCCGGTCGGTGCGGCCGCCCAACTACGAGTCGGTGCGCGCGACCTTCACCTCGCGCCTCACGCCGCTGGAGCGGTTCTACCTGCGCAACCACTTCGACGTCCCCGAGGTGGACGTCCGGACGTGGCGGCTCAAGGTCGCGGGCGCGGTCGAGAACCCCCTGTCGCTCTCGCTCGCCGACCTGGAGGCGATGCCCCAGGCGACCGTCGAGGCCGTGCTCCAGTGCGCCGGGAACGGCCGCGCGCTCTTCGCCCCGCGCGTCCCGGGCGTGCAGTGGCGGTTCGGCGCGATGGGCAACGCGGAGTGGTCCGGCCCGCGGCTCGCCGACGTGCTGGCGCGGGCGCGGCCGCGGACCGAGGCCGCCCACCTCCAGCTCCAGGGCGCGGATCGCCCCACCCTCGCCACCACCCCGCTCTTCGTGCGCGGCCTCCCCCTCGAGAAGGCGACGCACCCCGACACCATCCTGGCGCTCCGCATGAACGGGAAGCCGCTCGCTCCGAACCACGGCCGCCCCGCGCGCCTGGTGGTCCCGGGCTGGGTGGCGGACGACTGGATGCGCTGGCTCACCGACGTCGAGGTCCGGCCCGACGAGGCCAAGGGCTTCTACTACGAGACGGCCTACCGCTTCCCGGTGAAGCCGGGGGCGCCGGGCGAGGCGGTCCCGGCCGATCAGATGAGGCCGATGACGCAGCTCAACGTGAAGTCGCTCATCGGGTCGCTCGACGACGGCCAGGTGCTCCGCCCCGGCGCACACGAGATCGTGGGCGTGGCGTTCTCGGGCGAGGCGGGCATCGAGCGCGTGGACGTGTCGGTCGACGGCGGGAAGACCTGGGAGGCCGCCCGGCTGGACGGCCCCTCGACGCCGTACGGATTCCGCGTCTTCCGCCATCCCTGGAAGCCGGCCGCACCCGGGAAGTACCTCGTCGCCTCGCGCGCGACCGACGCGTCGGGCGCCGAGCAGCCGGAGGCGCCGGTCTGGAACGCGGGCGGCTACCTGTACAACGCCGTCGATCGCGTCGCGGTGGAGGTGCGGTCATGATCGCCGCGCTCGCCCTCGCGTCCCTCCTCGCCGCCGAGCCCGCGGCGCAGCCGGCCGCGCCGGCGGCGGCCCAGGCGAAGGCCGCCGATGCAGCCCGCGCCGAGCTCCTCTCCGGCAAGCTGCCCGCCGACCCCGCTCGCGCCGTGGTGGAGGGGAAGTGCCTCATCTGCCACACCGGCGACTACCTGACCCAGCAGCGGCTCACGCCGGGCCAGTGGCAGAAGACGGTCGAGAAGATGCGCAAGTTCGGCTCGCCGCTCACGGACGACGAGGTGCCGCTCGTCTCCGGGTACCTGGGCCGGAACTGGACCACGGACCTGCCCGACCCTCGCGCGGGGAAGCCGGTCGCGCCGCCGAAGGGATCGCTCCCGTCCCCCTGATCTCGTGAACGCCAAACCGGAGGAGGAAACCATGCGCTCGAAGTGGATGACGTCCCTGGTCGCCGCCGCACTGCTCGCCGCGCCCGCCGCGCGCGCCGCCGACGCGCCGAAGAAGACGCCGCAGCTCGTCGAGAAGGGCAAGACGTCTTTCGCAACCAACTGCGCCTCGTGCCACGGCCCGAAGGGCGAGGGCGACGGCGTCGCGGCGGCCGCGCTCAAGCCCAGGCCGGCGAACCTCCTCACCGCGAGCTTCAAGGGCGGCGCGAAGCCGGCGCAGGTCTTCGAGACGCTCGGGAAGGGCGTGCCCGGCACCGCGATGGTCGCGTTCAAGCACCTCCCGGAGGAGGAGCGCTGGGCGCTCGCGTACTACGTGACCGACCTGCGCGCGAAGGCGCCCAGGACCGCGAAGAAGTAGCGGGAGCGATCCGAGCGATGGTCCTGGTCCGCGCCCTCGCGGCGGTCGCCTGCGCCGCGTTCCTCGCGCGCCCCGCGTCCGCCCAGACCGCCGCGCTCCGGCGCGAGGTGGCGGAGGTCGGCGTCACCGAGCGGCTGGGCGCGGCGGTGCCCACCGGCGCGGCGTTCACGGACACCGAGGGCCGGCCGGTGTCGCTCTCCGCGCTGGCGGGGCGTCCGGTGCTCCTCTCCTTCAACTACACGAGCTGCCCGCGCCTCTGCGGCCTGCAGCTCGGCGGCCTGGCCCGCGCGCTCCGGGACCTGGGCTGGCAGGGGCAGGGGTTCTCCGTCGTCACCGTGAGCATCGACCCCGGCGAGACGCTCCCGCAGCTCCGCCGCTACCGGGAGGCCTTCGTCCGGCAGGCGGGCGGCGGCGACGGCCCATCGGACGGCTGGCGCTTCCTGGTGGGCGCGAGGCGCGACGTGGACGCGCTCGCCGACGCGGTGGGCTTCCGGTACCGCTACGACCCGCGCACCGGCGAGTTCGCGCACCAGGCCACCCTGGTGGTGCTGACCGGCGAGGGCCGCGTGAGCGGGTACCTGCACGGCGTCAGCTACGCGCGGGAGCCGCTCCGCGAGGCGCTGGCCCGTGCCGCGTCGGGGAGGGTGTCCTCGGCGGCGGAGCAGGCCGGCGCCGGCGGGTTCCTCCTCACCTGCATGGGGTTCGACCCCGCCGATCCCGCGCCGCGCGCCCTGCGGTGGATGCGCGCCGGCGGGGTGGCGGCGCTCGCGTTCCTCCTGCTCCTCGTGGGCGGCCAGCTCCTGCGGGGCTCCCTCCGGCCCGCCGGTCGCGGAGGTCCGGGGGCGAGCGCGCGGCGTCGCGGGGCGAGGGCCGCGCCGTGATCGGCGCCCTCCACCGGACGGCGCTCGCGGCCGCGGGGTTCATGCCCGAGCGCGCCTCCAGCGTGGCCGCGGGCGTGGACCGCGTCTTCCTCTTCGTGCTCTGGCTCTCCGCGTTCTTCTTCGCGCTCATCGTCGCGCTCACGGTGCTCTTCGTCCTGCGCTACCGGCGGCGGCCGTCGCGCGCCGAGCCGGAGCCGTCGCCGTCGCACGACGCCCGCCTCGAGCTGTTCTGGACCGCCGTCCCGCTCGCGCTCGTGTTCGTCCTCTTCGGCGTCTCGACGCGGACCTACCTCCGCATGGTCGAGCCCGAGCCCGGGAGGGATCCCCTCCGCATCCAGGTCATGGCGCGGAGGTGGTCGTGGTGGTTCGACCACCCCGGCGGCAGGGGCGCGCCCGAGCTGCACGTCGTCCGGGGCCGGCCGGCCGAGCTGGTCCTCGCCTCGGCCGACGTCATCCACTCGCTGTACGTGCCCGACTTCCGGCTCAAGCAGGACGCGGTGCCGGGGCGCTTCACGCGCATGGCCTTCACGCCGGTGCTGGCGGGGACGTTCCCCATCGTGTGCGCCGAGTACTGCGGCACCGATCACTCGCGCATGGCGGCCCGGGTGGTCGTCCATCCCGACCAGGCCTCCTTCGACGCCTGGGCGAACGAGGGCGCCGCGCCGGCGGCGTCGCTGGTGGACCTGGGCCGGACGGTCTTCGCCTCGAAGGGCTGCGCCGGCTGCCACAGCGTGGACGGCTCGCCGCGGGTGGGGCCGAGCTTCAAGAACCTCTGGGGCCGCCAGGAGAAGCTCGCGGGCGGCGGCACGGCCCGGGTGGACGAGGACTACGTGCGCGAGTCGATCCTGAGGCCGTCGGCCAAGGTCGTGGAGGGCTTCGCCAACGTGATGCCGCCGGTGCCGCTCGAGGAGCGCGAGCTCCAGGGCGTCATCGCCTACCTGCAGAGCCTCGGGGAGGCCCCATGATCCCGGCTGCCCGCGCCGCGGAGCCCGCCGGGGCGCCCGCGGAGAGCTACCTCGCCCACGGCCGCGGCCCGCGCGCCTGGCTCCTGACGCTCGACCACAAGCGGATCGGGGTCATGTACCTGGTGGTCATCACGCTCGCGCTCCTGCTCGGCGGCGTCTTCGCGCTGGTGCTCCGGCTCAACCTCTGGCGCCCCGGGGGTGGCCTGGTCTCGAACGACACCTACAACAAGCTCTTCACGCTGCACGGCGCGGTGATGATCTTCCTCTTCGTCATCCCCGGCATCCCCGCGGCGCTCGGCAACTTCGTCCTGCCGCTCCAGCTCGGCGCGAAGGACGTCGCCTTCCCGCGGGTGAACCTGCTCAGCTTCTGGCTGTACGCGATCGGCGCGACGCTGTTCGTGGCGGTGCTGGCGGTGGGCGGCGTGGACACCGGCTGGACGCTCTACCCGCCGTACAGCCTGGAGGACGCGCGCGGGCTCGGGATCCTGCTGGCCCTGGCGGCGGTGTTCGTGGCCGGCTTCAGCTCCATCCTCACCGGCGTGAACTTCATCGCGTCGATCCACCGGCTCCGGGCGCCGGGGATGGGCTGGTTCGACCTCCCGCTCTTCCTCTGGGCGCTCTACGCGACCGGCGTCATCCAGATCATCGCGACGCCGGTGCTCGGGATCACCGCGGCCATGGGGTTCATGGACCGGCTCTTCCACCTCGGCCTCTTCATGCCCGAGTACGGCGGCGACCCGGTGCTCTTCCAGCACTTCTTCTGGTTCTACTCCCACCCCGCCGTCTACATCATGATTTTGCCGAGCATGGGCGTGGTCAGCGAGATCGTCCCTTGCTTCGCGCGCAAACAGGTCTTCGGCTACCGCTACATCGCCATGAGCTCGATCGCCATCGCGGTGATCGGCTTCTTCGTGTGGGGCCACCACATGTTCGTCTCCGGCCAGTCGGTCTATGCGAGCCTGATCTTCTCGTTCCTGTCGTTCGTCATCGCCGTTCCATCGGCGATCAAGGTCTTCAACTGGATCGCAAGCCTCTACAAGGGCTCGATCAGGATGGGTGCGCCGCTGCTCTACACGCTCGCATTCATTTTCCTGTTTTCCATCGGCGGTTTGACCGGGCTCGTGCAGGGGGCGCTTGCCACGAGCT
>DATIWK010000169.1:0-10719 GCA_035519395.1 Anaeromyxobacteraceae bacterium | reverse complement strand
GGGGGAGAGGGGGAATGCTCACCCCGCGCTCCGCCGCCACCCGCAGGGCCTCGGGGTAGCCGGCGTCGGCGTGGCGGAGGACGCCCATCGCCGGATCGCTCCGCAGCACGCGGGCGAGGCGCCGCGCCGCCGCCTCGGTCCCGTCGGCGACGATCACCTGCCCGGCGTGGAGCGAGTAGCCGATCCCGACGCCGCCGCCGTGGTGGAAGCTCACCCACGACGCGCCGTTCACGGCGTTGACGAGCGCGTTGAGGATGGGCCAGTCCGCGATGGCGTCCGAGCCGTCGCGCATCGCCTCGGTCTCCCGGTTGGGCGACGCGACCGAGCCGCAGTCGAGGTGGTCGCGGCCGATCACGATGGGCGCCTTCACCTCGCCGCGCCGCACCAGCTCGTTGAAGGCGAGCCCGGCCCGGTCGCGCTCGCCGTAGCCGAGCCAGCAGATCCGCGCGGGGAGCCCCTGGAGCTTCACCTTGCGCGCGGCGAGGTGGAGCCAGCGCCGCAGGCCCGCCTTCTCGGGGAACAGCTCCGCCACGGCGCGGTCGGTGCGCGCGATGTCGGCCGGGTCGCCCGACAGCGCCGCCCAGCGGAACGGCCCCTGGCCCTCGCAGAACATGGGCCGGATGTAGGCGGGGACGAAGCCGGGGTAGTCGAACGCGTTGGCGACGCCCGCCTCCTGGGCCCCGGCGCGCAGGTTGTTCCCGTAGTCGAAGACGTGGCTCCCCTGCGCCTTCATGCGGAGCATCGCCTCCACCTGGCGCCCCATGGACGCCCGGGCGCGGCGCACGTACCCCTCCGGATCGCGGGTGCGCAGCGCCGGGCAGTCGGCGAGGGGCACGTCGGCGGGGACGTAGCCGTTGAGCGGGTCGTGGGCGCTGGTCTGGTCGGTCACCAGGTCGGGCGCGATCCCCCGCCGCGCCAGCTCGTCGAACACCTCGGCGGCGTTTCCGGCCAGGCCGAGGGACAGGGGCCGCCGCGCCCGGCGCGCCTCGTCGAGGCGCCGGAGGGCGGAGTCGAGATCGGCCGCCTCGGCGTCGAGGTAGCCGGTGTCGATCCGCTTCCGGATGCGCGCCGGGTCCACGTCCACGCCCAGGAACGCGGCCCCGAGCATGGTGGCGGCGAGCGGCTGGGCGCCGCCCATGCCGCCGAGGCCGCCGGAGAGCACCAGTCGTCCGGAGAGGTCGTCGGAGCCGAAGTGCGTGCGCCCGGCCTGGGCGAAGGTCTCGTAGGTGCCCTGCAGGATCCCCTGCGAGCCGATGTAGATCCACGAGCCCGCGGTCATCTGGCCGTACATGATCAGCCCGCGGCGCTCGAGGTCCCAGAACTGCTCCCAGGTCGCCCAGCGGGGCACCAGGTTCGAGTTGGCGATGAGGACCCGCGGTGCGTCCGGGTGCGTGCCGAGGACGCCCACCGGCTTGCCGCTCTGCACGAGCAAGGTCTCGTCGTCGCCGAGGGAGCGGAGCGCCGCCACGATGCGGCGGTAGGCGTCCCAGTCGCGCGCCGCCTTCCCGGTGCCGCCGTACACCACCAGGTCCTCCGGCCGCTCGGCGACCTCGGGATCGAGGTTGTTCATCAGCATGCGGAGCGCCGCCTCCTGCACCCAGCCCTTGCAGGAGAGGGCGTTCCCGCGCGGCGCGCGGATGGGCTCCATGGTGCACCTCCGGCCGCGAGCGTGCCCGGCCGGCGGCGCGCGCGCAGCGCGAAAAACGGGGCCGTTCGGCGGTGCGGGGGGCGGGCGCCGCTGCTAGACTCCGCCGCCTCGCATGGACGACCGGACCTTCATCGCCGCCCTGCGGCTCCTCCCCAAGAACGCCCTCTCGCGCCTGGCCGGCGCCGCCACCCGCTGGGCCGCCCCCGCGCCCGTCCGCCTCGCGGCGATGCGCGCGTTCGCGCGCCGCTACGGCGTGGACCTCTCCGAGTGCGACGACCTCGCGACCTTCCGCACCTTCGGCGAGTTCTTCGCGCGCCGGCTCCGGACCGGGCTGCGCCCCGTCGCGCCCGGCGAGCGCGTGGTGGTCTCCCCGGTGGACGGGGCGGTGTCGGAGTGCGGCGTCGCGGCGGGAGCGACGCTCGTCCAGGCGAAGGGGATCGACTACACGGTCGCGGCGCTGCTCGGCGGCGACGAGGCGCTGGCGCGGCGGTTCGAGGGGGGCGCGTACGCGACGCTGTACCTCTCGCCCAGGGACTACCACCGGATCCACTTCCCGCTCGGCGGCGCCGTCTCGGGGTGGCGCTACGTGCCGGGGCGGCTCTGGCCGGTGAACCCCGCGTCGGTGCGGTCCGTGCCGGGCCTCTTCACCGTGAACGAGCGGCTGGTGACCGTGCTGGCGACGCCGGTGGGCGCGTGCGCCGTGGTGGCGGTGGGCGCGACGGTGGTGGGGCGGGTGCACGCCTTTTACGGCGCGGATGTCCCCGTCACCAACGTTCGCGGTGCGCGGGCGGCGGGCCGCGACTACGACGCGCCCATTCCCGTCGCGAAGGGCGGCGAGCTGGGCGCGTTCGAGCTGGGATCCACGGTGATCCTCCTCTTCGAGCCTGGGCGGGTGACCCTCCGGCTCGCCGCGGGACAGCGGGTGCGGGTGGGGGAGGCGGTCGGGGAGGGGTAGCGGTCGAGGTCGTGGTCCCGGTCGCGGTCGAGGTCGGGGTCGGGGTCGGGGTCGAGGTCGGGGTCGAGGTCGGGGTCGGAACATCCGGTTTGACCCGTCCCGACCCTTCGTCTACATAGCCCCCGTGAAAATCGCGGGCGTGAAGGGGATGAACGACGTCCTGCCGGGCGAGGTGGGCCGCTGGCAGGAGATGGAGTCGGTCGCGCGGGAGGTGTTCGCGCTCTACGGCTACCGCGAGGTGCGCACGCCCGCGGTCGAGCACGCGCAGCTCTTCGCGCGCAGCGTGGGCGAGGCGACGGACATCGTCACCAAGGAGATGTACGAGTTCGAGGACAAGGGCGAGGAGCGGCTCTGCCTGCGGCCCGAGGGGACCGCCGGCACGGTCCGGGCCTTCATCGAGCACGGCGCCTTCGTCGAGGGTCCGCAGAAGTGGTTCTACCTGGGCCCGATGTTTCGCCGGGAGCGCCCGCAGAAGGGGCGTTACCGCCAGTTCCACCAGATCGGCTGCGAGGCCTTCGGGATCGCGGAGCCGTTCATCGACGCCGAGCAGATCGCCATGCTCGACGACTTCCTGGCGCGCCTCGGCGTGCGGGCGGAGCTGAAGCTCAACTCCGTCGGCGACCGGAACTGCCGGCCCGCCTACCTCGCGGATCTGAAGTCCTACCTCGACGGGCACCGCAAGGAGCTGTGCGCCGACTGCAACGACCGGATCGAGCGAAACCCGCTGCGCGTCCTCGACTGCAAGGTGGGGTCCTGCCAGCCGGTGCTGGAGAAGGCCCCGCGCCTCCTCGACCGGCTCTGCCCGGACTGCGCCGCGCACTTCGACGCGGTGAAGGGGGCGCTCGACGCGCTGGGCGTCGCCTACCGGATCGATCCCCGGCTGGTGCGCGGCCTCGACTACTACGTCCGCACCGCCTACGAGTTCACGAGCGACGCGCTCGGGGCGCAGTCCGCGGTCGCGGGCGGCGGCCGCTACGACGGCCTGGTCGAGACCCTGGGCGGTCCGCCCACGCCGGGCATCGGCTTCGCGCTGGGGCAGGAGCGGCTCGCCATCATCCTCGAAAAGCTGGGCCGCACGTCACCCGAGCGCCGGCCGGAGGTGTTCTTCGTGACCGCCGACGCGGAGGGCGCGAAGGCGGCGCTGCGGCTCGCCTCGGCGCTGCGCAAGGCGGGCGTGGCCTGCGACCTCGACCCGCGCGGCGGGAAGATGAAGGCGCAGTTCAAGCAGGCGGAGCGGGTGGGCGCCCGCTGGGCGCTCGTGCTCGGCGGGGCCGAGGTCGCGAGCGGGCAGGGGAAGCTGAAGGACGTCGCGACGAGGGAGGAGAGGCCCGTGGCGCTGTCGGAGCTGCTGGAGCGGGTGCGGGGGGGCTGAGGCGGGTCGAGGTCGCGGTCGCGGTCGAGGTCGCGGTCGAGGTCGCGGTCGAGGTCGCGCCCGAGGGGTCGTTGTACAATGCTCCCATGCGCCTCTCACTCGCCGCCGCGCTCGCGCTCGCCCTCGCCGCCCGGGCGGTCCCCGCCGACGACGAGGTGGCGGTGGGGCAGCCCGCGCCGGCCTTCTCCCTCAAGACCCTCAACCCCGAGGTCGCGAGGAGCGCCTGGATCGCGCTCGACCGGTACGTCGGCGACGAGGCCGCGGATCCGGGCGCGAAGCTCGTGGTCATCAGCTTCTTCGCCTCGTGGTGCGTCCCCTGCCAGAAGGAGCTGCCGGCCCTGGAGCAGCTTCACCGGACGTACGCGGACCAGGGCCTGCGCGTGCTCGGCGTCGACGTGGACCGCGAGGAGGCCGGCATCGCCGCGGCGAGGAAGCTCCTGGAGGCGCACCGGGTCACCTATCCGGTCCTCTCCGACCGGTTCAACCTCCTCGCCCGGCGCTACCTGGGCGCGCAGGCGCCGCTCCCGTCGCTCTTCGTGGTCCGGCGCGACGGCACCGTCGCCCGCATCGAGCGCGGCTACGCGAAGGACGTCTCCGCCGTGCTCCTCGCCGAGATCCAGGGTGGCCTGGGGCTGCGCGCGCAGGCGGCGAAGGCCGGGGCGCGGCCGTAGTACCTCCGGGCGTGGTCCGCGTCCTCGTCATCGCCGGCCCCACCGCCTCCGGGAAGAGCGCCCTCGCGGTCGCGCTGGCGAGGCGCCTGCGCGGCGAGATCGTGAACGCCGACTCGCAGCAGGTGTACCGCGGCCTGGACGTGGGAACGGCCAAGCCGACGGCCGCGGAGCGCGCCGACGTCCGGCACCACCTGCTCGACGTGGTGGAGCCGGGCGAGCCCATGGACGCCGCCCGCTTCGTCGCGCTCGCGGACGCCGCCATCGCCGACGTGGGGGCGCGCGGCAAGCTGCCGGTGGTGGTGGGCGGCACCGGGCTCTACGTCCGCGCCCTCCTGCACGGCGTGGTGGCGGCGCCGGGGCGCGATCCGGCGCTGCGCGCGCGGCTCGAGGAGGAGGCGGCGCGGCTCGGCCGCCCCGCCCTCCACGCGCGCCTCGCCCAGGTCGATCCCGCTGCGGCGGCGCGCATCCGGCCCAACGACCTCGTCCGGATCGTCCGCGCGCTGGAGATCGCGGCGGGCGGCGCGCGCCCCTCGGAGCTGTTCGCCGCGCACCGCTTCCAGGAGGACCGCTACGCGGCCAGGCTCCTCGCGCTCGACCCGCCGCGGGCCGAGCTGCATCGCCGCATCGACGCGCGCGCCCGCGCCATGTTCGGCGGCGGGATCCTGGACGAGGCCCAGGCGCTGCTGTCGCGGCGCGGCGGCGACGAGCCGGACCGGCTCCCCATCGGGTATGCGCAGGCGGTGGCCGTCGTCCGCGGCGAGCTGGACGTCGAGGAGGCCATCCGCCGGGTGCAGGTCGCGCACCGGCGGTACGCGCGGCGGCAGGTGATCTGGTTGCGCCGCGAGGCGGGGGTGGAGTGGATCGCGCCGCCGTTCGACGCGGACGCGCTGGCGCGCCGCGTCATGGAAGGCCGATGAAATGGGGCTCTCCGCGCGGCGCGGGCGTGCGTTCCGGAAGCGCCATGCTATAACGCGCGCGGAATGGCCAAGACCGCGTACGCCCTCGAGTTCGAGAAGCCGCTCCTCGCGCTGGAATCGAAGATCTCCGAGCTGAAGGACCTGTCCGGCGGCGCGCGGGTCGACTTCAGCGACGAGATCGTGAAGCTGGAGCGCAAGGCCAAGAAGCTGCAGGCCGAGATCTTCAGCGACCTGACGCCCTGGCAGATCGTCCAGCTGGCGCGCCACCCGAACCGGCCCTACACGCTCGACTACCTCGACCGCCTGTTCACGGACTTCTTCGAGATCGAGGGCGACCGGCGCTTCGCGGCGGACCGCGCCATCGTGGGCGGCTTCGCCAGGTTCGACGGCGAGCCGGTGGTGGTGATGGGCCACCAGAAGGGGCGCAGCACCAAGGAGAACATGCTGCGGAACTTCGGGATGCCGCGCCCGGAGGGCTACCGCAAGGCGCGCCGGCTCTTCGACCTCGCGAACCGGTTCCGCCGGCCGCTCCTCATCTTCATCGACACGCCGGGCGCGTACCCCGGCATCGGCGCCGAGGAGCGGGGGCAGGCCGAGGCCATCGCGGTCAACCTCGAGGTGGCGGCGTCGCTCGGCATCCCCTCGATCTCGGTGGTGATCGGGGAGGGCGCCTCGGGCGGCGCGCTGGGCATCGGCGTCACCAACCGGATCCTGATGCTCCAGTACGCCTGGTACAACGTCATCTCGCCCGAGAGCTGCAGCGCCATCCTCTACCGCGACTCGAGCAAGGCGCAGAAGTCCGCCGAGGCGCTGCGGCTCACCGCCAGGGACCTCTCCGGATTCGGGATCGCCGACGAGATCGTGCAGGAGCCCGCCGGCGGCGCCCACCGCGATCCCGACCTCGCCGCGAAGAACGTGGGCGACGCGATCCGCCGCCACCTCGCGCAGCTCAGACCGCTCACGCCCGAGCAGCTGGTGACCGACCGGTACAAGAAGTACCGGGCCATGGGCGTGTACACGCACGAGGAGTAGCGCCCGCGCCGCCGGACGGGGGAGCGGAGGCCGCGCCTGCCGGGCGGGCGGGCACGCCGCCGGGGGCCGCGGCGCGGCGGCGGTGATGGTATAAACGTCGGCCCTATGCCCCTGGTGCCGCCCTACGTCGCCTCGCTGACACCCTACGTCCCCGGGAAGCCGATCGAGGAGGTGGAGCGGGAGTACGGCGTCTCGGACGTCGCGAAGCTCGCCTCGAACGAGAACGCCCTGGGCCCCTCGCCGAAGGCGGTGGCGGCGGCGCGCGACGCCTGCGCCCGGTTCCACCTCTACCCGGACGGCGCCGCCTACCACCTGCGCAACGCGCTCGCGGCGAAGCTGGGCGTCACGCCGGCGGAGGTGGCCGTCGCCAACGGCTCCAACGAGCTCATCGAGCTGCTGGTCCGCACCTTCGTGCTCGACGGCGAGGAGGTGCTCACCAGCGCGCAGAGCTTCATCGCCTACAAGCTCGCCGCGCAGGCGCACGGGCGGACGCTGGTCGAGGCGCCGATGCGGGAGCGGTTCCACTACGACCTCGAGGCCCTCCGCAAGCTCCTCTCGCGCAAGACCAAGGTGGTCTTCCTCGCCAACCCGGACAACCCGACGGGCACCTGGTTCCTGGAGCGGGACCTGGTGCCCTTCCTCGACGCGGTGCCGCGGGAGACGCTGGTCGTCCTCGACGAGGCCTACGTCGAGTTCGTGGACGCGCCGGGGTTCCAGGACGCGCTCGTGCTCCGCCGGAAGTACCCGAACCTGGTGGTGCTGCGGACCTTCTCGAAGATCCACGGCCTGGCCGGCCTGCGGCTCGGTTACGCGGTCGCCCGGCCGGACCTGGTCGACTACCTGGACCGGGTGCGCGCGCCGTTCAACGTGAACCTCGTGGCCCAGGCGGCCGGCGTCGCCGCCCTCGGCGACGAGGACCACGTCGCGCGGAGCCGGGCGCTGGTCCGGACCGAGCGGCCGTTCCTGGCGAAGGGGCTCGAGGCGCTGGGCGCGACGGTGGTGCCGTCGCAGGGCAACTTCGTCCTCGCCGACTTTTCCGGGCGCAAGGGGGGCGAGCTGTTCGAGGCCCTGCTGCGCGAGGGCGTGGTGGTCCGGCCCATGGGCGGCTACGGCTTCCCCTCGGCGCAGCGGATCACCATCGGGCTCCGCTCCGAGAACGAGAAGTGCCTGGCGGCGCTGGGGAGGGTGCTGGCGAAGTGAAGGGGCGGACGTCAGCGAGCGCCGGAGGCCCGGGGGGAGCGAGCGCTGTCCGCCCGCCCGGCGCGGCCCGCCCGTTCATCGTCGCCATCGACGGCCCCGCCGGCGCCGGGAAGTCGAGCGTCTCGCGGCTGCTCGCGGCGCGGCTCCGCTTCGCGATGGTGGACACCGGCGCCATCTACCGCGCCGTGGCGCTGGCCGCGAGCCGCGCCGGGATCCCGTTCGACGACGACGAGCACCTGGGCGCGCTCCTCCCCGCGCTCGTCATCCGCTTCGCGCCGCCGCCCCCGGATGTGACGGGCGCGGGGCAGCGCGTCCTGCTCGGCGACGAGGACGTGTCGGTGGCGATCCGCACGCCGCCCATGTCGCTCGGGGCGAGCGCCGTGTCGGCGCGGCCGGTGGTGCGGGCCGGGCTGCTCGAGCTGCAGCGCCGGCTCGCGCTCGCGCCCGAGAACCGCGGGGCGGTGCTGGAAGGGCGGGACATCGGGACGGTGGTCTTTCCGGACGCCGACGCCAAGTTCTTCCTCACCGCGACGCCCGAGGAGCGCGCGCGCCGCCGCCACGCCGAGCTGCGCGCCAAGGGCGACCCGCAGACCTTCGAGCAGGTCCTCGCCGACCAGGTGCGCCGCGATCGCGACGACAGCGAGCGGGAGGTCGCGCCGCTCCGCCCGGCGCCCGATGCCCGGGTCGTGGACACGAGCCGCACCCCGCTCGCCGCGGTGGTGGACGCGCTGGCGCGCGAGCTGGGGGCCCGGCTCGCCGGGGAGGGGCGCGCGTGACCGCCGGGGCGTCCACCCACGCCGGGAAGGAGTGCGGCACCTGCCGGTGGTGGCGCCCCATCCTCGAGGACGCGCGCGGCCCCATCGGCCCCTGCCGGCTGCAGGTCCGGACCGGCGACTTCCCCGGCACCGCGCCCGGCTGCGAGCGGCACCTCTCGCAGGGCGCCGCCATCCCCAGCGCGCCGCCGCCCGGGACGGAGCGGCGCCGGACGCCGCGGCCGGCCGGCCCGGTCGTCCACCGCGGCGGGCCGGCCGCCGCGCTCCCCCTCCTGCCCGAGGAGCTGACCGACATGACGCGCGAGGAGTTCGCCGAGGCGATCCGCGAGGCGCTGCGCCCAGAGCAGTCCGAGGTACGGCTCGCCCCGAAGTGGGAGGGCGGGACCCTGGTCCTGAAGCCGGGGGACCCGGGAACGGCCCCCAGGGAGGTCCCGCTCGACAGCCTCTTCCACAAGGTGGTCATGATCCGCGACCGGCTGCGGGTGCTCGAGCAGAAGGTGAACGGCCACCCCAAGCTGTCGGACGCGGACAAGGTGGAGCTGCAGCAGTACGTGACCCGCTGCTACGGCTCGCTCACCACCTTCAACCTGCTCTTCCGGGACGAGGAGGATCGCTTCGTGGGGGACAAGGGCGAGAAGGGTTGAAAGGCTGCCCGCGCCGCGCCGGCCGGTTAAGCTCGACGGAAGCCATGGACGTCAAGATCGCCAAGACCGCGGGGTTCTGCTGGGGGGTCCGCCGCACGGTGGACCAGGTGATGGAGGTCGCCGAGCAGGCGGGAGGCCCGGTCGTGACCCTGGGCCCCATCATCCACAACCCGCAGGCCGTCGCCCGGATGCGCGAGAAGGGGGTCGGGACGGTCAACGAGATCTCCGAGGTGGACGAGGGCACCACGGTGGTGGTGCGCACGCACGGCGCCGTGCAGTCGGAGGTTGCGCGCGCGCGGGATCGGGGCCTGGAGGTCGTGGACGGGACGTGCCCCTACGTGAAGTACCCGCAGGCCATGGCGCAGCGGCTCTCGCGCGACGGCTACCACGTCGTCATCGTGGGCGACGCGAACCACGCCGAGGTGAAGGGGGTCGTCTCCTACTGCGAGGGGCCGTGCACCGTGGTGAGGCCGGGCGGCGCCATCCCGGAGATCGCCGACAAGAAGGTCGCGGTCCTGGCGCAGACCACCTGCATCGGCGCCGACTTCGAGCGGGTGGTGGGCGCGCTCGCCCTCCGGCACCGGGAGGTGCGGGCGGTGAACACCATCTGCAACGACACCGAGGAGCGGCAGGAGGACGCGCGCGCGCTCGCCGCCGAGGTGGACGCGGTGGTGGTGGTCGGCGGCAAGAACAGCGCCAACACCCGGCACCTCGCCGAGATCTGCCGCGGGATCCAGCCGCGGACCTGGCACGTCGAGACCGAGGCCGAGCTGCAGGCGGAGTGGTTCGCCGGCTGCCGCGTGGTGGGGCTCTCGGCGGGCGCCTCCACGCCCGACTGGATCGTCGAGGGCGTCGCCGCCTGGCTGCGGGGGCTGGCCTGACCTCGCCGCCCTCGCCCCCGCACGGGGCCCAGGCGCGCCTTGACGCTGTGATCCCGCCCGTGTAGGTTCCGCTTTCCGCATTTCGCGGGTGTTTCCTTCACCGGGATGTTCCCGGCAACGCCTCCGGCCTCGCTCCCCGGGCAGGAGGCGTCCAACCGGAACCAGGGGGCAGTTCGCGGTTTCGCCGGCCACCGACTCGACGTCCCGCCTGCCGGCGCTTCCCAACGAAGGTTGGTACTCAATCTAATGGAGAATCAGACTCCCCGTACGTCCGAGGCCGAGATCGAGGATTTCGCCACCCTGTTCGCGCAGAGCGAGGCGAGCGTCGGCCCCATCGAAGAGGGCAAGGTCGTCTCGGGCACCGTCATCCAGCTGACCAAGGACTACGCGGTCATCGACATCGGCTACAAGTCCGAGGGTCAGGTCCCCATCAACGAGTTCGTCTCCGCGCCCGGCTCGGAGCCCGCCGTCAAGGTGGGCGACCGGGTCGAGGTCCTGGTCGAGTCGCGCGAGAACGAGACCGGCATGGTCGTCCTCTCCAAGGAGAAGGCCGACAAGATGCGGATCTGGGACGAGATCTCGGCCGCGTGCGAGCGCGACGAGCTCGTCGAGGGCGTGATCGTCGG
>DATIWK010000168.1:0-3536 GCA_035519395.1 Anaeromyxobacteraceae bacterium | reverse complement strand
CGGCGAGTCGTTGCGGACGCGGAGCAGGTAACGCGCGCCGAGGCGGCCGAGGACGTAGGTGCGGCCGCGGTGCTCGAAGGTGGGCAGCCTCGCCCCCGCCTCGTCCACCACCTCGAGCGCGTATGGACCCGAGCGAGCCGGCGCCTCCAGCGGCCGGGCCTCGGTCGAGCGGGGGCCGGTGCAGGCGGCGAGGGCGGCGGCGAGGGCGAGTGTCGTGGCGCGCATGGCGTCCTCCTTCCGCGGTGGAACGCGCGACGGCCGGAAAGGATCTGGGCGGCGGAGCCGGCTGCGCGGCGCCGCCCGCCCGCCTAGGATCGGTGGGTGTCGAAGGCCTTCACCGACGAGGAAGCACCCGATCCCGGCCCGGTGGTCCGGCCGCCACCCCGGCTCGCGCCGGGGGAGATCCGCTACGTGACGCCGGAGGGGCAGGCCGCGCTGCGCGGCGACGTCGCGCGGATCCGGGCGGAGCGCGCCGCGGCGGAGGCGCTGCCCGAGGCCGGCCGCGCGGGGCGACTCGCCGAGCTGGACCGGCGCACGCAGGTCCTCGAGGCGACGCTCGCGACGCTGACGGTCCTGGGTCCGGAGTCCGCTCCCGAGGGCCGCGTCGGATTCGGGAGCTGGGTGACCGTCGAGGACGAGGACGGGGCGCGCCACGCGTGGCGGCTGGTGGGCCCCGACGAGTCCGACCCGCGCCACGGCCTGGTGAGCGCGAGCTCGCCGGTCGGCGAGGCCCTGCTCGGGCGAGCGCCGGGCGACGTCGTGGAGGTCGATCGGCCCGGCGGCGCGCGGGAGCTGGTGGTCGTGGAGGTGCGGCGGACGCCCGCGTGACGGGCTAGGCGGCGCGGACCACCACGCCCGTCGCGGTCTCCGCGAACCGCAGCTCGGGGTGGAACCGCTCCGCGGTCCTGAGCGCCCACTCCCGGTCGAAGAGCACCACCAGCCGGCCCCTCACGTCGAGCACCACCATGCCCTCCACCCTGCCCGACAGCTCGTCCGGATCGACGGGCTCGCCGTCCGCCCCCGTCACCCACCGCGCGAGCTGGTACGGCGCCGGCTCCAGCCGGACCTCGACGCCGTACTCGGACTCCAGCCGGTACTTCACCACCTCGAACTGCAGGCGTCCGAGCGCCCCGAGGACGAGGTCGCCGGCGCGCCCCGCGGGCGGCCGGTAGAGCTGGACGGTCCCCTCCTGCGCGAGCTGCTCGAGGCCGAGCGCGAACTGCTTGCGCCGGAGCGGATCGACCATGAGGAGGCGGGTGAAGTGCTCGGGGGCGAAGCTGGGGATGGCCTCGAACGCGAACCGCGAGCCGCCGGTGAGGGTGTCGCCGATCTCGAAGGCGCCGGGGTCGTGGATGCCGACCACGTCGCCCGCGAACCCCTCCTCCACCAGGCTCCGCTCCCGCGCCAGGAACTGCGCCGGGTTGGCGAGCCGCAGCTCCTTTCCGGTCCGCACGTGGTGGACCTTCATCCCGCGGGTGAGCCGGCCGGAGCAGATGCGCACGAAGGCGACCCGGTCGCGGTGGGCCCGATCCATGTTCGCCTGGATCTTGAAGACGAAGCCGCTGAACTCGTCCCGGTGCGGCGCGATCGGCCCCTGGTCGGAGGCGCGGGGCCCGGGCGGCGGCATCAGCTCGCAGAAGGTCTCGAGGAACGCCTCCAGGCCGAAGTTGTTGATGGCGCTCCCGAAGAACATCGGCGACAGCGCGCCCGCCTCGAAGCGCTCGCGGTCGAAGCCGTCCCCCGCCGAGTCGAGCAGCTCCGCCTCCTCCCGCAGCCGGCGGTACCCGGCCTCGTCGAGCGCCTCGCGCACCGCCGGGTCCTCGAGGCCGGTCACCTCCACCGGCGGCCGCTCGGCGCCGACGCCCGCGGACGAGCCGGCGTGGGCGGCGTCGAACAGGTAGACGCGGCGCGCCAGCCGGTGCCACACGCCGCGGAAGACGCCGTCGCGGAAGATCGGCCAGGTGACGGGGTAGACCCCGATCCCGAGGACGCTCTCCACCTCGCCCACCAGCTCGAAGGCGTCGCGGCCGGGCCGGTCCATCTTGTTCACGAAGGTGAAGATGGGGATGGATCGCTGGCGGCAGACCCGGAAGAGCTTTCGCGTCTGCGCCTCGACCCCCTTGGCGCAGTCGAGCAACATCACCGCACCGTCCACCGCGTGGAGCGTGCGGTAGGTGTCCTCGCTGAAGTCGGCGTGGCCGGGCGTGTCGAGCAGGTTCATCTGGAACCCGCGGTACGGGAACTGGAGCACGCTCGTGGTGATGGAGATGCCGCGCTCGCGCTCGATCTCCATCCAGTCGGAGATGGCGCTGGCCCGGCCGCGCTTGGCCTTCACCGCACCCGCGAGCTGGATGACGCCACCGTAGAGGAGGAGCTTCTCGGTGAGGGTCGTCTTCCCCGCGTCCGGGTGGGAGATGATCGCGAAGGTGCGCCGGCGGTCTATCTCGTGCGTGCTCATGGCGTCCGTTCGGGCCCGCCCGGTCGGCGCGGCGCGGGAAATGCGAGGCCCCGACCGCATGGCGGCCGGGGCCCCGTTGTCGACGCGAGAATGTAGCAGTTTCGTGGCCCCGCGTCACCTCGCGCCCCGGGCGCGGGCCTGCAGCTCGCTGTTCGCGGCGGTCACGGACGGTCCGCCGCCGCCTGGCGGGGCCCGCGCGGGTACCAGGCCCCTTCCGGCATGGCGCACCCGCCGGTGGAACCGAGTAGTCGTCACGGTCGGTCATCCCATCTCCACCAGGAGGAACACATGCGGAGGAGCACCATCGCGGTCCACGTCGCGCTGGCCTGGCTGGCTGCCGCGCCGTTCGCGGCGAGCGCACAGCAGATGCCCCACCCCTACGGCCCCGACGTCGGGCTCGATGTGGCGCGGCGCGCGGCGGACGCGGCGCTCGCCGAGGCGAGGAAGAACGGCTGGACGGTGGCGGCCGCGGTCGTCGACACCCACGGCGACCTCGTCTACTTCGAGAAGCTCGAGAACACGCAGTACGGCTCGATTCGCGTCGCACAGGAGAAGGCACGGACGGCGGCGAACTTCAAGCGCCCGACCAAGGCGTTCGAGGACGCGATCGCGAGCGGCAAGAACAACTTCCTCGGGCTGCCCGGCGCGATCCCGCTCGAGGGCGGCATCCCGCTCTTCGCGGACGGGAAGGTCATCGGCGCCATCGGCGTGAGCGGCGCGACCTCGGCGCAGGACGGACAGTGCGCCAAGGCCGGCACCGAAGCGGTGGGTGGAGCGCCGCCCGCCGCCGCCGCCCCTGCCGCCCCTGCCGCGCCTGCCGCGCCTGCCGCAGCTGCGCCAGTCAAGAAGTGACCGCCAGCCGGATCGGCCCTGCCCCGGTCAGCCGCGGTGGGGCCGACCCGGCCCCTCTTCCCCGGGCGGCGCGCCTTCCCGGCCTTGCGGCCAGACCGGCGACGGGATGACGCCGTCCTGGAACTTCACCTTGCCGACCAGGACGCAGCCCTTCATGCCGGGGCGGCAGAAGGCGCCGTCCACCTTCCGGCAGATCCCGTTCACCTCGTGGCTGCAGCTCCAGGAG
>DATIWK010000167.1:0-6260 GCA_035519395.1 Anaeromyxobacteraceae bacterium | reverse complement strand
GCTCTGCTGCCCGTCGTGCGGCTACAGCTTTCCGCAGGAGACCGGGCTGGCCGGAGGCCTGCGCCGCCTGCTCGACCGCCTGGAGCGCAGGAAGGCGGTCCCGTGAACGCCGCCAGCACGGCCGCCCGCCGGAGCGAGGAGCTCCTCGAGACGGTGTTCACCGAGCGCGAGGAGGGGCGCGACGGGGCCGCCGGCATCCTCGCGGCCGCGCCGGAGGAGCACGCGCCGGACGCCTCCCGGGCCGACCTCGAGGGGCTGGCCTCGGCGGGCATGCTCCGCCTCGACGGCGACCGGGTGGCGCTCACCGAGGACGGTGAGCGCCGGGCGCGGGACGTGGTGCGCCGGCACCGCCTCACCGAGCGCCTCTTCAACGACCTGCTCGATCTGGGAGGGCGCGCGGCGGAGAGCCAGGCCTGCGAGTTCGAGCACATCCTGTCGCCGGAGGCGACCGCCTCGGTCTGCACCCTGCTCGGCCACCCGCCCACCTGCCCGCACGGAAAGCCCATCCCGCCCGGCGAGTGCTGCGGGACCTACCAGAAGACGCTCCGCCCGCTGGTGACCGGCCTTCCTGCGCTGGAGCTCGGCGGCCACGGCCGCATCGTCTTCATCGCGCCGCGCTTCCACGATCGCATGGACCGGCTGGCCGCCCTCGGCGTCGTGCCGGGCAGCACGATCCGCCTCCACCAGCGCTCGCCGTCGTTCGTCATCGAGCTGGGAGAGACCACGCTCGCGCTCGATCCCGAGATCGCGCGGGAGATCTACGTGAAGCCCACCGAGGCACCCTGAGGCACGAGCCCGCCTCGCGCCGGGGTCCGGAGCCCGGGCGCCCCGGACCCGGAGAACCGATGATCGCCGCACTGACCCTCGCCGCCGTGCTCCTGGACGCGGCGACCGGCGCCCCGCCGTCGGCAGAGGGTCCCCCCGATCGCGAGGCGCTGGCGCGCGCGGCGTTCCCCGACGCCGACCGGGTCGAGCCGAGGCAGGTGGTGCTCGACGACGAGACCGCGCGGCGCATCGAGGAGCTGGCCCACGCCCGCGTTCGCGACCGGAAGGTCACGTTCTACACGGCGCGGAGGGGAGCGGCGGTGGCCGGCTACCTCGTCGTGCACACCCACGTCGTGCGCACGAAACCCGAGACGCTGGCCATCGCCTTCGAGCCGGACGGGCGGATCCGGAGGATCACGGTGCTCTCGTTCCTGGAGCCGGCCGAGTACCGGCCCTCCGACCCGTGGCTCGACGTCCTCCGGGGCAAGGGCGTCGACGCGCCGCTGACCGTGGGCCGCGACGTCCCCCCCATCTCGGGCGCCTCGCTCACCGCCCGCGGGGTCACCGAGAACGCCCGCTGGCTCCTGCAGGTGTTGCGGCTCGCGGCCGGCGAGGTCGCTCCGTGAGGTTCCTGGTCCGCACCGCGGGGCGCCCGCGCTCGCGCGCGCCGGTTCGGATGTTCATCGCCTTCGCGGCGCTGGCGCTCGCCGGCTGGGCGGTCCAGCGCGTGCGGGAGGGCGGCCTCGTCCCGGCCGAGGTGGAGGCGTATTACCTCGGCGTGCCGGGCGGCGCGCCGCTGGGCTCCGCCGCGCTGTGGGAGGAGGTGCACGTCGGGGCGTTCGTGCAGGGCTTCACGCTGTTCGTGCTGGGGTCGGTGCTCGTGGTCTCGCCCATCCCGGACCGCGTGCGGCGGGCGCTCCTCGTGACCGCGGCGGCCGCCGCGCTCTGCGATCTCCTCGCCCCGTTCGCGGTCGTCGGCCTCGGCGGGTGGGGCGCGATCCGCGTCGCCACGTTCGTCGCGGCGGCCCTGTCGAGCGCCACGCTGCTCGCCGTGGTGGCGGTTCGCTTCGGCTCGGAGGTGGGCGGTGCACGCCCCGGTTGACCCACGCATCGCGCGGCACCGGGTGCCGGCGCTGACGTTCGCGGTCTTCCTGCTCCTCATCGCGGCGAGCGCCGCGGTCGTCTTCGCGCTCGAGCTCGGCGCGACGCCCGCGCGGATGGCGGCGCACTACCGGGGCGGGGGGTTCGCGCCGGCGAAGACGCTCGACGGCCTCCTCCTCGTGGCCGTCCCGCACCTGGTCGCCATGCCGCTCGTGCTCTTCGCGGCCTCCCACGTGGTGGGCTGGGCGCGGGCGGTCTCCCGGCGTGGCTTCCGGGCGCTGCTGGCCCTCTCGTTCGGGGGCGCGGCGCTGTCGATCGCATGCCCGTTCCTCATCCGCTTCGTCGCCCCGGCCGCGGCCTGGTTGCACGTCGCCGGCTTCGCGGGGCTGGAGGCGGCGTTGCTCGCCTGGGCGACGCTCCTCTGCGCGGTCTTCGTCCCGTGGCGCGCGGCCGTGCGCGCACTGCCCGGCGACCGCCCGCTGCCGCCGGCGGAGGCGACCCTCGCCGCCCGGGTGCCCTCGCGGGCGAGGCCGGGGACCTAGACGCCTTCGCGGTCACCGTCCGGGCAGGAACGCGCGCAGGCCGGCCGTGGCGAGGACGTGGCCCGCGGAATCCACCACGATGGCCTCGGCGCCGTTCTCGCGGGCGAGGGCGAGCGCCTGCTCGCCGCCCGCGACGAAGAGCGCCTTGTCGAGGATCTCCGCCTCGACGGCGCTCGGGGCCAGCACCGACACGGACCGGCTCGCCGTGGCAGGCCGGCAGGTTCGCGGGTCGATCACATGGTGATAGCGCCGTCGGCCGGCGACGTAGGCGTGCTCGTAGTCGCCGCTCGTCGAGAAGGCGCGATCCGAGACCGGAACCGTCGCGAGCACGTCGAGCGGGCCGCCGCGCGGGTCGCGCACCGCCACGGGCCACGGCGCGCCGGCGGGTCGGCCCGCCCCGTAGAGGTCGCCGCCCGCCTGCAGGAGGAAATCTCGGATCCCGAGCGCCCGGACCGCGGTCGCTGCCGCGTCGAGCGCCCAGCCCTTGGCGAGCCCGCCGAGGCCCACGCGCATGCCCCGGCGCGCCAGGCGGCCCTCGCAGGCGCCGCCGGGGAGCGGCCGGATCGAGAGGCCCCGGTGGTCCACGAGCGGGCAGCGCGCGAGGACGTCGGCGTCGGCGGGAGGCGTGCCGGGCGCACCGGGCGGGCCGTCGAATCGCCACAGGTCGGAGAGCGCCGCCCAGGTGGGATCGAAGCGGCCGCCCGTGCGGACCGCTCCCTCGCCGGCGCGGGCGAGCGCATCGCAGAGATCGGCGGGAAGCGGGACCCAGTCGCCGCCCGCCGCGGTGTTGAGCGCCGAGAGGGGCGAGTCCGCGCGCCACTCGTTCATCGACCAGCCGACCCGCTCGAACACGCCGAAGGCGGTCTCGATCGCGTCCGCCGCCGCGCCCGGGTCCGCGCCGGCCACCGAGACGGTGGCCAGGGAGCCGAGCGCCGGACGGGTCTCGGTGACGAGGGGGACGGGTGTGGAGGCCGGACCGGCCCGAGGGGCACCCGGCGCGAACGCCGCGAGCAGGGCGAGCGTCCCGATCGAAACGTTCACGCTCCCGGAGCATAGCGCCCTGGGCCGGCGTCCGCCCGGCCCGGGATAGCGTCCGATTTCTGGACGGGCGGCGGTCCACTGCTACGTTCGGGGGCCGGCGATGCCCGTCTGGCGCAGCTGGGCGTTTCGGCTCTACTTGGGCGGCCTCGTGCTGCTGGCCCTGGTGTCTGCGCTGGATCCGGGCGGCCTGCGGAAGGCCCGCCGCCTCGCCGGGGAGGCGGGGCGGATCGAGGCCGACAACGCGCGCCTGGCCGAGGAGAACGCCCGCCTCTCACGCGAGGTGAAAGCGCTGCGCACCGATCCCTCGGCGATGGAGCGCGCCGCGCGCGAGGACCTCGGCCTCGTCCGACCCGGCGAGCGCGTCTACCGGGTGGAAGGCCCGGGGCCGTGATCTCCCCGGCGACCTCGCTGCCGGGGACGAGCGCTGCGCGCCCCGCCCTGGGCGATCGGGTCGCGCGACGTCGCTCCCGGCCCCTGATCGTTCGCCTCTACGCCTCCGTCCTCTCCGACCTGGGCGTCCTGGGCCGCCCGGCCCGGCGACGGGCGCTCGCCTTTCTCCTCCGCAGCGTCCCCGCGGCGGTGACCGTGCTCGTCGGCGCGCTGGTCGCCCTGGGCGCGTTCGCAGCCGCCGCGCCCGGGTGGATCCAGGCCGGAGCCCTGGCGGCGCTCGCCGCGTCCCTGGCCGCCGCGGTCTGGCGCCGCACCGCGGGCACGGCCGAGGGCCGCCCGGCGCCGCTCCGGGAGCAGATGGAGCTCGGATCGCTCTTCGTGGTCGCCGCGTACGCGCTCGCCCAGGCGGCGGGCGCGGGCGCCGCCGAGTCGCCGCTCCAGCCGCTCGTCTACCTGGTGATGGCGTTCCTGGTCGCCTTCCTCCCCAGGGTCGCCGGGTTCGCGCTGGTGGGGCTGGCCCTGCTCCTCGAGCTCCTGCTCTGGCGCGAGCGGGGCGGACGCCCGTGGGACCTCGCCGCGGCGATGATCCACTCGGGGTTCGTGGCGCTGTTCGCGGTGCTTTACCACGCGGTGCTGGCCGGCCACGTGGCCGCCGGGCGGCGCTTCGAGCGCGCCGCAGTGACGCGCCGGCTGGCGGAGATCGAGGAGCGCGCCCGCTCGCTCCGCCTCCTCGGGCCGGGAGGGATCCCTCCCCACGGCGAGGCGAGCTGGACGGCTGCGGCGGTGGTGGAGGTCGAGGCGGCGGTGAGCGGCGTCCTGGAGGTGGCGGAGGCAGCGCTGCGATGCCGGACGTGCGCGGTCCTGCTCCTCTCGGCGGACGACCGCGAGCTGCGCCTCTCGGAATGCCGGTCCTCGGGCGACGGGGTCGCGTCCGGGCCGCTGCCCGCCGGGGAGGGGGCGCTGGGCGCGGTCCTCAAGACCGGGCGCCCGGTGCGCCTCCACGGCGACATGAAGCCCCCGAGCTACGCCCTCGACGGCAAGGCCCCCGGTGCGCTCCTGGCCGTCCCGCTCGTGGAGCCTCGCGGCGGGCACCTGCGCGGCGTGGTCGTCGCGGACCGGGCCGAGGCGGAGCCGTTCACCGAGGGCGACGAGCGCGTGCTGACCGCGCTGGCCGCCGAGATCGTGCGGGCGGCCGAGGCCGAGCGGCTGATGCGCGACCTGCGCCGGACCCGCGACGAGAAGGAGCGGCTGTTCGCCGCGGTCGAGCGGCTGAACAGGCTCGCCAAGCCGGCCGAGGTCTTCGAGGCCACTCTGGAGATCGCCCGCGAGCTGGGCGGCTCGGAGTTCGCCGCGCTCACCCTGGTGGAGCCGGACGGCGAGAGGCGCGTCCACCGCGTGACCAAGGCCTCCGGGGCGGAGGCGGCCGGCGCGCCGGGCCTCGAGGGCAAGGCCTGGCCGGACGACGACGCGAGCCTGGTCGCGTCGGTGGTGAAGCTCAACTCGCGCCTGCCGGTGAAGGACATCGACGTGGCGCGCTCTCGCGTCTTCGACGCGGGCACCCGGCTCTCCGGCCTCGCCTCGCTGCGGATCCTGCCTCTCACGGTCTCGGGCGAGGTGCTGGGTACCCTCGTGGTCGGCTCCACGCGGCCGGGCGCCTACGGCGGCGAGGTCGACCGGCAGGCCGACTTCGTGGCCATGCAGGCGGCCGACTCCATCCTGCGGGCCCGCCTGTACGGCGAGACCGAGCGGCTCGCCACCACCGACGGCCTGACCGGGCTCCTCAACCACCGGACCTTCCAGGCGCGGCTCGACGAGGTCCTCGCCCAGGCCCGACGCTACGGCAAGCGTGCGTCGCTGCTCCTCTGCGACATCGACCACTTCAAGGTGGTGAACGACACCTACGGTCACCCGATCGGCGATCAGGTGCTGCGCGGCGTGGCCCGCATCCTGGCGCGCGAGGCGCGGACCACCGACCTCACCGCGCGCTACGGCGGGGAGGAGTTCGCCATCCTCATGCCCGAGACCGATCCGGCGGGCGCCGCCGTCATCGCGGAGCGCATCCGCGAGCGCGTCGCGGCGCAGGTGTTCGAGACCGGCCAGGGCCCGGTGCGCGTGACGCTCTCGCTCGGCGTCGCGGGCCACCCCGAGGACGCGGATCGGAAGACGACCCTGGTGGAGCGCGCCGACGCGTGTCTCTACCGGGCGAAGCGCGAGGGCCGGAACCGCACCGTGACCGCCTCGGGGGCCCTTGCTAGACTCCCCCCACCTCGCCGATCCCCTGGAGCCCCTCCGGCTTGAAGAAGAACTTCGTCCTCGACACCAACGTCCTCCTCCACGATCCGCGCAGCATCTTCGGCTTCGAGGACAACGACGTCGTCATCCCCATCTACGTCATCGAGGAGATCGACAACTTCAAGCGCG
>DATIWK010000166.1:0-36735 GCA_035519395.1 Anaeromyxobacteraceae bacterium | reverse complement strand
GGGGCCGGGCCGGGGGCTCGAGCTGGGCGCCTCGACCGCGGTGGTGAAGGACGGCAAGGACTTCGCCCGCGAGGACGTGGGGGTGGACCTGCGGCTCCAGCCCGTGGCCCAGGTGGTGCTGACCGGCTTCGGCGTCGTGAGCCTCGCCGAGAAGAACCGGCTCGCCGAGGCGAACCTCCTCCTCACCTGGACGCCGCTCCGCACGCTGCACCTCAGCGCCGACTACCGCCGCGTCGCGCCCGACCTCTTCCTGCCCCGCACCTCGATCCTCTCGGTGTTCTCCGACACCGAGCGGACCGCCGTCGGCGGCGGCGTCTCCTACGACGTCAACCGCGCCCTCACCCTCGTCCTCGACGGCCACGTGGACCTCCAGCCCACCTCGAAGGACCTGAGCAACGGGACCTACACCGGGTACGACGCATCCGCGAGGGCGGCCTGGCACTCCCGCACCGCCAGCGCCGGGATCGAGGCGAGCTACCTCGACGCCCAGGAGAACGGCTACGTCGGTCTGCGGCTCTACGGGCGCAAGGACGCGGGGCCCGCCTTCATCGCCGCAGACCTCCTGGGCCACCTCTTCCGCGAGGCCATCAACGCGGAGAAGCAGGCCGTCACCGCGACCCTCACCGGCGGCTACGAGCTCGGCGCCGGCTGGTCCGCGGTCCTCGCCGGCCGCGCCGGCGTGACGGTCTTCATGGAGCGCCAGTACGACCTCATGGCCAAGCTCGTCTACAGCCCGACCCAGCGCGTCCGGGAGGTGCGGTGATGAACCGCCGGCTACGGCTCGTCGTCCTCGCCGCCGCCGCGCTCGCCGGCTGCTCCGCCCGGAGCGCGCGCAAGGGCGCGCCGGAGAACGTGCCGCACGTGTTCCCCCACGCGCCCCACGTCGAGAACGACGTGGCCTGCACCAACTGCCACGCCTCGATCGCCAAGGCGACGAAGCTCGACGCCATCGTCCGGCACGTGCAGCTCCCGGCCAAGTCGAGCGTCTGCGCGGACTGCCACGAGACCATGCCCAAGTTCGCGGTCCCGGCGCGCTACGTCCCCTTCCAGCTCACCTTCGATCACGCCGCGCACCTGCCCCGCGTGAAGGGCGACTGCAAGGTCTGCCACAAGGACCTGCCGGAGAAGGGGCACATGGACTACCCGGCCCCGCCCATGGCGGCGTGCACCGGCTGCCACAACCACCAGAAGGACTTCGCCGAGGCGCGCTGCACGCCGTGCCACACGGGCCTCAGGGCCTACTACCTGAAGCCGGTCTCGGCGTTCGCCCACCGCGAGGACTGGCTCCGCACCCACGGCGAGCTGGCGCGGGCCTCGGCGCAGTCGTGCGCCGCGTGCCACGACCAGACCTACTGCGCGAACTGCCACTCCGCCGCCACCGTCCCTGCCAAGCCCTCCATCCGGTGGCCGGAGCAGGTCGAATCCGACTTCATCCACCGCGGCGACTACGTCTCGCGCCACATGGTGGACGTGCAGTCGAACCCGGCGAGCTGCCGCCGCTGCCACGGATCGCCGTTCTGCCAGGCCTGCCACGAGCTGCAGAACGTGGCGGCGCTCGGGCTCCCGATCGATCGCAACCCGCACCCCACCTCCGGCTGGGCCACTCCGAGCGGCGGCGAGCACGCGGCGGCCGCGCGCGCCAACATCGTCGCGTGCGCGGCCTGCCACGACCAGGGCGCGGCAGCCATCTGCGTCACCTGCCACCGCTCCGGCGGCGCCAACCCACACCCGCCCGGCTTCACGGCCCGGCACTCCGCGAGCGAGGAGCACACAAAAAAGGTTTGCATCGTCTGCCACGGGCCCTAAGCGTGACGCCTCTTTTTCCTCGCCCCGAGATAGGGCAGCATCGGCCAGCCTCGAGAGGTCGTCATGCGCATGGACCGAGTTGCTCTTCTGGCTACCCTCGCCGCCCTCGGAGCCCTCGCCGGTTGCGGTCAGGCGCGGCCGGCCCAGGGCAACCCTCCCGCGCTCGGCCACAGCGAGGACTTCGCCCCGCCCACCGTGCACGCTCCCGCGTTCTTCGCTTGGAAGAGCGGCGCGGCGGGCGCGCTCGACTGCGCGAGCTGCCACGGTCAGACGTTCGACGGTGGCGTCGGCCCGTCCTGCAACGCGTGCCACACGACCACGGCCGGGTGGACCGGCGACTGGCGCACCAACTGCTCGTTCTGCCACGGAACGGCGACCAAGGCCGGGTTCGATCCCTCCGCGAGCCCCCAGCTCGCCGCACCGCCCGACGACGTGCAGGGCCGGCTGACCGGGACCAACACGCAGTCCAAGGTGGGCGCGCACCAGGCGCACCTCGTGGCCGGAGCGTTCGCGGGCCCGCTCCCCTGCTCGAGCTGCCATGCGGTCCCGCCGCCGACCTTCCCGGACTCGCTCGATCACGTCAACGGCACGGTCGAGGTCGTCTTCTCCGGGATCGCCACCTCCGGCGGCGCGAGCGCGACGTACGCCTCCGGGAACTGCACCAACTACTGCCACACCCGCGGCGGCGCCACCCCGAGCCCGGCCTGGACCGGGTCGGCCCTGCTGTGCGGCTCCTGCCACGCGCCCGCGCCGCACGCCGCCTGGCAAGACGTCACCACCTGCGCCACCTGCCACTCGGGCACGATGCTCCCGGACGGCACGCTCGACATCGCGGCCGGCGAGCACGTGAACGGGACCGTCGACGCCTTCTCCCATCCGACCGGCTACGCCGACCCGGCGAGCCCGACCTTCCACGGCCGCGACGCGGTCCACTTCCTCCAGCAGGTCCCGTCGGCGACCGACTGTGCCCAGTGCCACGGCACCGACCTGAACGGCCTCCCGCCGGCGGTGACCTGCAACGGCTGCCATCAGGACACCTCCACGACCCGCTTCCCGAACGGCGTCGCCTCCTGGCAGAACAACTGCACCTTCTGCCACGGAACGCCGACGGAGCCGTTCGACGAGGCCACCCAGCTCACGCTCGCGGCGCCCCCCGACGACGTGCAGGGCCGGCTGACGGGCACCAACACGCCGGCCCTCACCGGCGCGCACCAGGCCCACCTCGTCGCCGCCGCCAACTCCATCGCCAGCCCGCTCGCCTGCGCCACGTGCCACCAGGTCCCGCAGCAGGCCTCCTCGCTCGACCACCTGCTGGGCGGTCTGGTCCAGGTGAACGACCCGCTCGACGGTACCGGGCAGGCATCGCTCCCCGCCAACCTCGGCAGCTTCACCGCCGGGACGGGCGGCGCCACGGGCACCTGCGCCGTCTACTGCCACGGCGGCGCGGCCGGCGGCCCGACCGGCGGCTCGACGAGCACCCCGGCCTGGAGCGGGACCCTCCTCTCCGGCGGCACCTACGTCTGCAACGGATGCCACGGGAACAGCCTCGCCTCCCCCCCCAAGCCCTACTACCCGAACACCGGGCAGCACAACTTCCACGTCAGGAGCGTCAACCTCACCTGCGCGAACTGCCACTTCGCCACCGTGAGCGACGTGGCCAACAACCTCACGCCCACCATCATCGACTTGACGAAGCACGTGAACGGCGTGGCCGACGTGCTGTTCGGCGGCAACTTCGGAGGCACGGTCTCGGGCACGTTCACGCCGGGAGCGCCCCCCACCTGCTCCACCGTCTCCTGCCACAGCGACGCCGGAACGCGAACCTGGTGACCGCCGGGGGCGCGGCGAAGCGCCCCGCCGCGGCTTCAACTCGAGGGCATCACCCCTGGTCGGCCGTGCGATCTCGAGGACGCAGGGTCACGAGGAGGGACGAACCGATGCGCAAGGTCATGCCGGTCCTCCTCGGTGCGCTGTGCCTGCTTGCCGGGCCCGCGCGCGCCGACGTGGTCGAGGCGAGCTCCACCACCATGCTGCTCGCCGGGCAGCAGACGCGCGGCGGAGCGCCGGGCCAGACGCCCTCCCTCGCCACGGTGGTCCCCGCCTACGAGATCCTCACCCTCTCCGCCCGCGACATCGGCAACCCGGTCGCGGACCACCTCGAGGTCGTGCTCTCCACCTGGGGATCCTACGACTTCTCCGACCTGCGCTGGGACAACGGCACCGGGTCGAAGCTCACCGGCGACGTCACCACCGGCTACGTCAAGGGCGAGCTCTTCAAGCGCCACCTCGTCCTCCAGGTCGGCCGCGAGTACGTCGCCCTCGGCTCGGCCCGCATGGTCCAGATCGACGGCGGCAGCGCGGTGCTGGTCCTCCCCTACGGCTTCGCCGTCTCCGGCTACGCCGGCAGCCCCGTCTCGCAGCGCTTCCAGTCGCGCGGCGCCACGGTGAGCTGGAACCCCGAGGGCGGCGACCTCGCCTACGGCGGCCGCGTCTCCTGGACGCTCCCCATCTCCGGGGGGCCGGGCCGGGGGCTCGAGCTGGGCGCCTCGACCGCGGTGGTGAAGGACGGCAAGGACTTCGCCCGCGAGGACGTGGGGGTGGACCTGCGGCTCCAGCCCGTGGCCCAGGTGGTGCTGACCGGCTTCGGCGTCTGGAGCCTCGCCGAGAAGAACCGCCTGGCCGAGGCCACCGTCCTCGTCACCTGGACCCCGCAGCGCAAGCTCCACCTCACCGCCGACTTCCAGCAGGTCGCCCCCGACCTCTTCCTGCCTCGCACCTCCATCCTCTCGGTCTTCTCCGACACCGAGCGGACCGCCATCGGCGGCGGCGTCTCCTACGACGTCAACCGCGCCCTCACCCTCGTCCTCGACGGCCACGTGGACCTCCAGCCCACCTCGAAGGACCTGAGCGGCACCTACACCGGCTACGACCTGACCGCCAGGGCCGCGTGGCACGCCCGCGGCTCCAGCGCCGGTGCCGAGGTCGGCCTCCTCGATGCCTCGGAGAACGGCTACTTCTCGGCCCGGCTCTACGGCCGCCGCGACTTCGGCCCCGCCTTCCTCGCCGCCGACGTCCTCGCCCACTTCTTCCGCGAGTCCATCAACGCCGAGAAGCAGGCGTTCACCGGGGTCCTCACCGGGGGCTACGAGCTCGGGGGCGGCTGGGCCGCGGTCCTCGCCGGTCGCGCCGGCGTGACGGTCTTCATGGAGCGCCAGTACGAGCTCCTGGCCAAGCTCGTCTACAACCAGACCTACAGCGTCCGGGAGGTGCGGTGATGAACCGGCTCCCGCTCCTCGCCGTCGCCGCCCTCGCCGGCTGCTCGGCGCGCATCGCGCCCAAGGCCGCGCCCGAGCAGGTGGCGCACGTCTTCCCGCACCAGCCGCACCTCGAGAACGACGTGGCCTGCTCCAACTGCCACGCGTCGATCGAGCAGGCGACCCGGCTCGACGCCGCCGAACGCCACGTCGCGCTCCCGGCGAAGTCGGACAAGTGCGGGGACTGCCACGAGACCATGCCGACGCTGGCGATCCCCGCGCGCACCTCGCCCTTCGAGCTGAGCTTCGACCACGCCGCCCACCTCCCGCGCGTGAACGGCGACTGCAAGGTCTGCCACCTGGAGCTCCCGGAGAAGGACCAGCTCCACACCCCGGTCCCGCCCATGTCGGTGTGCACGGCCTGCCACGTCCACCAGCAGGAGTTCGCCGAGGCGCGCTGCACCCCCTGCCACGTCGATCTCCGCTCCCACGGCCCGAAGCCGCTCTCGACCTTCGCCCACCGCGAGGACTGGCTCCGCACCCACGGCGAGCTGGCGCGGGCCTCGGCGCAGTCGTGCGCCGCCTGCCACGACCAGACCTACTGCGCGAACTGCCACTCGGCCGCGACCGTCGCGGCGCGGCCCTCCGTCCGGTGGCCCGAGCAGGTCACCGCCGACCTCATCCACCGGGGCGACTACGTCTCGCGCCACATGGTGGACGTGCAGGCCGACCCGGCCAGCTGCCGCCGCTGCCACGGCTCGCCCTTCTGCCAGTCGTGCCACGAGCTGCAGAACGTCGCGCCGACCGGGAGCCTGAGCGACCGTGACCCGCACCCCACGTCCGGCTGGGCCACTCCGAGCGGCGGCGAGCACGCGGCGGCCGCGCGCGCCAACATCGTCGCCTGCGCGGGCTGCCACGACCAGGGCGCCGCGGCCACCTGCGTCACCTGCCACCGCTCCGGCGGCGCCAACCCGCACCCGCCCGGCTTCGCCAGCCGCCACAGCGCCAGCGAGCAGCACAGCAAGAAGGTCTGCATCGTGTGCCACGGCCCGTAGGCGTGCCGGGACGGGCGGCGCGGCTACCCGCGGCGCCGGCCCAGCGCCTCGAGCAGCTTCCCCCAGATCCCGCCGAACGCCCCGTTCGACATGGCCACCACCACGTCGCCGGGGCGCGCGGCGGCGGCCACGGCGGGCACGAGGTCGTCCACGGCCGCAAAGGCGTGCGCCGGCTTCCCCGCGGCGGAGAGGTCGCGCACCAGCGCGTCCACGTCCAGGCGCTCGTGCTCCGGCACGCGGTCGGTGGGCGCGGGCCGGAGGAGGAACACCTCCGCGGCGTCCCCCCAGGTGGACGGGCGGGCGTAGTCCGCCTGGTGGAGGTTGCGGCGGCTGGTGTTGGAGCGCGGCTCGAAGCACGCCAGCAGGCGCGCCGACGGGAACGCGCCCCGCACCGCGGCGAGCGTCTTCTCGACCGCGCGCGGGTGGTGGGCGAAGTCGTCCACCACGGTGACGCCGCCCGCCGCGCCGCGCACCTCCTGGCGGCGCTTCACGCCGTGGAACGCCGCGAGCCCCGCTGCGATCTCCGCCGGCGCGAGGCCGAGGGCGGTGGCCGCGGCCGCGACCCCCAGCGCGTTCTCGACGTTGTGCGCGCCGCCGACGGGCAGGTGGACGTCGGCGAGCCGCGCGCCGCCGCGCGCCAGCGCGAAGCGGGCCCCGTCGGGCCCGAGCCGGAGGTCCTGCGCCTCCCAGTCCGCGCCGGCCTGGTCGACCGCGTAGGTCTCGACGCGGCAGCGGGCGCGGGCGGAGATGCGCCGCACGCTCCCGTAGCTCGCGCAGGCGGCCAAGAACCCGTCGGCGGGGAGGAGGTCAACGAACCGCTCGAACGCCTCCTCGTAGTGCGCCTCGTCGCGGTAGATGTCCGCGTGGTCCAGCTCGCAGCTCGTGAAGACGGCGGTGCGGGGGCGGTAGTGGAGGAACTTGGGCCCCTTGTCGAAGTAGGCAGTGTCGTACTCGTCGCCCTCGACGACGAAGTGCGGGCCCTTCCCCAGCCGGAAGTTGGACTCGAAGTCGCGGGTGACGCCGCCCACCAGGAAGGACGGGTCGCGGCCGGCGTGGTGGAGGAGGAACCCCATCATCGCCGAGGTGGTGGTCTTGCCGTGGGTGCCGACCACCACCACGCCGTGGCGCGGCCCGATGAACAGCTCCCCCAGCGCCTGCGGGAACGAGACGTGCGGCAGTCCGCGGTCGCGCATCGCGGACGCCTCCGGGTTCACGCTGCGGACCACGTTCCCGACCACCACCACGTCCGGCCGCGCCCGGTCCAGGTTGGCCGCGCCGTAGGGGGTCAGCGCTTCGATCCCCCAGCGCTCGAGCTGGGTGGACATGGGCGGGTAGACGTTCTCGTCCGAGCCGGTGACCTCGTACCCCGCGGCCTTCAGCATCCCCGCGAACGACCCCATCCCCGTCCCGGCGACGCCGATGAGGTGGATGCGGCGAACGTTCTTCCAGTCGATCACGTCCATCTCCGACCGCGACCCGCGACCACCACCTCGACCTGGACCACGACCTCGACCCGCGACCACGACCTCGACCCGCGACCACCACCTCGACCCGCGACCACGACCTCGACCCGACCACGACCCCGACGTCGACCCCGACCCGCGACCGCGACTTACCCGATCCCCATCTCCTCCGCCACCGCGTCGTGGAACCGGCGGCGGAACCCCCGGATCCGCTCCGCGTCGATCCCGGCCGGATGGCAGTGGTTGGTGAGAAGCGCGCAGACCACCTCCGCGTCGCGATCGATCCAGAGCGAGCACCCGGTGAACCCGAGGTGGCCGACGGCGCCGAGCGGCCCGCGTCCGAGCCTGGTCCCGAGCGACGTCTCGCCGGTCGGCGTGTCCCAGCCGAGCGCCCGCCCGCTCCCCGGCGTCGGGTCGCGCCTCACGAACGCCTCCGCCACCCGGGCCGGCACCACGGAGGGCCGGCCGGCCAGCGCCTCGAGCCAGTCCTGGCCGAGGGCGGCGATCTCCGTCGCCGTCGAGAAGACGCCCGCGTGCCCGGAGGCGCCCCCCATCGCCCAGGCGTTGTCGTCGTCCACCGCGCCCTGGATTGCCTCGCGGCGCGCCGCGGACCAGCGCGCCGGCGCGAAGGCGCGGGCGCCGGCGCGCGCGGCCGCGCCCTCCGGGTCGAGGCCGTCGAGGAAGAAGGTCGAGGTCAGCCCCAGCGGCGCGAAGACGCGGCGCTCCGCGGCGCGGGAGAGCGGCTCGCCCAGGATCTCCTCCAGCAGGAGCCCGAGCGCGATGAAGCCGGGATCGCCGTACCGGGCCCGCGCGCCCGGCGCCGCCTCCAGCGGCTCGGCGCAGGCGCAGGCGCGGACGATCTCCTTCCCCCGCCCCAGGGCGGCGCGGAGCGCCGCCCCCCGCGGCCGCCCCTCGGGGGGCAGGAACGCCGCGCCCGCGACCGGGTCCGCGGCGGCGCGCTCGAACCAGGGGCGCCAGGCGGGCAGGCCGCTCGCGTGGGCGAGGAGTTGACGGACCGTGACGCGCTCCTTCCCGGCCGCGGCGAATGCGGGGAGGCGCGCCGCCACCGGGGCGTCCAGCTCGAGCCGGCCCTCGGCGGCGAGCTGCGCGGCGAGGGCGCCGGTGGCCACCGGCTTGGTGAGCGACGCCACGTCGAAGAGGTCGCCGTCCCGGAGCGGTCGCGGTCCCGGCGCGGGGATCTCGCCGTGCCAGCTCGCGTGCACGAGCGCGCCGCGCACCCGGACCGCCGCCGAGAGCGCCGGCGCGATCCCCTCGCGCCGTCCAGCCTCCAGCGCGCTCGAGACGCCGGCGAGCACGGCGGTCATGGGGGAGCCGTCGCCCCCTCCTCGAAGAGGAGCCGCGGCGGCCCCTCCTCGCCGGGCCCGGGCGCGACCAGCGTGGCGCGCGCGCCGAGCGGCACGGCGAGGTTGCGATCCTCGTGGCCGCAGGGCAGCCCCTCGATGGCGGGCAGGCCCAGGGCGCGGACCGCCTCGCGGACGACGTCCGCGGCGCGCACCTGCTCGTCGTCGCAGCCCGAGAGCTGCCCGACCGCGACCGCCGCGACGCGGTCGAGGGCGCCCGCCAGGCGCAGCTGGGTGAGGTAGCGATCGATCCGGTACGGCTTCTCGCCGACGTCCTCGACCAGGAGGATGGCGCCGTCCAGCGGCGGCAGGAACGGCGTGCCGCAGAGGTGCGACAGCAGGGCGAGCGAGCCGCCGACCAGCGGCCCCGAGACGCGGCCCGCGCGGACCACGCCGGTGCCCGTCACCCCGGCGCCGGGCGGCGGCGCGTCCCAGGCGTTGGGCCGGGGCGCGCGGCCGGAGAGGAGCGCCCACAGGTGCGCCACCGCGTCGTCGGGCGACGCCCCGAGCTGCGTCACCACCGGCCCGTGCACGGTCGCGAGGCCGGCGCGGTTCAGCACCGCGTGGATCGCCGTCACGTCCGAGAAGCCGACCACCAGCTTCGGCCGGGCGAGCAGCGGGGCCGGATCGATGGCCGGGAGGATGCGCATCGACCCGTAGCCACCGCGGGCGCAGAAGATGGCGCGGGCGTCGGGATCCGCCACCGCCTCGCGCCACTCCTCGGCGCGGCGGGCGTCGTCGCCCGCCAGGTAGCCGGCCCGCGCACCCAGGTCGGATCGGAAGCGCGGGACCAGGCCCAGCCGGGTGCGCAGCACCTCGAGCCCGCGCTCGAGCCGGACCGGATCGAACGGGCTCGCCGGCGCCACGACGCGCACGACGTCTCCGGGCCGCAGCGGCGGGGCTCGCACCAAGCGGCGAGGAGGATAACCTCGCCCCGGCGGCCGGTCGAGGCCGCGCCCACGGCCGCCGCCCCCACCGGGGCGCCGCGGGCGGCCCGCTCCCGCCGCATGATGCAGGTTCCTCCCGGAGCGTCCGGCCGTCATTGACGGCCAGTGCAAATGGCGCGGCGCGTCAGCGATGGAGGTCCTTGGTAGTCGATGTAGGCATCTGGTAGCGTCGATCCAACCCCGAGAGGAGCCGCGGATGAGCACCGTCACGACGAAGCAGCCGGTTCTCGAGGGCGAGGTCTTCCACCCCTCGCCGGAGGTCGTCGCGCAGGCGCGCGTGAAGGACTGGAGCGCCATCGCGCGCCGCGCCGCCGAGGATCTGGAGGGCTTCTGGGGCGAGGAGGCTTCGGAGCTGGAGTGGTACCGGAAGTGGGACAAGGTCCTCGACGACTCCAACAAGCCGTTCTACCGGTGGTTCAAGGGGGGGCAGACCAACATCATCCACAACTGCCTCGACCGCCACCAGAAGACCTGGCGCAAGAACAAGCTGTCGCTGGTCTGGGTGGGCGAGAAGGGCGACGTCCGCACCTACTCGTACTTCGCGCTCAACCGCGACGTCTCCAAGTTCGCCAACGTGCTGAAGGCCATGGGCGTCCGCAAGGGCGACCGGGTCACCATCTACATGCCGCGCGTCCCCGAGATCGTCATCGCCATGCTCGCGACGGCGAAGATCGGCGCCATCCACTCCGTGGTCTACGGCGGGTTCTCGGTGGACGCGCTGCAGGGGCGCATCGACGACTCGGAGTCGAAGGTGGTCGTCACCGCCGACGGCGGCTTCATGAACGGCAAGATCGTCGAGCTGAAGAAGACGGTCGACGACGCGGTGAGGCGCTGCCCGACGGTGGAGACGGTGATCGTGGTCCAGCGCACCGGCCACGAGGTCCGCATGGAGGCGGGCCGCGACTACTGGTACCACGAGCTGATGAAGCTCCCCCTCGCGACGGGGGCCTGCCCGACCGAGGTGATGGACTCCTCCGACCCGCTCTACATCCTCTACACCTCCGGCACCACCGGGAAGCCGAAGGGCATCATCCACGCGCACGGCGGGTACCAGGTCGGCATCTACTCCACCCTCAAGTACGTCTTCGACGTGAAGGACGAGGACCGCTACTGGTGCGCGGCCGATCCGGGCTGGGTGACCGGGCACAGCTACATCGTGTACGGGCCGCTCCTCTGCGGCGCGACCACCTTCATGTACGAGGGCGCGCCGACCTACCCGTACCCGAACCGCTGGTGGTCGCTGGTCGAGAAGTACGGCCTCACCATCCTCTACACCGCGCCCACCGCCATCCGCGGCCTGATGCGCTTCGGCGAGTCGTGGCCCAACCGCCACGACCTCTCCACGCTCCGGCTCCTCGGCTCGGTGGGCGAGCCCATCAACCCCGAGGCCTGGAAGTGGTACCACCGCGTCATCGGCAAGGGACGCTGCCCGATCATGGACACCTGGTGGCAGACGGAGACGGGCATGTTCATGATCACGCCCGTCCCGACGGTGCCGCTCAAGCCCGGCTCCGCCACCCGGCCGTTCTTCGGCCAGGAGGCCGAGATCCTCGACGACAACGGCAAGGCGGTGCCGGACGGCGAGGAGGGCTTCCTCGTCCTCAAGAAGCCGTGGCCGGCGATGATGACGACCATCTTCCGGGACCCCGAGCGCTACGTGAAGCAGTACTGGACCAAGTACCCGGGGCGCTACATGGCGGGGGACTCCGCCAAGCGCGATAAGGACGGGTACTTCTGGGTCATCGGCCGCACCGACGACGTCATCAAGGTGGCGGGCTACCGGCTCGGCACCGCCGAGGTGGAGAGCGCGCTCGTCGCGCACCCCGCCATCGCCGAGGCGGCGGTGATCGGCCTGCCGCACGAGGTGAAGGGGCAGGCCATCCACTGCTACTGCCTGCTGCGCCAGGGCTTCAAGCCGAGCCCCGAGCTGGAGGACGAGGTGAAGCAGCACGTCGCGACCCACCTCGGCCCCATCGTCCGCCCGGAGAAGGTCACCTTCGTCGACTCGCTCCCCAAGACGCGCTCCGGGAAGATCATGCGCCGCGTCCTCAAGGCCCGCGCGCAGGGGCTCCCCGAGGGCGACGTCTCGACGCTGGAGGAGTAGCGCGAGGGCGGCGCGGACCGCGGCCGCTTTGGGACTCCCGTCGGCGGGCGGATTCGGTGATACTGCGCGCCCGATGCCGACCGGGGTCCCAATCTGGCGCCGCCCGCGCGCGCAGCTGCTCGCGCTGACGGCGCTGGTGTGGACGCTGGTCGCCTGCGTGGTGGCGGTGGCGCGGGGCGTGCTGCTCCCCTTCGTCATCGCGGCGCTCGCCGCCTACGTCATCAACCCCGTCATCGTCCGGCTGACGCAGGTCCGCGTCGGCGAGCGGAACGTGCCGCGCTGGGGCGCGGTGGCGCTGGTCTACCTCGCCCTGGCGCTGGTGGTCTGGGCGGTGGTGGTGGCGATCGTCCCCCAGATCTACCGCGAGGCGGTGCGCGGCCTGCTCGAGCTGCGGGAGCTGCTGGCCTCGCTCACGCCGGAGCGGATCGGGGCGTGGGCGCGCGGCATCGACGCGTTCCTGGAGCGCTACGGGGTCCCGGTCGACGTCCTCCCGCAGGAGGGCCGGGGCGGCCCCCGCCTCTCGGTGGACCTGGCGGGCGGGATCGCGGAGGCCATCGCCGGCGCCAGCGGCTTCCTGCGCGCCCAGGTGGGCGACGTGATGAGGTTCTCGCGTGCGCTCCTGGGCGGAGCGCTCGCCGCCCTGATCTTCGCCGCCCTGCTCTTCATGCTCACCGCGTTCATCTCCATGGACGCCCCGCGCATCGTGCGCTTCTTCGAGACGCTGGTCCCCTCCGAGCTCCGCGAGGACTTCCGGCGCCTGCTCCACGGCATCGACGCGGGGCTCGCCGGCGTGGTGCGCGGGCAGTTCACCATCATGGCGGTGAACGGCGCCCTCACGCTCGCCGGGCTCCTCCTGCTGCGGGTGCCGTTCGCCTTCGCCCTCGGCGCGCTCGCCACCCTGCTCTCCGTGGTGCCCATCTTCGGCACCATCCTCTCGTCCATCCCCATCGTGCTGCTCGCGCTCACCGCCGGCGGGCTCACCAAGGGGCTCCTGGCGCTCGCGTGGATCACCGGCATCCACGCCCTGGAGACCTACGTCCTCAACCCCAAGATCATGGGGGACGCCGCCCGCATCCACCCCGTGCTGATCGTCCTCGCGCTGCTGGTGGGCGAGCGGACCTTCGGCCTGGTGGGCGCCCTCCTCGCCGTACCGGTCGCGAGCGTCCTCATCGCCGTGTTCCGGTTCCTCCACCGCAAGCTCGCCGAGCTCGACGAGCGGGCCGCCCCGACGGCGCCCGGGGGAGCTTGACGTTCGACCCACCGCGGCCGGGGAACGGCCGCTCCAGAAAGGAAGCACGACATGAAGAAGTGGATCGCCCTCGCCGCCTTCTCGCTGGCCACGAGCGCCTGCGCCTCTCCGGCGAAGCCGAGCAAGCCCCTCGCGACCGAGGAGGACAAGACCATCTACGCCGTGGGGCTCGCGGTCGCCAAGAGCCTCGAGCCGTTCGCGCTGACGCCCGCGGAGCTGGAGCTCGTCCAGCGCGGCGTCCAGGACGGCAACACGGGCAAGCCCGAGGTGAAGCTCGAGGACTACCAGCAGAAGCTGCAGGAGCTGGTGCGCGCCCGCCTGGCCAAGAAGGCGGACAAGGAGAAGGAGAAGGCCGCCCCGGCGCTCGCCGCCGCCGAGGCGGAGAAGGGCGCCATCAAGACCGCCAACGGCAGCGTGGTGGTCCCTCAGAAGGAGGGGAGCGGCGCCGCGCCCGGCCCGACCGACACCGTGAAGGTGCACTACACGGGGAAGCTCCTCGACGGCACCACCTTCGACAGCTCCGTGCAGCGCGGCCAGCCCATCGAGTTCGCGCTCAACCAGGTCATCGGTTGCTGGACCGAGGGGCTCCAGAAGATGAAGGTCGGCGGAAAGGCCAAGCTGGTCTGCCCGCCCGCGGCGGCGTACGGCGAGCAGGGCCGACCGCCCGTCATCCCCGGCAACGCCGTGCTGACGTTCGACGTCGAGCTGCTCGACATCAAGAAGTAGCGCTCCAGCGCGGCGACGCGCACGAGACGGGAAGCGCCGGGGTGGCGGAGGCCGCCCCGGCGCCTCGCGGCTTCCGTCCCGCGTTCCCGGGACCTGCTCTTGGCGCTTGCCGCGCCCGGCGGGGCTCTGCACCATGGGGTACACGTGTCGATTCGGGAGGCGCGGATGAACCGGAAGGTCGCCGCCGTGGTCGTGGGCCTGCTGCTCCTCGTCGGCGCGCTGCTCCTGCTGCGACGCCAGGGAAGCGCGCCCACCGCGCCGGCGAGCTCGCCGGGGACGGCGCCCACCGCGAGCTCGTCCCCGACCCCGGCCGGATCCGTTCCTCCCGAGCATGGCGCCGCCGCAGGCGGCGCCGAGTCGAGGGACGAGGCCGAGCCCGTCCGCGCGGGCAAGGAGGGCCGCCCGCGTCTCGCCGTCGTTCCCCCGGCGGCCAGGGCCACCGCGCCCGCTCCGCCGGGCACCGCCGCGCCGAAGGCGGCGGGCAAGTCGGCGCCCGCTGCGCCCGCCTCCGCCAAGCCAGCGGGCAAGGCGGCGCCGGCCGCAGGGACCTCCGCCGCCAAGCCGGTGGGAAAGAAGGCCCCCGCGCGCGCTGGCGCCGCGGCGACTGCGACGGCAGCGGCGGCGAAGCCGTCGTCCGCGGCCGCCTCGAGCGCGGGCGGGAAGCCCGCGGCCGAGGCCGCCGGCGCGCCGATCCCTGCCCCCGCGCCGGCCGCGCGCCGCGTCCCGGGGCTTCCCGGGGCGCTCTCCGGGTTCGTGCGCGACGCGCAGGGGCGCCCGATCCCCGGCGCGACGGTGCTCGCGGTCGCCTCCGACGGCGGCGACGCCAGCGAGACGTTCACGGACGACGAGGGCTTCTTCCTGCAGCCCGCGCTCCGCCCCGGGCGCTACGCCGTCTTCGCCGGGCTCGCGACCGCACTCTCCGGTCGGATCGGCGGGCGCGGCGTGGAGGTGGCACCCATGGTGGTGAGCCGGCTCGACCTGCTCGAGCCGGCCAGCGGCGCCATCGTCCGCGTCCGCGCCATCGGCGAGAACGGCACGGTGATGCCCGCACAGGCGGTGCTGGTGACGCCGTCGGGCGCCCCGGTGCTGGGCGGCGACGCGATCTGGATGCCGGGGGGCGGAGCGGCGCTCGACGTCGTCCCGCGCGTGCCGCCGGGCGTGTACACGGTGATCCTGCTCCGGAACGGCTCGACCCCGCCGCGGGCGTCGCGAGAGCCCGTGAGCGTCACCGGCGATCTCTCCGAGGTCCAGGTCGACGTGCCGCTCGCGACGGCGGTCGCGGCCGCCGATCTGCCCCAGCCCTAGCCTCGTCCCAGCCGCTTCCAGTAGAGCAGCTCCGCCACGTCCGGAAGGACGAGGCCGGGCAGGGCGCCGGCGCGGGCGTAGCCGTGGCGCTCGTAGAACCGCTGCGCGCCCACGTTGAAGTCCGAGACGAGGAGGAACGCGTGGGCGCTCGCCCGCGCCACCGCGGCCTCGAAGGCCGCGAGCAGCGCCGCGCCGATCCCGCCGCCCTGTGCCCCGGGGAGGACGGCGATGAGCCGCAGGTAGCCTCCCATGGCGAGCGTGCCGGACGCGAGGAACCAGGCCAGCCCGCGCACGGCGCCGTCCTCCTCGGCCACCAGGAGCCCGTCGCCCCGGGCGAGCGCGGCGCGGAGGTCCGCCGCGATCAGCCCCTCGGAGCGCCGGTAGCGCTCCATGAGCGGGAGCGCGGCGAGCCCCCGGGCGAGCGACGGGACGTCTTCGGCGGCGAGGGGGCGGACCGTCACCGGGACCCCCGCATCACGGCGCCGCCACGAGGCGGACCGGGACGAACCGCTCCCAGGCCCGGAGCACGACGCGCGCCCCGGGCCCCAGGTCGAACCAGATCCGCGTCCAGCCCGGCACGTCGGCGCGGCCGCCGGCCAGGGCGCCCTCCAGGCCCACCTCGCGACCCTCGCCCGGGATGGCGAGCGTGAGCCCGTCGAGCCGAGCGGCGCCCGTGTTCCGGATCTCGGCCGCGCCGTCGGGCCGGTACACGACCTCGACGTCGCCGAGGGCCCGCAGCCGGTCGCCCGCCTCCGCCCAGGTGAGCGACGCGAGCGTCCCGGCGCGGACCCGGGCCGCGATCCGCTCCAGGGCGGCGTCCAGCCCGGGGTCGATCTCCAGCGCGCCGTCGGCGGTGGGCCGCACCGCCAGGCGCGCCAGGTGCTCGGGCCGGCGGGTGGTGGCCGGGCCCGCCGCGAGGTAGGTGTGCGCGACGAACAGGCCGCGCTCCCCCTCCAGCTCGGCGAGCGCGTCGTCGGAGAGCGCCGCGGCCATGTCCGCGGGCGGCCCGTAGAACATGCTCGACTGGAAGACCCACAGCCGCGGGTCGTGGGGCAACGGGTAGATCGCGGGGTGCGCCACGCCGGGCGCGCCGCCGAGCACGTTCACCACCCGCGTCGCCCCGAAGCCGCCCACGTCCCCCGCAGCCCAGATCCAGCGGAGGCCGGCGCCGGCGAGGAGGTCGCGGATCCCGTACGGCCCGGTGTCGCGCCAGCCCTCGGAGGAGATGGCCTCGCAGTTCGTGTACGGCTCGTGGTCGATCCACGTCACCGGCCGCCAGGGAGCGAGCGACGCCAGCCCGGCCCGGACGGCGTCGCGATCGTCCCGATCGCCCGTGATCGAGTGCAGCCCGACCTCCGAGCCGCACGCGAGCAGATCGTCGGCCAGCGGCCGGATCTCCGGGTCGTCGAGCCCTCCTCGCCGGTCGTGCGCGAAGAACGTCTTGGTGAGCCGGACCCCGCGCCCGAGGAACCCCGAGCCGGTTCCCGGCCCCGCGCGAGAGTGCCCCCACAACAGGGCCCGCAGCGCGTCGGGATCGGTCCGATCGGCGTGGTCCGTGAACACCACCGCCGCACGGGCCCCGCCGGGCCAGCGCTCCACCACGACGGGCAGGAACGGCGCCCCCTCGGCGATGGGGTAGAGCGTGGCGCGCGCCGCGTCCACGTCGCCCGGGCGCCGCCCGGCCGCCAGGTGCGGTTCCTTGTGCTCCAGGGCGCCGAACTGCATCGGCATCCCCGGCGACGGGGGCGGCAGCTTCTCGAGGCACGCGGCGTAGGTCGCGAACGGCCGCTCCGCCGCGTCGTCCAGGAGCAGCTCCACCTCGGCGGTGCGGCCGCCCGCCGAGGCGGAGATCCGCGCCCCCGCCAGCCCGGGCCCGCCGGCCAGCGCGACGTCGCCGGCCTCGACCACGAGGGGCGTGCCGCGGCCGATGCGCACCGGCTCGGCCACCGGCGCGAAGGAGAGGTCCCGGCCGACGGCGCGCGGCGCCCCCGGCCAGGAGAGGCGGACCACGGCCCGCTCCAGCCCGGCGGGATGCGTCCAGTGGATCTCGGCGGAGAGGACGCGCGCGCCGCCCGCCCCCGGATCGAGCCGCAGCCGCACCACGAACCCGGGGCCGGCCGCGGTGGCCGACGCGCCCCCGTCGGCGCGGGACCACCAGGCCAGCGGCGGCGCCGTCTCTCCCGCCTCGGTGCGCACCTCGACGGCGACGCGGAGGGGCAGCGCACGATCGCCGAGCGGCACGATGATGGGGGCGGCGAGGGCGAGGGCGAACGCGGCGGGGTGCACCTCCGGCCAGCATGCCGGGTTCGGAACGGCCGTCAAGGCGGGCGCCCGGTTTCATCGCACATCCGCGCAGCGGGTGCGCGTTGACGGCCGCCGTCCTGCTTGGCCCGGTCCAGCCCCGGCTGCGCGCGACGGGAGTGACCCTGTCCCTCGTCGCTCCGCGCAGCACCCGGAACCGCTACACGCGCCGCGCAGGGGTCGCGCCGGTCGGCCGCGCGCGGCAGAGCGCCGGGAGCGGCCCTGGATCGCGTCGGTCGTGCCGCGGCCGCTCGCGCCGGGACGCCCTGTCCCTCGTCGCTCCGCGCAGTGCGTGGGAATCGTCTCCGATTGCCGCAACCGTGGTGAGCACCCGGAACCGATGCAGGGGGCTCCGCCGGCACTCACGCGGTAGACGCTGCCTGGCCGGACTCCTTGCTGCGCGGACCGAAGTGGAGGCGGCAAGCCCTCGCATGCGCTCCGCTCCTCGGGCCAGGGCCGCTCCCGGCGCTCTGCCGGCCGACCCCGACCTCGACCCCGACCTCGACTGCGACCGCGACTCCGACCCAGACCGCGACCCCGAGCTCGAGGCGCCCTCCCCGCCCGGGCGCCCGCGCGCCGCGCCGGACCGGATATCCTGCGTCCAGGAGGCGACCGATGGCGGAGCCGGTGCGTGGATACGCGGAGCTGCTCGGCGAGTTCAGGACGGCGGTGCTCACGACGCGCGGCTCCGACGGCCACTTCCACGCGCGCCCCATGGCGATGCGCCAGCGCGTCCGCGGCGAGGAGATCTGGTTCGCGACGGCCGCCGAGTCGAAGAAGGTCCGCGACCTGGAGGCAGAGCCGCGCTGCGCCCTGGTCTTCTTCGACGCCCGCGGGACCACCATCTCGGTGTCGGGCACCGGCGAGGTGCTCCGCGACCGCAAGCTGCTCCGCGAGCTGTGGGACCCCGCCTGGCGGCGGTGGTTCCCGGCCGGTCCGGACCAGAAGGGCGTCGCGCTCCTGCGCGTCATCCCCGAGCACGTGGAGCGCCACGCCGCCGAGACGGGCGCCGTGGAGGTCCTGTTCTCGGCGCCGCGGCGACGCGCCGCGCGCTGAACCCTCCGGCCGGCCTTCGCGCAGCTGCTGCGCGCCCTCGCGCAGCGCGTGCGGGGGCGGCGCCTTCAGCTTACCCGGAGTGTTTTGACCTCAAGCGAATACGCGGCACGCCTCTCGCATCCCGTGGCCGCGTGACCCGTGAAATGGAGATGGCCGCGGCGGCGCTCGGAGGCGATCCGAGCGATCCCGCGGACATGCCCCACCGGAGCGATGTGCACGCTGGGTTTCATGCCCCAGCGCCACCTCACCCAGGGGCGGCCGCGACCGTGGCCCGCGTTCGAGCCGCGGCGGCCCGGCATCGAGCCACCGCGGGGCGAACCGGCGGCAGGGGAGACGAGGGAGACCGATGACGTCCGTGCGATACGTGGGTGGCGGGGCGTACTTGCCGTCGCGTGTGGTGAAGAACGACAAGATCACGAAGGCCATCCCGGGCTGGTCGCCCGAGCGGATCGAGGCGCGAACCGGGATCGTCGAGCGACGGTTCCTGTGGGACTTCGACCCCGAGACGGGTCAGGCCCTGGCGCCGCCTCAGGACTCGGAGCAGTGGCCGCGCGGCAACGCCGACATGGCCGAGGCGGCGGTGCGCCGCGCCCTCGACGTGGCCGGGGTCCCTCCGCGCGACCTCGACGGCCTGTGGCTCGTCACCACCACGCCCGACGAGATCAACTTCTGCCGCGACGCCGTCGAGCTGCACCGGCGGCTGGGGATGCGCTCGGACGCCTTCGCCGTCCTCGTCGACTCGGGCTGCGGCGGCGCCGTCTACATCGCCGACCTGGCCCGCAAGCTGCTGCTCTCCGGGCAGGCGCGTACCGTCGCCATCGTCGCGTCGCTCTGCGCCTCGCCGTACCTGAATCGCGAGATCTTCACCTCGAAGATGCCCGGCAACCCGAAGGTCAACGCCTTCCTCTCCATGTACATGTTCGGTGACGGGGCGGGCGCGCTCATCCTCCGCGCCGACGAGGGCGCGCCCGGGGTGGTGGCGTCCATGACCGGGACCGATCACCCCGAGCTGGTCATCCACCGCGCCGGCGGCGCGAAGCTCCAGCCGGCGCGGGCCACCTCGGCCGATCACGCCTTCTACGTGGACGGGCCCATCGTGGCGAAGGCGTACCCGGAGTACATGCAGCGGGCGGTCGACGGCCTCATGAACGGCAGCCGCGAGCGGCTCATGCCCGAGATCCGCCGCTTCTACCTGCACCAGGCCAACAAGTTCGTGCTCCTCAAGTTCGTGGAGCAGGCGGGGCTCCCGGTCGAGCGGGTCCCCATGAACGTCCACCGCTACGGCAACACCTCCGCGGCCAGCACCCTCATCCTCTTCGCCGAGGACCTCGAGCAGGGGAACGTCCGGCTGGGGAGCGGCGACCTGGTGCTCTTCGCGGCGGTCGGCGCCGGCGTCCACTACGGCGGCCAGCTGGTGCGCGTCTAGGGGAAGCCGCCCCCGGGGACACGGCGCGCACCGCCCATCACGAAAGGTGAACACATGAACCCGATCCGCTCCTTGGCCCTGTCGCTCGCCCTCGTGCTCCCGGCCGTCGCCATGGCCGGCGAGCGCGTCTACCTGCTCCGGACCGAGGAGAACGCCGCGGTCCCGGCGCTCTGCCCCGACGGCGACACCGTCAAGCTCGGAGCGTTCGTCTACGCGCCGCGCCCCCGGGCGCACGACGGCCGGGTGGTGCGCGAGGGCGAGCGCCCCATCGGCACCGCGGTCGGCTGCGGCCAGCTCAAGACCTACTCGCCCTACAGCACGCCGTCGCCGTTCAGCATCGCCTTCGACCTGGGCCACCTCGACGTCTTCGCCAGCGGCTTCTGCGTCATCGCCGACCTCTGGTTCCCGAACGGCCCTCCGGCGCCGCTCATGCAGGTCGGCTGCACGCTGACCGTGACGCCCGACCCGGCCCACAGGATCGTCCGCGGCTTCGCGACGAGCGCCAGCGTGTTCCTGCCCGTCGCGATCCCCGGGTACGAGACCGGCTCGTACTGGACGGTCCACCTCTACATGGCGGACTGACGGCCGGCCGCGCCGGGGCACGAGCGGGACCGCGACCCCCGAACGCAGCCGCGGACTCGACCGGGGGCGGCGGCGACGCCGCCGCCTCTCACCCCTGCACGGCCTTCTTCAGCCCCGAGGCGAGGTCGTTGAGCGCCCTCGCCTCGGAGGCGACGGCCTGCGTCGACGACATGGTCTCCTGGGTGGCGAGGTAGATCTCGTTCATCGCCTTGAGGACCTGGTCGATGCCGTGGTCCTGCTGCTGGGCGACGGTCGCGATCTCCTTCGCCGCCTGCGACGAGTCCTTGAGGGCCGCGGCCAGCCGGCGGATGGTCTCACCGGTGCCGGTCGCCACGTGGGCGCCCTGCTCGGCGCGGCGGATGCCGACCTCGGCGGCCGTCATCGCCGCGAGCATCGCCTTGTGGACCTCGCCCAGGATCCCCTTCACCTGCGACGCGGCGCGCTTGGCGTCGTCGGCGTGGCGCCGCATCTCCTGCACCACCTCGCCGAAGCCGCGGGCGCCCGCTCCCGCCTTCTGCGCCTCGCCCGCGGCGGAGTCGGCGAGCCGCTGCGACCGGTCGGCGATGTAGTTCACCACCGAGGCGATCTCGAAGATGTCGCGCATCCGGCCGTTGAGCCCCTCGATGCGCTGCGAGAGCCCGCGGACCTCGTCGGCGAGCTTGGTCATCTCGCCGAGGCTGGTCTCCACCGCGGCCAGCCCGTCCGCCGAGGCGCGGTCGCCCACCCGGGCGAGCCCGATCACCGTCTCGGCGGTGAGCGCCGCCTTGGTGGCGGTCTGGCCGAGCTGGCCCATGGTGGCGGTGGTCTCGCGCACCGAGGCGGCCGTCTCCGCCGTCATCGACGAGAAGGAGGACACCGTCGAGAGGAGCGACTGGGCCGCGGTGAACAGCTCCGCCGCCGTCTTCACGAACGCCTCCCGCTTGCCCGCCTCGATGGCGAGGATCACGTCCTGGCGCCGGCCGCCGGCGCTCGCGAACGCCCCGAGGAAGATGGGCGCGGTGTCGATGATCCACAGGAGCGGCGAGGTGGCCTGGGCCTTCAGCATCGACGCGATCGAGAGCGTCCCGTAGAAATCCTGGCGGTAGAAGGCCTCGATGAGCGTTCCCACCGCCGGGAACAACGCTCCGAAGAGCGCGCCCAGGATGGCGTAGCGTCTCGTGTACATGGCGTCCTGTTCCCCCGGTGTCTCCCTCGGGTTGCGCCATTCTGGATCGGAAGGCCGCCGCTCGCCAGATCCGGACCCGGCGTGCAGGCGCCCGGCGGCGCGGACGGCGACGGCGTCAGCGCTTCACGGCCGATCGCAGCTCGGCCGCCAGCTCCTCGAGGGAGCGGGCCTCGCGCGCCACCTGGTGCGTCGAGGCGACGGTGTCCTCGGTGGCGAGGTGGATCTCGTTCATCGCCCGCAGGACGTGCTCGATCCCGCGTTCCTGCTGCTGCGCCACCTGCGCGATCTCCCGGGCGGCGCGGGCCGCGTCGCGGAGCGCCGCGGCCAGGTTCCGGATCACCTCGCCCGTCTCGGTCGCCACCCGCGCGCCCGCCCGGGCGTGGTCGCTGCCGGCCTCGGCCGATCCCGACGCCGCGTCGGCCGCCTGCTGCACGTCGGCGACGGCGGCCCGCACCCGCGCCGCCGCCCGGCGCGCGGCACCGGCGTGGGCCTGCAGCCGCGTCGCGAGCGCGGCGGGCTCGGCGCCGCCCTCGGCGGCCAGGCGGTCCGCCGCGTCCGCCGCCGCCGCGACCTCGGCCGCGGCGCCGGACAGCTCGCGGGTGCGCCCGTTCATCGCCTCGATGCGGAGGGCGAGCCCGCGGACCTCGTCCGCGAGCGAGAGCAGCACCTCGCGCGACGCCTCGGCGTGCCGCTCGCCCTGCTCGGACGCGCGCTCCGCCTGGAGGGCGATCCCGATCACGCCCTCGGCGGTGAGCGCCGCCGACGAGGCGGTCTGCGAGAGCTGGTGCATGGTCGCGGTGGTCTCGCGGATGGACGCGGCGGTCTCGGCGGTGGTGCTGGTGAAGGCGGACACGTTGCCGAGCAGGCCCTTCGCGGCGCCGGCCAGCTCGGTCGCCGTGCGGGTGAAGCTCTCGCGCTTGGCCTGCTCCAGCCGGACGATCTCCTGGTGCTGGTCCACGATGGCGCGGTGCTGCCGGACGATCACCATGCCGAGGCCGCCGAGGACGAAGGGCGTCGTCCACATGATCCAGATGAGCGGCTGCGAGGCGAGGGCGGCGTGCAGCGCCGCGGGCGCGAGCGATCGGGCCTCGATGACCATCGCCGCGATGGGCAGGCCCACGCCTGCCGCGGCGCCGTAGAGATCGTATCGGAGGCTCTTCATGCCGGCGCCCTCGCCCGCGAGGAGGGGCGGATTGTGACGCGGGGGCGGCGCGCGCGCCAGGGAAAGGGGAGCGCAGCGGGGTGGTGCGCACCCCGGGTGCCGGGAAAGGGCCTCCGCGGTCCGCCGCAGCGCGGCCGGCCCGCCGACACTCCCTCACCTCGCGTGACACCTCGCTGCGCGCCGGCGCACACCGGCACCGCGCAGCGGGGAAAGCAGGGGCATCGGGCGGGCGGCCGGCCGGCGAGCGGCGCGCCTCCGGGGGAGGCGGCCGCCGGCCAGGGCGCGGCACGGGCTTCGCACCCGGTCCCGGGCATGGACGATCTCCGGGTGCCCAAGCGCCGCGTGCCGGTCGAGGTGACGCTCCAGGGCGGCGCGACCCGCCGCGTCACCCTCTTCCTCGCGGAGGCGGCCGAGGGCCACAGCGGGCAGGAGCGGCCGTCCGACCTGCTCAACGGCCGCGACGACTTCATCCCCGCCTTCGACGAGGAGACGGCCGGCATGACGTTCCTGAACCGCGCCGGCATCGCGCTGGTGCGCTTCCCCGCCGACCTCGATCGCGACGAGGCCGACGAGGTGACGATCCCGACCGAGCACGAGGTCGAGGTGCGGCTGCTGGACGGCACCACGCTCGCGGGCATCGTCTCGTACCTGCGCCCGCCGGAGCGGTCGCGCCTCGTCGAGTTCCTGAACGAGTCCACCCCCTTCCTGCGCCTGCTCGTCGGCGAGGCGGTCGCGCTCGTCAACAAGCGCCACGTCTCCCGCGTCGCGCTCCTCACCCGGTGACCCCATGGCCCGAATCGACGTCTTCATCGAGAAGCTCTACGCGGAACACGGCCGCGAGATCGTGTTCGAGACCGGCCGGGGCGCGACCATGGCGACGGCCGGCGGGACGGTGCCCATCATCAAGCAGCCGCTCACCGCCGCGCAGATCGCGGGCGCGTTCACGGAGATCGTGCCGGACGAGCAGCGCCGCGCCTTCCCGCAGCCGGGGACGACCGAGTTCCCGTACGCCGCGCCCGCCGGCGCCGTGGACGTGCGCGTCACCTCCAAGGGCGACGCGCTGCGCGCCGTGATCGTCCCCCGGGCTCCGGAATCCGCCCCGGCCGCCACCCCCGCGCCGAAGCGCGCGGAGCCCGCCGCGAAGCCGGCCGCCCGCGCCGCCGGGCCGCGCTCCGGCATCGCCGCTCCCGCCGACCCGCGCGCGGCGATGGACGCCCTCCTCGACGCCATGCTTTCGCGCCGCGCCTCGGACCTGCACCTCTCCTCCGACAACCCGCCCACCTTCCGCGTCGACGGCGACATCCGGGCCGAGGAGGGGTACGGCGCGCTCTCCCACGAGCGGCTCAAGGAGCTGCTCTGGGCGATCGCGCCGGAGAAGAACCGGGAGGAGTGGCACGCGCGCAAGGACACCGACTTCGCCCACGAGAACGCGGCGGCCCGGTTCCGCGTCAACGTCTTCGCCGATCGCAAGGGGATCGGCGCGGTGCTGCGGCAGATCCCGCGCGACATCCTCACCGTCGAGCAGATGGGGCTCTCCCCGCACGTCCTGGAGCTCTGCCAGCTCTCGAAGGGGCTCGTCCTCGTCACCGGGCCCACCGGCTCCGGCAAGTCCACCACGCTCGCGGCGATGATCGACTACGTGAACCGCAACCGCGACGACCACATCATCACCATCGAGGATCCCATCGAGTTCGTGCACCCCAACAAGCGCTGCCTGGTGAACCAGCGGGAGGTGGGGATCCACACCAGCGGCTTCAAGGCGGCGCTCCGCGCGGCGCTGCGCGAGGATCCGGACATCGTGCTGGTGGGGGAGCTGCGCGATCTGGAGACCATCGCCATCGCCATCGAGACGGCGGAGACCGGACACCTGGTCTTCGGGACGCTCCACACCAACACCGCCCCGTCCACCGTGGACCGCATCATCGACCAGTTCCCGGCCGACCGGCAGCCGCAGATCCGGATGATGCTCTCCGAGTCGCTCAAGGGCGTCATCTCCCAGACGCTCTGCAAGAAGATCGGCGGCGGCCGCGCCGCGGCGATGGAGGTCCTGCTCTGCAACAGCGGGGTCGCGAACCTGATCCGCGAGGGCAAGACCTTCCAGATCCCGTCGATCATGCAGACCGGGCGGGCCCAGGGGATGGTGACGCTCAACGACGCCCTCCTCGAGCTGGTGAAGAAGAAGACGGTGGAGCCGCGCGAGGCGTTCGTGAAGGCGGTGGGGAAGGGAGAGTTCAAGTCGCTGCTGGAGCGGGCCGGCGTCCCGCTCGACCCCGTGGCCGCGTAGGCCCACACCGCCGCACACGCGGTGCCTCCCCGCCCGCTGTCCCACGGTCCGGAAATGTTGCCGGTCCCGCCGTTCTGGTAACGATGGAGCGGGGGCGCGAGCCGACCGACCGCACCGGACCTGGTCGTGGTCGTGCCCCGTCCCTCGTTCCAGGATGGGCGCGGTGCGGATCCGGATCTTGCTCGCCTCGATCGCCCTCGCCGCGGCCCTCTCCGCCGCGGCGGACGAGCCGTTCCGCGTCATCGTCAACCCGGGCAACGCCGCCGCCGGCATCTCGCTCCACGAGCTGTCGCAGCTCTTCCTCAAGAAGAAGACGCGCTGGCCGTCGGGCGAGGTGGTCCAGCCGGTCGAGCCCGGCGACGAGCGGCTCCGGGCGCGCTTCGCGGAGAAGGTGCACCGCAAGAGCCTCAACGCCGTCAAGGCGTACTGGAACCAGGTGATCTTCTCCGGGCGCGACGTGCCCCCGGTCGAGAAGCCCAGCGACGACGACGTGGCGGCGTACGTGCGGGCCAACGCCGGCGCGGTCGGCTATGTATCGCCCCTGGCCACCCCGGCCGGGGTGAAGACGCTCGCGGTGAAGGACTGAGGGCCGCCCCATGGCGCTCCAGCTCAAGTACCGGCACAAGCTCCTCATCCCCGCCGCCTCCGCGCTCGCGGCCACGCTGCTCGCCACCGCCGTGACCCAGGGCCTGTCGGGCCGGGCGGCCGTCGAGCTGGACCGGGTGGAGCGCCGGCACGTCCCGGCGCTGCTCCTCGCCCAGGAGCTCGAGGCCGAGCTGGCCCGCCTCCAGCGGCAGCTCCAGGACGCCGCCGGCGCGGAGGAAACCGCCGCGCTGGAGCAGGCGGGCGAGCTCCACCGCGAGATGGCGCGGCGCATCGCCGAGGCGCCGCCAGAGGTGCTCTCCCGCCTGGACCAGGCGCGGCTGGCCGCCGAGCTCGAGGCCTACCACCGGCTGGCGCGTACCGCGACCGCGCGCCTGATCCGGCGCGATCGAGGGGAGGAGCTGACCGGGGCGCTGCGGGCGATGGCGGCGGCGTACCTCGTGCTGCGCGAGGACCTGGCCGCGTCCACCCGGAGCGGCCGCCAGGCGATGGCGGAGGGCTTCGCCGCCGCGCGCAGCGACCAGCGGCGGGCCGTGCTGGTCGGCTCGTCCATCGTCATCCTGGCCACGCTGCTGGCGGCGGCCCTGGCCTGGATCGTGGCGCGCGGCCTCTCGCGGCCGCTCGAGATCCTCTCCAGCGCCGCCCGGCGCGTCTCCGAAGGCGACCTCACCGCCGAGATCCCGCCCGGCGCAGGCGACGAGGTGGGGGCCCTGGCGGACGGGTTCCGGCGCATGCAGGAGCGGCTGCGCGAGATCGTCTCGACCCTCCGCGACTCCTCCGGCGATCTCGCCGGCGCGGCCGGGAGCCTCTCCCGGCTCGCCGCCGCCCGGCGCCAAGCGCTGGAGTTGCAGGCCGGCGGCGTGGCCGAGACCAGCTCCACCACCCGGGAGCTGGAGCAGGCCTCCTCGGTCGCCTCGACCCGCGCCGCCGCGGTGCTGGAGGTGGCGCACAAGGCCGCGCAGATGAGCGACGCCGGGCAGTCCTCCGCCACCCGCAGCCTGGAGGGGATCCAGCGGATCCAGGAGGCCGTCCAGCAGGTGCTCGCCCAGAGCGGCCGCCTCTTCGAGCAGGCGCGGCAGGTCGGCGACATCGTCGAGACGGTGAAGGACCTCGCCACGCGGTCGCACGTCCTCTCCCTCAACGCCTCCATCGAGGCGGCGCGCGCCGGCGAGGCGGGCCGCGGGTTCGCGGTGGTCGCGGCGGAGGTGCGGGCCCTCGCGGAGCAGTCGGGCGCCAGCGCCACCAGCATCGGCAAGATCGTCGAGGACATCCTCGGCGCGGTCGAGGCCACGCGCGACATGACCGAGCGCTCCAACAAGGGGATGGAGGGCTCGATGGCCGCCATCCGGGCCGCGGGCGAGAGCCTGCGCGACATCGGCGGGATCGTCCGCGAGACCAGCGACGCCGCGCTCCAGATCGCGAGCGCGGTGCAGCAGCAGTCCACCGGCATCGGCCAGATCGCGGCGTCGATGCGCGACGTCGACTCCGGGATGCAGGACACGGTGGCGCGCATCCAGTCGCTGGAGGAGGCGACCGACCACCTCAACGCCACCGCCGGGCGCATCTCCCAGATCGTGAGCGGGTTCCGGATCTAGGCTCCGCTGGCGCCCGCGGCCGGCGTGCGGTACGTCAGGGGCCGCCGCATGCCCGCCCCTTCCTCCAGCCCGGCCGCCGCGCCGCTCGCCGGGCTCCTCCCCGCGCCGGGCGAGACGCTCGCGCCCGAGGCGGTCCTCGACCGGTTCGTGTCCTGGGTCGCCTCCACCGGCCTCACCCTCTACCCGCACCAGGAGGAGGCGATCCTGGCGCTGCTCGAGGACCGCCACCTGGTCCTCTCCACGCCCACCGGCTCGGGGAAGTCGCTGGTCGCCACCTTCCTCCACTTCCGCGCCATGGCGGAGGGGAAGCGCTCCTTCTACACCTGCCCGATCAAGGCCCTCGTCAACGAGAAGTTCTTCGACCTGTGCCGCCTCTTCGGCCCGGAGAACGTGGGGATGATGACCGGCGACGGCGCGGTGAACCGCGACGCCCCCGTCGTCTGCTGCACCGCCGAGATCCTCATGAACCTCGCGGTGCGCGAGGCGGCGCCGCGCGCCGACGCGGTGGTGATGGACGAGTTCCACTACTACGGCGACCGCGAACGCGGCGTGGCCTGGCAGGTGCCGCTCCTGACGCTGGAGCGCACCACCTTCCTGCTCATGTCGGCGACCCTCGGGGACACCAAGGCCATCGAGGCCTCCCTGCGCGAGGTGACCGGGCGCGAGGTGGCGCGCGTCCGGGACGCGGCCCGGCCGGTGCCGCTCGAGTACGAGTGGCGGGAGACGCCGCTCCACGAGACCATCGAGGCGCTGGTCTCGGCCGACAAGGCGCCCATCTACCTCGTCAACTTCACCCAGCGCGCGGCCGCCGAGCAGGCCCAGAACCTCATGTCCGCGAAGTTCTCCTCCAAGGAGGAGAAGGCGCGCATCGCCGGGGCGCTCGAGGGGGTCCGCTTCGAGTCGCCCTACGGCAAGGAGGTGCAGCGCTTCCTGCGCCACGGCGTGGGCCTCCACCACGCCGGCCTCCTCCCCAAGTACCGCCTCCTGGTCGAGAAGCTGGCGCAGGGCGGCCTCCTCAAGGTGGTCTCCGGCACCGACACGCTGGGGATGGGGGTGAACGTCCCCATCCGCACGGTGCTCTTCACCCAGCTCTGCAAGTTCGACGGCGAGAAGACCGCGGTCCTGACGTCGCGGGACTTCCACCAGATCGCGGGCCGCGCCGGCCGCAAGGGGTTCGACGAGCGCGGGTTCGTGGTGGCGCAGGCGCCGGAGCACGTGGTCGAGAACAAGCGGCTGGCCGAGAAGGAGAAGGCGGGCGGGAAGAAGGCGGTGAGGAAGCAGCCGCCGCAGAAGGGCTACGTGCACTTCGACCGCAGCACCTTCGAGCGCCTGATCCAGAAGGAGCCGGAGGCGCTGGAGAGCCGGTTCGAGCCGACCTTCGCGCTCCTCGTGAACCTGCTGCAGAGCGAGACCACGCAGGTGGGCGGCGGCTACGGGCGCCTGGTCCACATCATCGGCCGCTCGCACGGCAACGACTACGTCCGGTCTCGCCACCGGCGGACCGCCGCGCAGCGGCTCCGCACCCTCCGCGCGGCGGGGCTGGTGCGGCTGGAGCGCGTCGAGGGCTACCGCGGCGCGTACCTCCGGCCGGCGCCCGGGCTGCAGCGCGACTTCTCGCTCTTCCACACGCTCTCGCTGTACCTCCTCGACACCCTGCCGCGGATCGAGCCGGGCCGCGAGACCTACGCGCTCGACGTCCTCTCCGCGGTGGAGTCGATCCTGGAGGATCCCGACCCCATCCTCTGGAAGCAGCTCGACCGGGCCCGCGGCGAGGCCGTGGCCGAGATGAAGGCGCGGGGCATGGAGTACGACGAGCGCATGGCGGAGCTGGACAAGGTCGAGTACCCGAAGCCGAACCGCGACTTCTGCTACGCGACCTTCGACGACTTCGCGGCGAAGCACCCCTGGGTGGGCCAGGAGAACATCCGCCCCAAGTCCGTGGCGCGCGAGATGGCCGAGCGGCTCATGACCTTCGGCGACTACGTCCGGGAGTACGAGCTGCAGCGCTCGGAAGGGCTGCTGCTCCGCTATCTCTCCGAGGCCTACAAGACGCTGGTCCAGACCGTGCCCGAGGCGTACCGCACCGACGAGCTGCTCGACGCCATGGCCTTCCTGCGCGCCACGGTCCGCGGCGTGGACTCCTCGCTCCTCGACGAGTGGGAGCGGATGCGGGACCCCTCGTACCAGGCGGCGCCCGCGGCCGCGCCCGAGCGCCCCCTGCCTCCGCCGCCGCTCTGGGCGGACCCGAAGGCGTTCGCGGCGCGGGTCCGGACCGAGCTGCACCGCGTGCTGGCGGCGCTGGCGCGCAGGGACCACGAGGCCGCCGCGGCGGCGCTGGCGCCGGCCGGCGGCTGGACGCCCAGGCGGCTCGAGGAGGCGATGGCGCCCTACTGGGCGGAGCACCCTCGCATCGACGTCACGCCCGCCGCCCGGCGCCCGCACCAGACGCTGCTGCGCGAGGCCGGCGAGCGCCGCTGGGAGGCCGTGCAGCGGATCGTGGACGAGGCGGGCGAGGCCGACTGGGCGATCTTCTGCGAGATCGACCTCTCCGCGCCTCCGGAGCCCGACGCGCCGCTGGTCGGGCTGGTGCGGATCGGGACGTAGGCCCGACGCTCCGGCGAGGCCTCCCCGTTCACGGGCGGAAGGCGCCCTCGTCGACCTGCGGCTGGACCTCGACGCGCTCCAGCACCGTCTCCCCCGTGGCCGCGCCGTTCGCCCAGTTCCCCTCGCGGAAGGCGACGAGCACGCCGTCCACCGTCCGGAAGTCGGAGTACGTGGTGACGAACTCGAGCGGGAAGGCGGGGTCCTGGCCGCTGCCGCGCGACCGGAGGATGCGGCCGGTCACGGGATCGATGCCCGCCTCGACCTCCACGCCCGGCGCGACCGGCACCGCCAGGACGCGCAGCGCCTTGCCGTCGTGCTGCCACGTCCCGTGCTCGGTCACGCGCGCGCGCCACGCCTGGAGCATGGCCGGCAGGTCGAGCCGCGCCGCCTGGAGGATCATCGCGACGAGCTGCGGCCCGCTCGACGGCTCTCCCCAGCGCCAGCCCCGGCCGCCGTCGAGGACCCGGACCTCCGGCCGGTCGCCGGGGAACGCGATCTCGACCCGCAGCCGGCCCGGCCGCTGGTACACGCGGAGGAGCCGCCCCGTCGCCCCCGGGTGGAGGATCGACGTGGTCCGGCCGCGCTCGCGCACCACCGCGGCACGCGCCACCGCCGCCGGGCCGCCATACGCGGCGACGCAGCGCTTCACCAGGTCCGCCACCGCCGCGTCGTCGCCGCGCGCGGCCGGCGCGGCCAGCAGGGCGAGGGCGAGCGCGGCAGCCGGTGGTCGGGCGATCATGCGGCCTCGTATCACGCCGGTTCCGGGGGCCACCCCGGCGAGGCGCAGCCGTCCGAGCTAGACACGCACCTGCGATGCCAGCGGCACCGGCGAGACCAGGCCGGCCGCGACCAGCCGGTCGACCGCGGACCGGACCTCCGCGACCTCGATGCCGCACTCCTCGAGCGCGTCGGCGAGGTCGTTCAGCCCGCGCGGCTTCCCGCCGAGCTCGCCCAGCACCACGCCGTCGCCCGGCGCGATGGCCCGCGGCGTCGCCCAGCTCGCCAGCGCGGCGTCGAGCGCCGCGCGCCCGGCGGCCCGCGCCGCGAGCACCGCGGCCTGGTAGGCCTCCCGGGCCCCGGCGCCCTCGGGCGAGAGCGTGAACTTCTGCCCCCGGGGCCAGCGCCGCGTTCCGGCGCGATCCGTCGCATCCAGCATGGCGGGTCTGTATGCGGCCAACGGGCGGCCGGTGTCAACGGGTCGGGGGTGAACTTTCGGGTTCGCGCCCAGGGGGTCGCCTCGGCCCCGCCCGCGATCAGTCCCACCCGCGCCGCTGCGCCTTGCGCTCGCCGCGGTGCTTCTTCTCCGCGAGGCGCCGTTCCCGGGAGCCGCGCGTCGGCTTCGTGGCGCGGCGCGGCCGGTGGACGCGGGAGAGCGCGGCCAGGCGCGCGCGCAACCGCGCCAGCGCGGCGCCGCGGTTCTGCGACTGGCTGCGGCGCTCCGTGGCCGTCACGGTGGCGCCGGTGGGCGGGTGCACCAGCCGGACGCCGCTCGCGGTCTTGTTGCGGTGCTGCCCGCCCGGACCGCCGGCGACGAAGAAGGTCTCGTCGCACTCGGCCAGGAGCCGGGCGTCCGGGAGCGAGAGCGCGCGGCGCGCGGCGTCGCGGACCGCGGCGGGGACGTTCATTGCGGCGAGTGTACACGCGGGCGGCGCGCCAGTCCCGTATGCTGCACGCGTGTGCGCATCGCGCCGCGGCGTCTCCGTCCACGATCACGCGCGCTGGGTGTTCAACCGGCTCGCCCGGGACTACCTCGCCCGCCCCGGGTACCCGGAGGCGCTGGTGGCGCGGCTCCTGGCGCTGGCCGCCGATCTCGGCGGGCCCGGACCGGCCGGCGGGCCCGGCGCTCAACCCGTTCTGGCGCCGCTCCGGGTCGTGGACCTCGGGGCCGGGACCGGCCACCTCGCCATCCCGCTCGCGGCGAGCGGCGCCCTCGTCCACGCCGTCGAGCCGGCCCGGGAGATGCTGCGCGCCCTGGAGGACCAGGCGGTCTCCACCGCGCCGGCCGCCGCCGGTCGCATCGTCCCGGTCCACGCCGCCGCGGAGGACACCGGCCTCCCGGCCGCGTCGTTCGACCTCGCCGTCGTGGCCGACGCGCTGCACTGGATCGACGCGGACCGCGGCGGCGCCGAGATCGCCCGCCTGCTCGCGCCGGGCGGCGTGCTCGCCGTGGTCGAGCCGCGGCTCGCAGAGACCCCGTTCCTGGCGGCGCTCCGCGATCGGATCGCGCGCGCCAACTTCAAGGCGCGCCCCGCGCCGCCGCCGGTCGAGTACCTCTTCGCCGTGGCCCTCGGGGCGGTCCCGGCCGAGGAGCGCTTCTGGCACGAGGTGGCGCTGGACGGCGCGGCGCTTTCCTCCGTGCTCCGCTCGCTCTCGTACGTCGGCCCCGCCATCGGCCCGGCCGCGATCGCCGCGCTCGTCGACGACGCGCGGGCCCTGGCGCGGGCGCACGGCGGCGCGGTCTGGCGGCGGGACATCCGGCTCGCCTGGGCACGGCATGGCTGAGGGCAGCCCGGCACGCGGCACCACCGAGGACCGGCCCGGCCCTCACCCGCCCAGCCGCGGATGCTCCTCCCGCCAGCGGGCCACGGCACCGGCCCGCAGCGCCCGCTCCTCCTCGAGGTGGCGCCGCACCGCCGCGTCGAGCCGCGCGTCCGTGAAGAGGAACGCGCACCAGGTCTCGGCCGGCTCGAACCCGCGCGCCAGCTTGTGCTCCCCGCCGGCGCCGCCCTCGAAGACCTTCACGCCGCGCGCGATGCACTGCTCGATCGAGTGGTAGAGGGCCACGTTGAAGTGGAGGAAGGGGTGCTCCTCGGCGCAGCCCCAGTAGCGGCCGTAGAGCCGCTCGGCGGAGGCGAGGTTGAAGGCCATCGCCACCAGCCGCCCGCCGCGCCGCGCCTCCACCACCTCGACCGCGTCGGGCAGGCCGCCGATGACCCCCTCGTAGAAGGCGCGGTTCACCCAGCGCATCCCCCACGCCATCTTGTCGGTGGTCGCCTCGTGGAGCCGGTGCAGGTCGCGCGCCCAGCCGGCCGGGTCGCGCGCCAGCTCGGCGCCGCCCACCGTCCGGATCGCGATCCCCTGCTCCGCCGGCGCCCGCCGCTCGCGCCGGATCGCGTTCCGGCGCTTGGAGGGGAAGCGAGCCAGGAACTCGTCCATCGAGCGGTAGCCCTGGTTGCGCCAGTGGTACTGGAAGTCGACCCGCAGCGCGAAGCCCGCCGCCTCCCACTCGCGCGCCTCGTCCGCGTCGGGGAAGAGCACCTCGACGGCGCCGAGGCCGTCGCGCTCCGCCAGGCGCCGGACGGCGTCCACCAGCGCCGCCAGGGCGGCGCCCCGGTCCTCGCCCGGCGCGGCGAGGAGCCTGCGCCCGCCCGCAGGCGTGAACGGGGCGCCGACCACCAGCTTCGGGTAGAACGGCACGCTCGCCCGGGCCGCGGCGGACGCCCACTCCCAGTCGCGCGAGAAGTCGCCCTCCGAGCCGCGCTTCTGGTACGCGGGCGCAGCCGCGACCACCCGCCCCCGGCGCGTGACCACCAGGTGCCGCGCGCGCCAGCCGGTCCGCGGCGAGGCCGAGCCGGATCGCTCCGCCGCGTCCAGGAACGCGTGCCGGACGAACGGGCTCGCGCGCGCGGGCTCGTGCGCGAAGAGCGCGTCCCACTCCTCCGCGGCGACGTCGGCGATCGACGCGAGGATCCGGACGTCGAGGGCGGCCATCCCGGCCTCATTAACGCGCGCGCCCCACGCGGTGCAACCGGGGCGATCTTGCGGGGGGCGTGCTCGGAGCGAGGCCAGCCGCGCCCCGCCGGGGCCGCGGTCAGAACGGCTCGCCCGCCGCGCCGCGCGCGGTTAGCTCCAGCGAAGGCATGACCCTCCGGCTCTTCTCCTACTGGCGCTCCTCCTCGTCGTGGCGCGTGCGCATCGGCCTGGGCCTCAAGGGGCTCGCCTTCGAGTACGCCGCCGTGAACCTCCTCGCGGGCGAGCAGTTCTCCGAGGAGCACCGCGCCCGCAGCCCGCTCGGCCAGGTCCCGGTGCTGGAGGTGGAGGAGGACGGGCGCAAGGTGCGCCTGGTGCAGTCGATCGCCATCCTGGAATGGCTCGACGACCGCTTCCCGGAGCCGCCCCTGCTGCCGCCCGACCTCCTGGGCCGCGCCCGGGTGCGCGCCCTGGCGGAGCACGTCAACTCCGGCATCCAGCCCTACCAGAACACCATGGTCCTGAAGATGGTCCGCGCCCTCGCGCCGGAGAAGGACCGCGAGTGGGCGCGCACCTTCATCGCGCTCGGGCTCGACGGCCTGGAGCGCTCCACGCGCGACGTCGCCGGCCGCTTCTCCTTCGGCGACGCGCCCGGGCTCGCCGACTGCTACCTCGTGCCGCAGCTGTACGCCGCGCGCCGCTTCGGCGTCGACCTCGCCGCCTACCCGACGCTCCGCCGCGTCGAGGAGGCGTGCCAGGCGCTGGCGGCGTTCCAGGCCGCGCACCCGGACCGGCAGCCGGACGCGCCGCCGCTCGAGAGGAGGACCCCATGACGCAGCCGCCGCGCGAGCCGCTCGGCCTCGTCCGCCTCGAGTCGCTCCACTACTACGTGCACGACCTGGAGCGGAGCCGCCGCTTCTACACGCAGCGGCTCGACTTCGCGGAGGTGGCGGCCAGCGGCCCGGAGCTGGAGCGGGACGGCCGGCAGCGGTCGGCGCTGTTCGAGGCGGGAGGCGTCCGCATCCTGGTCTCGGAGCCGGTGGGGGAGGGCGGACGCGCCTGGCGGTTCCTTCGCAAGCACCCGGACGGCGTCGGCACGGTGGTCTTCGAGGTGGAGGACGCGGGCCGCTGCTTCCGGCTGCTGGAGGAGCGTGGCGGGACGCCCATCACCGACGTCCAGGAGTGGCGGGACGACGGCGGGGCGCTCCGCACCTTCAACGTCACCACGCCGCTCGGCGACACCACCTTCCGCTTCGTCGAGCGGCGCGGCTACCGCGGCGGCTACCCGGGGCTGGTGCGGCACGCGACGCCTCGCGGCGGCCGCAACGCCTTCGGGTTCGGCGTCATCGACCACCTGACCTCCAACTTCCAGACCATGAAGCCCGCGCTGCTGTGGATGGAGCACGTCCTGGGCCTGGAGGAGTTCTGGGAGGTCCAGTTCCACACCAAGGACGCCGCGGAGGCGAGGCGCGCGGCGGTGCAGGCGCAGAAGGGCTCCGGCCTGCGCTCGGTGGTGATGCGCGACCCGCGCAGCGGGGTGAAGTTCGCCAACAACGAGCCGTGGCGGCCGGCGTTCAAGTCCTCCCAGATCAACGTCTTCCACGAGGACCACCGGGGCGACGGCGTCCAGCACGCCGCCCTCACCGTGCAGGACATCCTCGGCGCGGTCCGCGCCATGCGCGCCCGCGGCGTCGAGTTCATGCCCACGCCGGGGACCTACTACGACGCCCTCCCGGAGCGGATCCGGACGAGCGGCATCGGACGGATCGACGAGGACCTGGCGCAGCTGCGCGAGCTCGAGGTCCTCGTCGACGGCGCCGCGCCCGGCGCCTACATGCTGCAGATCTTCCTGCGCGACTCGGCCGGCCTCTACGGCGAGCCGGAGGCCGGCCCCTTCTTCTTCGAGATCATCCAGCGCAAGGGCGACCAGGGGTTCGGCGCCGGGAACTTCCGGGCGCTCTTCGAGTCGATCGAGCGCGAGCAGACCAAGGAGGGGCGGGCCTGACCTACGCCGATCCGCCGCCCACGCCGCGCGCCATGCCGCTGAGCCGCGCCGCGGAGATGGGGATCTTGAGCCCGCGCCCGCCGTTCTCCAGGAACAGCCGCAGGCCGTAGTCGTAGTGCCGCTTCACCGCGTTCAGGATCGACTCGTATGCCGGGTGGAGCGCGTCGGCGGTGACCGGTGCCGGCACCTCGAAGTCCTCGAACCCGAACAGGCTGATGATGTAGCGCGTCTCCAGCTTCTTGAAGCGCACCCGCAGCTTGATGACGTCGTTGGCCTTGGGCTCGGAGACGACGAGGCGCAGGCCGAAGTGCCAGTAGGCGTCCTCGTCGAGGTGCATCGCCTCCTCGGGCTTCTGGGTGATGGTCGGTTCCCCGGGGCCGGCCACGCCCTCGTAGCCGGCCTCGTAGGCGATGTTCTCGCGCGGCCAGCTCGTGTACTCGGTGAACCCGCGGGTGAAGTTCGCGGCGAAGAAGACGCAGTCCGATCGATACCCCGCGAAGCTGGCCCGGGCCGTCTCCAGCGCCTTGCAGAGATCCTGGTACTTGCTCACGCGACCTCCGGCGGGCGTGCGCGCGCCCGATGCGAGGAGGGCAGCCTAGCACGCCGCCGGACCGCTCGCCGCCGTGGCGCCGGGCCGTGGGGCGCGTAAGATGCGCAGCGTCATGGCGCTGCCCTCGGAGTGGGCCGGCCGGCCCGTCTGGGCCGAGATCGACCTCGACGCCCTCGCCCATAACGTCCGGCGCCTCGCCGCGCGCGCCGCGCCCGCCCGGCTCCTCGCCCTGGTGAAGGCGAACGCCTACGGTCACGGCGCGGTCGCCTGCGGCCGCGCCGCCCTCGAGGCCGGGGCCTCGGCGCTGGCCGTGATCTGCGTCGACGAGGCGGAGGAGCTGCGCCGGGCCGGGATCGACGCGCCGCTGCTGGTCCTCGGGCACACCCCTGCCTCCGACGCCGAGCGCGCGGTGGCCCTCGCGCTCCAGCCCACGGTGGGGGCC
>DATIWK010000165.1:0-2119 GCA_035519395.1 Anaeromyxobacteraceae bacterium | reverse complement strand
GATCCGCCGGGCGCGGTGGGAGACGGTCACGAACGCTGCCCGGGCGCGGGCCCGCCGCCAGCACTTCCGCTACGCCCGCTACGGCTCCCGGGACGCGGACCGGTGCGAGCGGACGGCCTCAAACTGATCGTCCGCCCCCAGCCGCGCAGCCGCGCAGCCACGCGCGGTGGGCATGTGGGGAACCGCCCGTTTGACATCCCGCGCCACGCTCGCTAGGTTCCGCCGCCTGCGCGGTTCCGTGGCCGCACCACCCGGACCTGCCGCCGGCCGCGAGCCCCACCCAGATGGCGCACTGGCGAGAGATCTTCCCGGGCGTCTCCGACGCCGATTGGCACGACTGGCGCTGGCAGCAGCGCAGCGCGCTCACCACCGCGGAGGAGATCGGACGCCTCGTCCGGCTCACCGACGACGAGCGGCGCGGCCTCGCCGGGACCGCCGGCCGGTTCCGGTTCGCGGTGACGCCCTACTACGCGGCGCTCGTCGATCCCGAGCACCCCTTCTGCCCGGTCCGCATGCAGGCCATCCCGGTGGCCGCCGAGGCGACGATCGACCCGGGCGACCTGCGCGATCCCATCGGCGAGGACTCCCATCGCCCGGCGCGCGCCATCGTGCACAAGTACCCGGACCGCGCCCTCTTCCTCGCGGTGGACCGTTGCCCGGTGTACTGCCGCCACTGCACGCGGCGGCGAATCACCGGCGGTGGCGAGGGAGCGTTCGACCGCGGCGCGGTGGAGGAGGGCGTCGCCTACCTGCGCGCCCACCCGGAGATCCGCGACGTGATCGTCTCGGGCGGCGATCCGCTCGTCCTCGCCGACGAGAAGCTCGAGGCCATCCTGGCCGAGCTCCGCGCCATCCCGCACGTCTCGATCCTCCGGGTCGCGACGCGTGCGCCGGTGACCTGTCCGATGCGCGTCACCGACGCGCTGGCGGCCATGCTCCGCCGCTTCGCGCCGCTCTTCGTGGTGACGCACTTCAACCACCCCAAGGAGTGCACGGCCGAGGCGGGCGAGGCCTGCGAGCGGCTGGTGGACCACGGCGTGCCGGTCGAGAACCAGACGGTCCTCCTGCGCCGCGTGAACTCCTCGGCGCGCATCCTGGTGGACCTGAACGAGCGCCTGCTCGCCCGGCGGGTGCGGCCCTACTACCTCCACCAGGGCGACGTCGCCGAGGGGACCGCCCACCTGCGCACCCCGCTCGAGGCCGGCGTGGAGATCCTCGGGGCCATGCGCGGCAGGACCAGCGGCCTCGCCATCCCGCACCTCGCCGTGGACCTCCCGGGCGGCGGAGGCAAGGTGACGGTGCAGCCCCAGTGGCTCCTCGGTCCGGGCGTGGACCGCCGCAGCCGGGGGCACTGGTTCCGCGACTTCCGCGGCGAGCGCCGCTTCTACCCGGAGGCGCCGGAGCGAGATTGCGACTGCCCCTACGAGGCGGTCTACTACGGCGCCGGCGACCGGACGGCCGCGCGGGCCACCGCGCCCCAGGACCGGTGACGGGATGATCTCGCGGGTGATCGAGGCGCTGGCGGTCTTCACCACTGGTGTCATCGCCAGCATGGGCTACGCGGGCGTGGTCCTGCTCATGGGCATCGAGAGCGCCTGCATCCCGCTCCCCAGCGAGATCATCATGCCGTTCGCCGGGTACCTCGTGTACACCGGCCAGTTCACGCTCCAGGGCGCCGCGATCGCCGGCGCGGTGGGCTGCGTGGTGGGGTCGATCCCGGCCTACTGGCTCGGGCAGTACGGCGGCCGGCCGCTCATCGAGCGATACGGGAAGTACGTGCTGCTCTCCCACCACGAGCTCGACGTCGCCGACCGGCTCTTCCAGCGCCACGGCCACTGGGTGGTGTTCGCGGCGCGGCTCCTGCCCGTGGTCCGCACCTTCATCGCCTTCCCGGCGGGCGTGTCGCGGATGCCGATGGGGAAGTTCGTGGTCTACACGCTCGCCGGCTCCTACCCGTGGTGCCTCGGCCTCGCCTGGGTGGGGGCGAAGCTCGGCGAGGCGTGGCACACCGATCCCAGGCTCGAGACGGCCTTCCACCGCTTCGACCTCGCCATCGTGCTCGCGCTCCTGGCCGGCGGGGCGTGGTTCGTGTGGCACCGGATCCGCGCCGCCCGCGCCG
>DATIWK010000164.1:0-16848 GCA_035519395.1 Anaeromyxobacteraceae bacterium | reverse complement strand
TGCTGGTCGTCGTGGAAGACGGGGATGTTCATCGACTTCTTGAGCTGCTCCTCGATCTCGAAGCACTCCGGGGCCTTGATGTCCTCGAGGTTGATGCCGCCGAAGGTCGGCTCGAGGGCCTTCACCACCTTGCAGACGTCGTCGATCTCCTTCGCGTCGATGTTGATGTCGAAGACGTCGATGTCGGCGAAGCGCTTGAAGAGGACGCCCTTGCCCTCCATCACCGGCTTGCCGGCCACCGCGCCGATGTCGCCCAGGCCGAGCACCGCGGTGCCGTTGGTGATCACCGCGACGAGGTTGCCCCGGGCCGTGTAGAGGTACGAGAGCTCGTTGTCCTTCTCGATCTCCAGGCAGGGCTCGGCGACGCCGGGGCTGTAGGCGAGCGCGAGATCGCGCGCCGTGGCGGTGGGCTTGGTGGGGACGACCTCGATCTTCCCCTTGCGGCCCATCGAGTGGTAGGCGAGCGCGTCCTCGCGGCGGATCTTCTTCTTGGAGACGGGGCTGCCGGGCGGATTCTGAGGCGGGTTGGAGTCGGTGGCCATGCGGGCGTGGTCCTCCGCGTGAGGGGGCTGCGAGTGGATTCGATTGGAGAGGGGTGCGAAAAAAGCCCAGATAGTCGGCGGTGTCAATAGCTCGACCGGTCCGGGTACGGATATTGCAAATGAACGTTTTTCGCGATGCCCGGCGTGTGCCCGCCCGACGAAACGGATCTTCGTGCCTGAGCGAGCACCCCGCGCGATTCCGCGCGGTTGAGGCGCCGCTCCCGATTCACGAAACGTCACGGAGTGCGTCGCCCGCACCGCAGCGCCGCGGCGCGCGCGACGCAGCCCCTGGCTTCTCCCGCGGGTCGCACGCCGCCGACGGCACCCGTGCGGGACCACGCCGGCGGCCTACTCGACGTCCTCCACCACGGCCGCGGGCGGGTGCTCCAGCCGCTCCGGGTGCTCGAAGAAGCCCAGCAGGCACTTGAAGGCGCTCGCGTAGTAGTGCCCGTCGCAGATCCGCTCGTCGTTCACCACCTTGAGGCCGACGGTCTTCCGCTGGGCGACCTTCCCGTCCGCGCCGATGAAGCGCTCCCGCTCCTTGACGCCGAAGGCCAGGAAGACGGAGGTGGTCCCGAAGTCGTAGAGGTGGTGGTAGATGGGCTTCACCCCGAGTGATCCGAGGTCGGTCACGAACGCGCTGGTGTGGAACGGGCTGGCCCGGTGCAGCGCACGCGGGAGCCAGCCGTGGAAGTCGAGCGCCCGGAGCAGCCACACCACGAGGCGCAGGAGCGTGCGCGGGCAGCGCATGAGGAGCCGCGCGGTCCTGTCCGTCTCGTTCCTCTCCTCCGGCGCCCGGTTCCGGGAGACCGCCGCGTCGATGGTGGCCGCCACGTCGTAGACGGTGTCGGCCGGGGAGAACCGGAGCTTCACCACCGTCTCGGGGCTGTCCTCGTGCAGCCGCTTCTTCAGGGCCAGGGAGACGAGGATCTCGCTGCGCGCGTAGATGCGCCGGCCTGCGACGAAGCGGTTGAGGCGCGGCTTCTGGGAGACGGTGCGGACGTACGCGGCGACGAAGAGGTGGAGGAAGCGGAGCCCGCGGTGCCCGGCGCGCCGCCGCTCCCGGAGCCACGCCTCGGCCGGGCCGACGTCGATCCGGTCCTCGAAGTAGTCCTGCGCGTCGACCCGCGAGCGCATGACGTACGGCGTGATCAGGTAGAAGGGGTCCAGGGTCCGAAGGCGCCTGCCGTCGTAGCGGTCGCCCCGGCGCCGGCGCCGGACTGCGGTCGGGTTCGCGTCCACGGGACCTCCCCGGCGGAGTGTACCGCGGCGCCGCCGGCGCCGGACCGCGGCGCGGTCCAGGCTGCCCGAGCGCCGGGTCTTCTCGACGAGCCTCCCGGACTCCTGGTGGGATAAGATCGCTCGGATGCGAACCAAGGGACGGTCATCGACATGACAGCCTCGAACCCGGGCAAGGCCGCGGTGACCATCAAGGGCCTCGCGGTCCTCGACTCGGTGAACGCCATCAAGGCGCGCTCGGGAGACCAGGGGTACGAGAGGATCGTCGCGACGCTGGACGACGACGCGAGGGGTCTGTTCCGGCGCGTGGTCCTCCCGACGACCTGGTATCCCCTGGATGCCTTCGTCCGCCTCCTGGGAGCGGACGTCCGGGAGACCGCCGGCGGGAACGAGCGCGTCCTCATCGAGCGCTCCGAGGTGGTCATCGACAAGCAGCTCCGGGGCATCTACAGGCTCTTCGTCAAGCTCGGCTCCCCCGAGTTCGTGCTGAAGCGCATCGCGATCGTCCACATGACCTACTTCACCGGGGTCCAGATCGAGAACACGAGCCTGACGCCGGGAAGGGCGGTCATCCGGTACACGGGGTTCGAGCCGCAGCACCAGTTGATCGGCTACACCCTCATCGGCTTCTACCGGAAGGCCCTGCAGATCTCGGGAGCGAAGAACGTGCAGGTCGGCTTCTCGACCCCGATCGGCGACGGCAAGGCGTACGCCGAGCTCGTCGCGACCTGGAGCTGACCCCACCTCACCGAGCGGTCCGGCGCTTCCGCGCCTGCGGCTGCGCCGGCCGCGGCAGCCCCAGCGCCGGGTTCCTCTCCAGCTCCTCGATGGTCTTCGGCCAGTCGGCCTTGAGCAGCCGCGCGAGCGAGCGGTCCGAGAGGATCTGGCCGCCGGTCTGGCAGCGGGGGCAGTAGTTCACCTCGTTCTCGGCGCGCACGATCCGCTGGACGGGCGTGCCGCACACCGGGCAGGGCTGCCGGTGGCGGCCGTGCACCGCCATCTCCGGCCGGAAGGCGGTCACGCCCTCGGGGAACTCCGTCCCCGCCTCGCGGCGCAGCCGGTCGGTCCACTCCGTGAGCACCGCCCGCGTGGCATCGAAGAGGCTTGCGATCTCGCCGTCGTCGAGGCGCGCGGTGAGCTTCACCGGCGAGAGGCGTGCCCGGTGCAGGATCTCGTCTGAGTAGGCGTTCCCGATCCCGGAGAAGAGGCTGGGATCGGTGAGGGCGCGCTTGAGCGTGTGGTTCTCCCGGCGGAGCGCCGCGGCGAACGCGCCCGCGCCGCCGGCCAGCGGCTCGATCCCACCGCGGTCGAGCGCCCGGAGCGCCGCCTCGCCGCGCACCAGGTGCAGCGCCGCGCGCCGCTTGGTGCCGGCCTCGGTGAGGACGAGCGAGCCCTCCGGGAAGTCGAAGGCGGCGAGGCCCGCGCGCCCGGGCAGCTTCGCCCCGGGCTCCTTCCAGTGGAGCCGGCCGGCGATCATGAGGTGCACCACGAGGAAGAGGTCGCCCTCGAGCGCGAGGACGATCCGCTTCCCGAGGCGCGACACGCCGATGACGCGGCGCCCGGCGGCCTCGGCGAGCGGCGGATCGGCCGAGCGGAGCAGGAACGGGTTCCCGAGCCGCACGCGCTGCAGCGGCCGCCCCTGGACGCGCGCCGCGATCGCCTCCACGTACACCTGGACGTCCGGCAGCTCGGGCACCCCGGCATTCTGGCGGGCGCGGCCCCGCGGCTCAACTGCCGCGCCGGGCCGTCCCGATCGGCGGGTTGGAAGCCGCAGCGGACGGTGCCAAGATGCCCGGCCATGTCCGATGCCGAGCGCCGCCGGCGCGTCCAGCCCCGCCGTGCCTTCCTGCGCCTCGCCGCGCTCGCGCCGGTGGCGGCCGGATGCGCGACCGCCGCCGCCCCGGCCCGCCCCGCGCCGCCTCCCGCCCCGCCCCCGGCGCCGGCTCCCCCCGATCGCTCCGCGCAGGCGGTGGAGGCGATCCGGGCGGTCAGGCTGCCGCCGGGAGCGGAGCCGGCGGTGGTGTTCCGCGCGCTCCGCAGCGGGGACGGGTGGTAGATGCCCCCGGGCGACGACGCGCTCCTCGGACCCCTCGCCGCGCTCTCCGCCCGGATCCGCGACCGGGAGCTGTCGCCGGTGGCGCTCGCCGAGGCCTGCCTCGCGCGCGTCGAGCGCTGGCAGCCGCTCGTGAACGCGTTCGTCACGGTCACGCCCGAGCGCGCGCTCGCCGACGCGCGCGCGGCGGAGGCGGACCTCGCGGCCGGGCACTGGCGGGGGCCGCTCCACGGCATCCCCTGCGCGCTCGAGGACCTCCTGGACACCAGGGGGATCCGCACCACCTGCGGCGCGCGGCCCTACGCCGACCGCGTGCCGGATCGCGACGCGACCGTGGCGGCCCGGCTCGCCGCGGCGGGCGGCGTGCTCGTGGGGAAGGCCTCCGCGATCGAGCTGGGCGGCGGCCTCGGCTACCGCAGCGGCGCGGCCGCGCTCAACGGGCCGTGTCGCAACCCCTGGGACCCCTCGCGGTGGGCGGGCGGCTCCTCCTCCGGACCCGCCGCGGCGGTCGCGGCCGGGCTCGTCCCGTACGCGATCGCGGCGGACACCTGGGGGTCGATCGCCGTGCCGGCGGCGTGGTGCGGCGCGACGGCGATCCGCCCGACGTACGGCGCGGTGTCGCGCGCCGGCGCCATGCCGGTGGCGTACACGCTCGGTCGGGTCGGGGCGATGGCCCGGACGGCAGAGGACTGCGCGCTGGTGCTCGCCGCCGTCGCCGGGCCGGACCCGCGCGACCCGTCCACCGCCGCGCCGCCGCGCGGGATCGAGCGGGTGAGGGCCGACCTCCCGCGAGGGCTGCGCGTGGCGGTGCTCGCGCCGGCTCCCGGAGTCCCGGCCGCGGCGCAGGAGGCGTTCGAGGCGGCGCAGGGCGTGCTGCGCGGCGCCGGCACCATCCTCGAGGAGGCGGTGCTCCCGGACCTGCCCTGGGCTGCCGTGGCGCAGCTCGTCCTGAGGGCGGAGGCGGCGAACGCGTTCGAGGATCTGATCCGGAGCGGCCGGACGCGGGAGCTGGCGGATCCGTCCCACGCCACGAGACGGCCCGAGGACTACGAACCGAAGGCGAGCGCGGCCGACTACGTCCGCGCCCAGCGGGTCCGGGCCGAGATGCAGCGGGCGCTGGCGGCGTTCTTCGCCCGTCACGACGCGATCCTGGCGCCGGCGGTGTCGCGCCCGGCGCCGCGCGTCGACGAGGAGCTGGAGGACGCGCCCCCGGCCCACCCCGTCGGCGCCGCAGGGGCGGTGGCGGGGCTCCCGGCCGTCTACTTCCCGGTGGGCTTCGCCGGCGGGATGCCCGTCGGCGCCCAGCTCGTCGGTCCGCCGTTCGAGGACGCGCGCCTCCTGTCGGCGGCCGCGTGGTTCCAGGCGCGGACGCGCTTCCACCTGGAGCTCCCCCCCGAGCCGGGCGCGGCGCCCGCTGCGCCGCCGGCGACGCCACCGCCGGTCGCGAGGCGGTGACGGACCCCGACCACCCCGGCCTCGAAACGCGGCGGCGACCCCGATCGATGACGCACCCGTGACGAGCCCGGGCGTATCATCCCGGCCCCGTGTCCACCCCGTTGACCGCCCTCGGCTACCTCGCCGTCCTGCTCCTGCTGCTCGTGGCGCTGCCCCTCCAGGCGCTCCTGGCGCTCGCCACGGCGCCCTTCGACCGCAACCGCTGGGCGCCGGGCCGGTTCCTGCGCGTGGTCGGCGTCCTCATGGCGCGGTGCTACCCGCCCTGGAGACTGCGCGTCGAGGGCCGGTGGCCGGAGGGAGGGCACGCCTACGTCGTCGTCGCGAACCACCAGTCGATGCTCGACATCCTCCTCCTCTCGCACATCCCGAAGGAGATGAAGTGGGTCGGGAAGGAAGAGCTCTTCCGGATCCCGTGGATCGGCTGGATGCTCCGGCTCACCGGAGACATCGCCGTCAAGCGCGGCGACGCGGACAGCGGCACCGAGGCGCTCGACAAGGCGCGGGCGTACCTCTCGCGCGGCATGAGCGTGATGTTCTTCCCCGAGGGGACGCGCTCCAAGACGGGCAAGCTCCTCCCGTTCAAGTCCGGCGCGTTCCGGCTCGCGATCGACGCGGGCGTGCCGGTGCTCCCCGTGGCGGTGCAGGGGACGGCGGAGGGGATGCCCAAGGGCAGCCCGTGGGTCCGACCCTGCGACGCCTGGGCGCGCATCCTGGAGCCGGTGCCGACCGCGGGGCTCGGGCCGGACGACACGACGAAGCTCCGCGACCAGGTCCGGGCGCGCATCGCCGCGGCGGTGCCGGGGGCGGCGGACCCGGCGCCGCCGTCCAGGCCGGCGGGCGAGAAGGCGCCGGCGCATTGACGGTGGTGACGGGCCGAGGCGTCACGGCGCCGCGGGTCGGTCGCCGGCGCCCCGGTCGTCGAGCGGCACCGCGTCCGGCGGCGGCAGCTCGTGCCGCGCCCCGATGTAGCGCCACTGCTCGGCGGTGTCGGTGATGAGCCGCGCCCCGCGCCGGAAGGTGACGTACGACCAGGCCCACTGGAGGATCACCGCGACGCGGTTGCGGAATCCGATGAGGAAGAGGATGTGGACGAAGAGCCAGGTGAGCCAGGCCGGAAGCCCCTGGAACTGGAGCTTCCCCACGCGCGCCACCGCGGCCCCGCGCCCGATGGTCGCGAGCGTGCCCCTGTCGCGGTAGCGGAACGGCCGCGTCGGCCTTCCCCGGAGGAAAAGGAGCGCGTTCGCGGCGGCGCGCCGGCCCTCCTGGAGCGCCGCTGGCGCGACGCCCGGGACGATGCCGCCGCCCTGCTGCGGTGTCGCGGCGAGGTCGCCCACGGCGAAGATCTCCGGGTGGCCCGGCACGCTCAGGTCCGGGGTCACCTGGACGCGGCCCGCGCGGTCGAGCGGCACGCCCAGCGCGCGCCCGAGCGGCGAGGCAGCCACCCCCGCGCCCCAGAGCACGGTGCGCGCCTCGATGCGCTCGGGTCGATCCGCTTCCGGAGCGGAGGGCGAGGCGGGTGAGCCTCGCCCGGAGCGGCCGGGGAGGCCGGGGGAGGCAGCACGCCCCCCCGGAGAGACGAAGACGCCGCGCCCGTCGATCCCGGTCACCTGGGCGCCGGTGCGGACCTCGACCCCGAGCTTCTCGAGCTGCCGCCGCGCCGCCCCGGACAGCCGCTCCGGGTACGGCGGCAGCACCCGCGGCGCCATCTCCAGGAGGACGATGCGGGCGCTCGCCGGCTCCACGTGCCGGAAGTCGGACGCGAGCGTGTGGCGCGCGATCTCGGCGAGGGCCCCCGCCAGCTCGACGCCCGTCGGCCCCGCGCCCACCACGACGAAGGTGAGGAGCGCCCGCTGGCGTGCGGGATCCGTCTCGCGCTCGGCGCGCTCGAACGCGAGCAGGACCCGGCGCCGGATCTCCAGCGCGTCCTCGACCGTCTTGAGCCCGGGCGCGAGCGGCGCCCAGTCCTCGCGGCCGAAGTACGAGTGCGTCGCCCCCGTGGCGAGGATCAGCGCGTCGTAGGAGAGGGCGGTGCCGTCGTCGAGCCGCACCCGGCGGGCGCCGGCGTCGACGGCCACCACCTCGCCCAGGATCACCTCCGCGTTCGCCTGCCTGCGGAGGACGCTGCGGATCGGCGCGGCGATGTCGGCGGGGTTGAGGACGGCGGTGGCGACCTGGTAGAGCAGCGGCTGGAACAGGTGGTGGTTCCGGCGGTCCACCAGCGTGACCTGCACCGGCGCCCCGCGAAGGCTGCGCGCCGCCTCGAGGCCGCCGAACCCGCCCCCCACCACCACGATACGAGCCGGTTTCGCCATCGCGCCTCCCTCCGGATATGGCGCCGAGCCCGGCAGCGGGCCACACGGGACGCCGTGGTACGCTGCGCGCGTGTCCGGCGATCCCTCGAACGGCAAGCTCTCGTCCTTCCGCGCCGTCCCCCGCACCGGCGTCATCTACGCGACCACCGAGGCGACCAAGCTCGGCTTCGGTACCGACCCTGCGTGGTGCAACCTCGGCCAGGGACAGCCGGAGACCGGACCGCTGCCGGGCGCACCCCCGCGCGTCCAGCAGGTCGGCATCACCGTCGACGACCAGGAGTACGCGCCGGTGGCGGGGATCTGGGAGCTCCGCGAGGAGGTGGCAGGCCTCTACAACCGGCTCTACCGGCGCGGGCTCCCCTCGCAGTACTCGGCGCAGAACGTCTCCATCTCCGGCGGCGGGCGCGGCTCGCTCACGCGCGCGGCGGCGAGCCTGGGGCACGTGAACCTCGGCCACTTCCTCCCCGACTACACCGCCTACGAGGAGCTGCTCGATCTCTTCCGTACCTTCACGCCCATCCCCATCCTGCTCGAGGGCGAGCGCGGGTACTCGTTCACGGCGCAGGACCTCCGCCGCGAGGTGCTGGGGCGCGGCCTGTCGGCGCTGCTCCTCTCCAACCCGTGCAACCCGACCGGCAAGCTGGTGCAGGGCGACGAGCTGGGGCGCTGGGTCGAGGTGGCGCGCGACCTCGACTGCGCGCTCCTGGTGGACGAGTTCTACTCGCACTACGTGTGGACGGGCGTGCCGGGGCGGCTCCCGGTGGAGAGCGCGGCGCGGTACGTCGAGGACGTCGACCGGGATCCGGTGGTGATCTTCGACGGGCTCACCAAGAACTGGCGCTACCCGGGGTGGCGCGTCACCTGGACGCTGGCGCCCCGCGACGTGGTGGATGCGGTGGCGAGCGCCGGCTCGTTCCTCGACGGCGGCGGCTCGAAGCCGCTGCAGCGGGCGGCCATCCCGCTCCTGCGCGAGGACGACGTCCGGGCCGAGACCGAGGCGATCCACCGCGCCTTCGGCGCGAAGCGGATGCGCATGCTCCAGCGGCTGGAGGGGATGGGCGTCCGCTTCGACCGCGCGCCCGACGGCACCTTCTACGTCTGGGGCAACGTCGGCCACCTCCCGCCGCCCCTCCACGACGGCATGGGGTTCTTCCGCGAGGCGCTGAAGCGGAAGGTGATCGTCGTCCCCGGCGAGTTCTTCGACGTGAACCCCGGCAAGCGGCGGGCGCGGCATGCCTCGCGCTTCCGGAGCTACGTCCGGTTCTCCTTCGGGCCGGCGCTGGAGACGCTGGACGCGGCGCTGGGGCGCCTCGAGCAGATGATCGGGTCGTCGGGATAGGGGCCGGCCGGCCGTTCGGCAGGGCGGTCAGCGGCGCCGCGCCCTCGGGGGCTTCCGCGCCGCCTTCTTCCGCGCCGGCGGCTTGCCCGGCGCCGGGCGGCCGCTCGACCGCTTCACCTTGCGCTCCAGGGGCGCCCGCCCGGTGGCCCGCCGGATGGGGGCGGGCGTCCGCGCGGCCGACGCGTGGGCGTGGTCGTGACTGCGCTCGCCGTCGCCCGCGTGGGCGTGCATGCCGAGGCCGTGTTCGTGGACGTCGCCGGCCGAGTCGTGCCGGTGTCCGTGCGCGTGCTCGTGCGCGTGGGGGTGGCTGTGCGCGGTCCCGCCGTGCGCGTGGACGTGCTCGTGAACGTGCTCGTGCTCGTGCGCGTGGGGGTGCGCGGCGGCGTGGTCCGTGCCACCGGAGCCGTCCCGGTGCGCGCTCTCGCCGGCGGAATGGGTGTGCGGGCGCGGGACCGCGGGCCGGGTGATGGGGCGCCTGAGCTCCTCGAGCCACGCGACCCATCGGTCGATCCCGGCGCCGGTGCGCGCCGACACCTCGACGACCCGCGGCCTCGGCATGACGCGCGCGATGGCGTCGTGCACCTTGGCGAGGTCCACGTCGAGGTGTGGCACCAGATCGCACTTGGTGAGGAGCACCAGGTCCGCCACCTTGAACATCACCGGGTACTTGAGCGGCTTGTCCTCGCCCTCGGTGACCGAGAGCACCACCACGTTGGCGCGCTGGCCGAGGTCGTAGATGGCCGGGCAGACGAGGTTCCCCACGTTCTCGATGAAGAAGACGTCGGTCTCCTGCCAGGGGAAGCCGTGGAGCGAGCGGTGGACCAGCTCGGCGTCGAGGTGGCAGGCCTGGCCGGTGGTGATGGCCTTCGACGGGATGCCTGCCCTCTCCAGGCGCACGGCGTCGTTGTCGGTGGCGAGGTCGGCCGAGACCGCGCCGAGCCGCCAGCCCTTGGCGGCGGCGGCCTTCGCGGTCGCCTCCAGGACCGCGGTCTTCCCCGCTCCCGGGGAGCCCATGAGGTTGAGCGCCAGGACGCCGGCCTCCAGGAAGTGCTCGCGGTTGTGGCGGGCGGCGCGGTCGTTGCCGGCCAGGATCTTCTCGTGCAGCTCCACCGGGACGATCTCCGGGTCGCCGCAGCCGCAGGTCGTGCACATCAGGGCACCTCCATCTCGATTCCGTCGAGCATCAGCGCGTCCGAGCCCTCGTCGAGCCGGGCGGGCTGGTCGCAGGCCGCGCAGCGCAGGATCGCGCCGCGGGGTATGGGTCCGTCGCACCGCGGGCACGACCAGGTGGCCGCCACCTGCTTCACGTCGAGCGGTGCGTTCTCGCAGATCGTGCCGGCGCGGAACGTCTGGTACGCGGTCCGGAACAGCTCCGCGTCCACGCCGGCCAGCTCCCCCACGCGCACCGAGAGGCGGTGGACGGCGAGCGCGCCGCGGCGCCGGGCCTCCTCCTCGACGCGCGTCACCAGCGCCTGGACCAGCGAGTACTCGTGCATCAGCAGATCCGCGGCAGCAGCTCGCCCTCTGGCTCGGCCAGGAGCCGCCGCCCCAGCCCCGTGTCCAGGATCACCGATCCGGGCCGCTCGGCGATGGCGTGCGCGAACACCGCCGCGTTCCGGCCGAGGGGGTGGGCCCGGATGGCGGCCAGCACCTGCTCGGCCGAGCGGGCGCGCACGCCGATGACGGCCTTGCCCTCGTTCGCGACCAGCAGCGGATCGATGCCGACGATCTCCGCCGCGGCACGGACCTCGTCCCGGACCGGGACCTTCCGCTCCTCGACCACGATGCCGACCCGGGCCTTGTGCGCCATCTCGTGGAGCACGCCGGCGACGCCCCCCCGCGTCGGATCCTTCATGGCGACCACGTCCTCGCCCCCGGCGGCGAGGGCCGCGCGCACCAGCCCGTTCACCGGCGCGACGTCGGAGCGGAGGTCGCCCTCGAGCCCGAGGTCGTGGCGCCGGGCCATGATGGCCATGCCGTGGTCGCCGATGGTGCCGGTCACGATGAGGACGTCGCCCGCGGCGAGCCCGGCGTCGCTCACCACCCGGTCGGCGAACGCCACGCCGGCGGTGTTGAGGACGATCCCGTCCACCTCGCCCTTGCCCATCACCTTGGTGTCGCCGGTCACCACCGGCGCGTTCGCCTCGCGGGCCGTCTCGCGCATGGAGGCGACGATCCTCTCCAGCGCCTCGCGCGGGAACCCCTCCTCCAGGATCACCGCGCAGGTGAGCCCCAGCGGCTCGGTGGCGCCCATCATGGCGAGGTCGTTCACCGTACCCGAGACGGAGATGCGGCCGATGTCCCCGCCGGGGAAGAAGATGGGGTGGACGACGTGCGAGTCGGTGGTGATGACCAGCCAGCGATCGCCCACCCGGATGGCGGCGCCGTCGTCGAGCGCCGAGAGGCCGATGCCGTCCACCGGCGACGCCAGCGAGAGGAACACCTCCTCGATCAGCTGGCGCATGGCGCGCCCGCCGGAGCCGTGCTTGAGGCCGATCTTGAGGCCGCCGCCCTTATCCATTTCGGGTCACCCGACGTTCCTCAGGTCGGGCACCCCACCGTAGGTGTGCCAGATGCGGCAGGTCCCCTCCGACGACACCATGCAGGCGCCGACGGGCGACTCGGGGAGGCACTGCTTGCCGTAGAGCGAGCACTCGGTGGGCGTGGCCAGGCCGAGCATGATGGCGCCGCAGATGCAGCCCTTCGCCTCGGCCGCGGCCGAGGCGTCGCGCACGGCGGAGGTGTCGATGGGGAGGCGGCGGCGGGCGTCGAGGCGGCTCCACTCCGGCCGGAGGTCGAGGTTGCCGCCGCGCACCGTGGCGATGCCCCGCCAGACGCCGTCGCGCTGCTCGAAGACCTTCCAGAGGGTCTTCTGGGCGGGGAGGTTCCCCTCCTTCGTGACGCAGCGCGGGTAGGCGTTGAAGACCTCGGGCCGCCTCTCCTTCATGAGCTCGGTGAGCTTCACCACCGCGGCCAGGATGTCGAGCGGCTCGAACCCGGCCACCACCACCGGACAGCCGGTGCGGGCCGCGAACGGCTCGAAGATCCCCCAGCCGGTGATGGTCGCGGCGTGGCCCGCGGCCAGGTAGCCCTCGATGTCGGTCTCCGGGCTCTCCGCCACCACCTCCATGGCCGCCGGCACGTACTTGTGGACCGAGAGGATCGAGAAGTTCCTGGGGGGCTCGGTGAGGGCGATCGCCGCCGTCGCGACCGCGGTGGTCTCGAAGCCCGACGCCAGGAAGACCACCTCCTGGTGCGGGTGCCGGCCGGCGATCTCCGCCGCCTGGGCGACCGAGTAGACCACGTCCACCTGCCCGCCCTCGCCCTGGGCGTCGGCGAGCGACAGCCGCGTGCCGGGGAGGCGGAGCATGTCACCGTAGGTGCACACGCGGGCGCCGCCCAGCGCCAGCGCCACCGCCTCGTCCACCTCCGGGCCGTCGGTCACGCACACCGGGCAGCCCGGGCCCATGATGAGGTCGAGCCCGTCCGGCAGCACCGCCCGCAGCCCGAAACGGGCGATGGCCTGCTCGTGGCTTCCGCAGACGTGCATCACCGACACCGGCCGCCCGATGGCCTCGACGTTGCGGCGGAGCGCGTCGGCGAGCGCCCGGGCGCGCTCCGGGTCGCGGAACTTCAGCTCCTTGAAGGGATCGGCGGCGCTCACGACGCCTTGTCCTTCCCGGCGGCGATCTCGCCGCGCACGTCCGCGGCCATGAGATCGTCCTTCGCGCCGCTGATCTCCAGGATCTGGTCGAAGAGCGCCAGCGTCTCCTGGACCTCCTCGGGCGGGATGCGGCGGATGGCGAAGCCGACGTGGTTCAGCACGTAGTCGCCGACGGTGACCGGCTCGTCCACGATGTCGAGCCGCAGCTCCTTCCGAACGCCGAAGAAGTCGACGGTGGCCTTGAGCCCGTCGATGGCGACGACCTTCCCTGGCACCCCGAGGCACATGTGGACCTTCTCCTTGCCCCTCGCTCACGGCGCGGCGCCGGCCACCGCGGCCTGCCCGAGCGCGATCCCGCCGTCCCCGGGGGGGACGCGGCCGTGCAGGTATACCCGAAAATCGCCCGAGAGTTCGCGCAGCAGCGCCTCCGCCAGGCGGGCGTTCTGGAAGCAGCCGCCCGTGAGGACGACCGGCAGCCCCGGGTGGGCGCGGGCGGCCCGGCGAACCAGCTCGGCGCCGGCCGCGGCGAGCGCCCCGTGGAACCGGGACGACACCAGCCCCGCCGGCTGGCGGTCGGCGACGTCCGCCGCGAGCGCGCGCCAGAGGGGGCGCAGGTCGAGCTGCCAGGGGTCGCTGCCGCCGTCGACCTCGAACGGGTAGGGCGGCGCCTCGCCCGCCGCCGCGTTGTCGAGCGCCAGCGCGACCTGCCCCTCGTGGCGCGACACGGCGCGGCCGAGCGCGATCGCGCCCGCGGCGTCGAAGGCGCGGCCGGCGCCGTGGGCGGGCGGCGCGTTCACGCCCGCGGCGAGCATCCGGCGCACCACCTCCACCTCGCGCGGCGGGATCGAGGAGAAGAGGGGGAGCCGGCCCAGCGGCGGGTCGCCGTCGAAGGCGTCGAGGAGCACCGCCAGGGCGATCCGCCAGGGCTCGCGGATGGCCCGGTCCCCGCCGGCGAGCGGCACCGGCCGGAACGTCGCGAGCCGCTCGAACCGCGCGCTTCCGGCGAGGAGCAGCTCGCCTCCCCACGCGGTACCGTCGGTGCCGAGCCCGGTGCCGTCCCAGGCGAGCCCCAGGACCGGACCGTCGAGGCCGTGCTCGGCCATCGCGCTCGCGACGTGGGCGTGGTGGTGCTGCACCTGGAGGAGCGGCACGCCCAGGGCCGCGGCGCGCTCGCGGGCATAGCGGGTCGAGAGGTAGAGGGGGTGCAGGTCGCAGGCGATCGCCTCCGGCCGGAAGGAGAGGAACTTCTCGAGCCGGGCCACGGCCGCCTCGAAGGACGCGTAGGTCGCCAGGTCGTCGAGGTCGCCCACGTGGGGCCCGAGCGTCGCCTCCTCGCCGCGCGCCAGGCAGAAGACGTTCTTGAGCTGCGCGCCCACCGCCAGGATGGGGCGCGGGAACGGGCGGCGGACGCGCACCGGGCGCGGGACCCACCCGCGCGCGCGGCGCATCACCATGGGGCGGCCGGCCACCACGCGCGCCACCGAGTCGTCGCAGCGCGAGGCGATGGGGCGGTCGTGGACCAGGAAGAGATCGGCGATGCCGCCGAGCCGCTCGCGCGCGTCGGCGTCCTCGAAGGCGATGGGCTCCTCCGAGAGGTTCCCGCTGGTCATCACCAGCGGCCGGCCCGCCTCGGCGAGGAGCAGGAGGTGGAGCGGGGCGTACGGCAGCAGGAGGCCGACGACGGGGCTGTCGGGCGCGACCTCCGGCGCGAGCGGGGCGCCGGCGCGGCGCCGGCAGAGGACGATGGGGCGCTCCACGGAGGAGAGCAGCTCGGCCTCGGCCTCGGTGAGGTTCGCGATCGCGCGCGCCGCCGGGAGATCGGCGACCATCACCGCGAGCGGCTTCTCGTCGCGGCGCTTGCGCGCGCGCAGCGCGGCGACCGCCGCGGTGGAGGTGGCGTCGCAGGCGAGGTGGTAGCCTCCGATGCCCTTCACCGCCGCGATCAGGCCGGCGCGCAGGGCCGCGGCCGTGTCGCGCAGGGGGTCGTCGCTCGCCACCGGTGCGCCGGCGGCGTCGAGGAGCGAGAGCCGCGGGCCGCAGGCGGGGCAGGCGTTGGGCTGCGCGTGGAACCGCCGGTCGAGCGGATCCTGGTACTCGCGCGCGCAGTCGGCGCACATCCGGAACCCGGCCATGGTGGTGGCGGGCCGGTCGTAGGGGACGTCGAGCGCGATGGTGAAGCGGGGACCGCAGTCGGTGCAGTTCGTGAACGCGTAGCGGTGGCGCCGGTCGGACGGGTCGCGCACCTCGGCGGCGCAGGCCGCGCAGGTGGCGAGGTCGGGGGGGATGACCACGCGGCGCTCGGCGGCCGCTCCGCTGGCCACGATCTCGAAGCCGCGGACCGGCTCCGAGGGGATCCGCTCGGTGCGGACGTCCTCGATGACGGCGGCGGGCGGGGCGTCGCGGCGCAGGCGCGCCTCGAAGGCGTCCAGGTCCTCGGCCGCGCCGAACGCCTCGACGGTCACCCCCGCCGCGTCGTTCCGGACGCGGCCGGCCACGCCGGTGGCGTGGGCGAGGCGGAAGACGAACGGGCGGAACCCGACCCCCTGGACCGTGCCGGTCAGCGCGATCCGTCTCCCCTCGCCGGGTCCAGCGGGCCCGCCGTCTCGACCTGTGCTCTTCATCGTGCGGCGGAGGCGCCGGGCGATCCCTCGAGGCAGCAGCAGCTTACCCCCCGGAGATCCCCTGGCGCAAACCGGTCACTCCAGCGCCTGCGGCGTGGCCCAGAACCCGCCGGGCGCGTCGCGCACCCACTCCGCGGTCCGGAACAGGGCGCCGCCGGCGCGCCGGTCCCCGGGGCCGAGCCGCACCTCGCCCGCGTGCACGCAGACCTGGACGCGTGCGCCGGGACCCACCAGGCCGGCGACGAGGTCGCGCACCTCCCGCGCCAGCGCGACCGCACCGGCGCGGCCGGCGCGCGCGGCCAGCTCGGACTCGGGGAGGACGAGGCTGGCGAGGACGATCCCGCCGGCCCGGACGTCGAGCGAGAACCCCGCCTCTGCCAGCACCCGCGCCGCCTCCTCCTCGGCCTCCGCCGCGAGCAGGAGCTGGTCCTCGTCCGCGTCGGGATCGGCCGCGACGGAGGCGTGGACGGCCACCCCGCGCGCCGTCCGCTCCGCGGCGCGGGCGCCGTGCCCTGCGGCCGCGCGCAGCGCCTCGAGGAACGCGGCGGCCGACGAGAACCGGTCGCCGGGCTGCTTCGCGAGCGCGCGCTCCACGACCGCGTCGACGGCGGGCGAGACCGGCGCGAGCCGGCCGGCCTTGGGCGGCGGCGCGGCGAGGTGGAGCCGCTCCAGCTCGAAGGGATCCTCGGACCAGAAGGGAAGGGTCCCGGTGACGAGCTGGAAGGTGAGGACACCGAGCGCGTACACGTCGGCGCGCGCGTCCACCGGCTCGCCGCGGATCAGCTCCGGCGCCATGGCGTGCGCCGACCCGACCCGCTGCCCGACCGCGGTGAGCGCGGCGTCCGCCGCCTCGGCGGTGCGCGCCACGCCGAAGTCGAGCAGCTTCACCCGGGGTGGATCTCCCGCCTCCACGTAGACGTTGGAGGCCTTCACGTCCCGGTGCACCACGCCCTCGCGATGGGCCGCCTCCAGGGCCGCGCACACCGGCGCGAGGATCTCGAGCGCCTCCACCACCGGGAGCCGGCCGCGGGCGTCGAGGAGCTGCAGCAGGCTGCGCCCCTCCAGCAGCTCCATGGCGCAGTACGGCCTGCCGTCGGGGAGCATCCCCAGCTCCAGGATCTCGACGACGTTGGGGTGCCGCAGGCGCGAGAGGATGCGCCCCTCCCGGACGAAGCGGCTGGCCATCTCCGGGGAGTCGGCGAACCGGCGCGAGAGCACCTTCAGCGCGGCGCGCCGGCCGTTCTCCCGGTGGCTGGCGAGGTAGACGGCGCCGTGCCCCCCGTGCCCGATCAACCGCACCAGTTCCCAGGCGCCGGCGCGCGCCCCCGGCGCCAGCTCCTCGGCGTCGACGGCGCCCTCGCCGCCGTAGGGCGGCGTCGAGCCGGGAAGGGGCACGGTCGGCCGCTCGCTCGGCCGCTCCCTCGGGGTCCTGGGCGCCATCGGGCCAAAGTACACCAGGCGCGCCGTGCTGGCGCGCCCGGGGACGCCGCTACCCGGCGCGGGCCAGGGCCGCCCGGACCCGCGGCTCCATGACGTTGGGGATGCGGGCCGCCAGCCCCAGCGCGTCCTGGAATGCGGCGAGGGCCTCCTCGCGCCGGCCCGCCCGCAGCGCGGCGAGCCCGT
>DATIWK010000163.1:0-10372 GCA_035519395.1 Anaeromyxobacteraceae bacterium | reverse complement strand
GACGCGGAAGTCGATCGGCCGGCCCTTGAGGGCGAGCCGGAAGCGGCCGTCCTGCGGCACGCGCCGCTCGGCGATGTCGAGCTCGCTCATCACCTTGACGCGCGAGATCACCTGCTCGCAGAGGTCCGCGCCGCCGAGCGTCACCACGTGCACGAGCACGCCGTCCACGCGGTACCGGACCGCGAGGCCGCCCGGGCGCGTCTCGAGGTGGATGTCGCTCGCGCCGGCCTTGAGGGCGTCGTAGATGGTCGAGTGCACGAGCTTGACCACCGGGCTCGTGTCCGCGCTGATGGTGGCGAGCGACAGGTTCTCGACGTCGGCGTCGGCGGCCTTCTCGCCGCCGCCGGCCACCGCCGCGACGTCCATCGCCTTGAGATCCTGCTCGTGCTTCGCGACGTAGGCCCTGATCTCGTCGGGGGCGGCGAGGTGCCAGGAGAGGCTCTGCGGGACCTTGAGCTCGACCCAGCCGCGCAGCGCCAGGTCGAAGGGGTCGCCGATGACGGCGAGGTGCTCGTCGTCGCGCTTCACGATCACGCAGCCGCGCCGGGCCGCGTCGGTGGGCCCGAGCAGGTCGAAGGCCGGCGCGAGCGCCATCAGCGCCGCGCTCTCCAGCACCGGGTAGCGCAGCGCCGCGCCGAGCGCGCGGGCCAGCGCGTCGCCGTCGAGGCCGCTGGTCTCGGCCAGCACCGCGACCGGCGAGCGGCCGCCCGCGGCGGCGCTCGCGACCGCCGCGCGCAGCGCGTCCTCCGAAAGCGACAGCGGGGCGGGCGAGTCCGGCCGGGCCGGGTCCTCGACGTCCTCCACGATCTCGACGTCGTCCAGGGCGGCGGCGTAGAGCGCGTCCTCCGCCTCCGCGGCGTCGGCGCCGTCCAGGCCTTCCGCCGACTCCGCGCCTTCCAAGTCGTCCAGGGTCTCGGCGGGCTGCACCGCCAGCTCGGCGTGCAGCTCGGCGCGCTCCGCCAGCCGATCGAGCTCCCCGCGCGCGCGGATGAGCGGGATGACCGTCCCGGCCGGCCCTGGGTCGCGCGCCGCGCTCACCGGATGCTCCCGGCCAGCTCGAAGATGGGGAAGTACATGAGCACGACGATGAGGCCGATGACCAGGCCGATCACGGTCATCATGGCCGGCTCGATGAGGCGCGTCGCCGTGTCCACGAAGCGAGACAGCTCCTCGTCGTAGAACGCCGCGATCCGCTCCATCATCTCGCCCATGTTGCCGCTGCGCTCGCCCACCTGGAGCATGCGCTCGGCGACCGGCGTGGTGAGGCCCTGGGCGGCGAGCGCGTCCGTCAGCGAGCGCCCCTCGCGCACGGCGCGGGTGGCGGCCGCCAGCCGCGGCCGGGCGGCCGCCGCCAGCAGGCCGCCCGTCATCTCGAACGCGGTCACGACCGGCAGGCCGCCGCGGAGCAGCATGCCGACCGTGCGATACAGGCGCGCGAGCTGGTAGAGCTCGATCCGGTACCCGACCATCGGGATGCGGGCCAGCAGGCGGCCGACCGCCGCGCGGAACCCGGGCCGGAGCACGCCCCAGCCGGCGAGGGCGGCGCAGGCGACGAAGCCGGCCAGCACGGCGAGGCCGTGCGCCTCGAGCAGCCGCCCCCACTGCATCAGCACCTTCGAGGCGAGGGGCAGCTCGCCGCCGATCTCCTCGTAGATGCCGGAGAAGCGCGGCACGACGTAGGCGACCAGGAAGAGCAGGACCAGCGTGCCGGCCGCGAGCAGCACCGCCGGGTAGATCGACGCGTTGATGAGCCGCTTCTTGAGCAAGTCGATCTGCTGCTGGTAGGCGACGAAGCGGCGGAGCGCCTCGGAGATCGCGCCGCTGCGCTCGCTCGCGCGCACGGTCGCGACGTAGAGCGTGGGGAAGCTGCCCGGGAACTCGCCGAGCGCGACGGACAGGCTCTGCCCCTCGTACAGGCGCCGGCGCAGCCCCTCGAGCAGATGCCGGACCGACTCGTCGCGCTCCTTCTCGGTCAGGGCGTCGATCGCCTCGACGAGCGACAGGCCGGCCTCGAGCAGCGCGACGAGCTCGTTGCTGAACGCGACCAGCGACAGGCGCGCGCGCCGCGAGACCTTCCAGCGCGCGGCCTGGATGGCGAGCACGCGCAGGCCACGCGCGATGGCCTGGCGGTGTGCGTCGGCCTCGTCGAGCGCGTCCATCTCCAGGATCGCGACCCCCTGGCCACCGTCGAAGGTGGTGATACGAAAGCGCACGCGTCCTCATCCTCCGTCTGGGTCTCTTTCGTGATGTCCGGCCAAGGTTGGATGGCCGAGCCTGCCTCGGTTTTGTTCACGGACGCAGCCGATCCCAATACGGGAAATCCCTGAACCCAGCCGGGAGGAAGCCCGTTTCGGCGAGCGCTCGCCGGGGGCCGGGACCCGGCTCAAGCGGCCGATCGGCATCTGGAAATGTCCGGTGGCATTCATTTCACCCCGAGCGCAATGCGGCGCACAACGTCCCGCGGTCGAGGGGCGCCGCCGGCACGGCCCGTGCGCGGAGCCGTTCATCCCGAACGAGGCTTCCCCGGAGCAGGCGCGAAACCGAGGGAGGCGCGGGCGAGCCCCACGGCCGCGCCGCAGTGGCCCGCGGCCTTCGCCGGGCAGCGGCGACACGGCCGTGCGCGTCACCAGTTCGTGACGTCGGCGTCCTCGCCGGTGCCGCCCGCGCGGCCGTCCTTGCCGTAGGAGAACAGGTCGAAGTCACCGCCGTGCGAGCCGGGCTGCTGGTAGACGTAGGGCCGGCCCCACGGGTCGGGGGGGACGCCCTTCTTGAGATAGGGCCCCGCCCAGTTCGCCTCGCCGCTCGGCTGCGCGACGAGCACCTGAAGCCCCTCCTCGCTCGTCGGATAGCGCCCGAGGTCGAGCCGGAACTGGTCGAGCGCCTTGTCGAGCGCGTCGATCTGCGCGCGCGCGACCTTCACCTGCGACTTGCCGACCTGGGCGAAGTAGCGCGGCGCTACGAACCCCGCCAGCAGGCCGATGATGACCATGACGACGAGCAGCTCGAGCAGCGTGAAGCCGCTTGCCAGGCGGGCCCGGGACTTGAGCTGTTCCATGTCTTTGGCTCCTGGGCCCATGCGGCCCGGGGCCATCCGGGCCGGGCCCGTGCGACGGCGACTGCGCCACGGCGAGACTTGACGGGGAGTAAGCTAACGTGCGCGTGCGCGCATGCACGTCCCAGGCTCGAGGGTCCTCAACCGGGACGGCTGTGCCGGTGCCCTCGCCGGGAGCGGGGGCCCGCCGCGAGGCGCCTGCGCACCTCCGGTGGGCTCACTCGAAAGATCTTCGCGTGACCAGGCGGGGGAGTTCCTCCCCGACCCATGCGCTAAGCGAGCGGCGCGGAGCGCCCCGGCGTCGAGGGGCGCTCCTGGCCGCGCGCGCGATCCGAGATCAGCCGCAGATGCCGGCGAGGCAGGCCCAGGTCGTGTCGAGCGTGCTCGGTTCCGCCGGGCCGTCGTCGCCGTCCACGTCCCAGGTGAGCGACACGTGGTCGGCGTCCACCGCGACGAGGTCCACGGTGCCGCCGTTCCTGCCGGTGATGAGCATCGCGCCGGTGCTCGGGTGGAGGTCGCCCGCCAGCGTCCGCAGCGGCGGGTCGACGTCGAGGTCCACGCAGCCGTCGAGCTCGAGGCTGCACATCCGGGCGCTCGCGCCGAACTGCGAGGCGGCCAGGGTGCTGGCGGTGGCGTCGGTGAACTCGTCGATCGACTGGAACGAGTAGCTGCCGGCCCCGCCGGCGCCCGCGAGCAGCGACGAGGCGGTGACGGTGCTGCCGGTCCCGGCCTCCATCGCGATGGACGTGCCGTGGACCGTCGCGGAGAGCTCGTAGGTGCCTGCGTTCCACAGGAGGTCGAGGGCCATGTCGCCGGTGACGCCGGCGTAGGTCCCGTCCGCCTCCGAGATGGAGAAGCTCACCATCGTGACCTTCATCCCGTAGGCGAACCCGCTCGTCATCTGGTACGGATCCGAGCTGCTCGGAATCACGCCGTCGGTCGCGGTGAGGTCCTCGCGGAGGATGCCGTTGACGACGACCCCGAGGTCGTCCGTGCACTGCTTGTACGTGAACTGGATCCAGTCGCCGGAGTGGAGCACCGGGTCCTGGCTCGCGTCCGCGAGGCTGGCGGTGACCGACACCGATCCGCTGACCTTGCAGGACTCGGTCTGGGACCGCATCACGGCGGAGATCCGCAGCGGAAGCTGCCGGCCGGCGCGCTCGAGCAGCGCCAGCGCGTGCACCGGCTTCTGCGGGGACGTTCCGCTGCTGCCCACGCTCACCGTGCTGCTGCCGCCGCCGGTGTCTCCGGCGCTCGCGAAGTCCGACGCGCCCATCGCCCCCGCCGCGACGGTCTGGGCGTTCGCGTCGGTGATGGCGGCGAGCGAGGTCTTGCCGGTGTAGCCGATGGTGCGTCCCGAGTCGCTGCTGCCGCCGCACGCCGCGAGCGCGATCGCAGTGCCGAGCGCCAGTGTTGTCTTCCGGAGCGTCATGGTTCTCTCCCGGTTCTTCGCGATCGGATCGACCGCAGGTGGACATCGCCCCCGGCACCCGCAGGGCGGGGACCGGCGCGGGCGGTTCACCGACTCCACCGCGGAACCGCAGCCGCGTCAACATGCGACCACGGACGGCAGGTGAAGCGATGTGATCCCCCTCACCCCGCATCCGCGCCGAGGTGGGCGCGCGTGTCCGGAACGCGCACATCGCCGCCGGGCGTGGGTTTTCGAGTATGATGGGCCCGCCGTCGGGGGACGGCGCGGATAGACCGCGGAGGGAGGAGCGTCGCGTGACGGCCGGACCCTGGCCTTCGCTCGGTTCGTGGTGGACCACCATCGCGCTGCTGGCCGGCCCCTGGGCCGTGCTGGCCTTCGCGATCGGCCTCACCCTCCTCCACCGCGCCCAGCGCCGGCGAGACCTCAACGCCCTGCGGCAGTCGGAGGAGCGGCTCCGCTTCGCGATCGAGGCGACGACCGAGGTGGTCTGGGACTGGAACCTGGACGAGGACTCGATGTACTGCCCGCGGTGGGCCCGGGCGTACGGGTACCCCGAGGCGGTCACCCCGCGCACCGGGAAGGACCTGTTCACCTACGTCCACGCCGACGACGTGCCCGTGATCGGCGAGCAGCTGAAGGGCGCGACGGAGGGGACCCGGAGCACGCTCGAGTTCGAGCACCGCGTCCGGACCGGGTCGGGGGAGTGGATGTGGATGCTCGCCCGCGCGCACGTGGTCGCGCGCGACGAGCGGGGGCGCGCGACGCGCATCGTGGGGACCTGCGCGGACATCACGGAGCGGAAGCGGATGCTGGCGCGCCTGCAGATCGCCGATCGCATGGCGTCGGTGGGGACCCTCGCCGCGGGCGTGGCGCACGAGATCAACAACCCGCTCGCCTACGTGATCGGGAACGTGGACTACGCCCACGACGCGCTCGGGTCGGCCGGGGCGGCCATCGCGCAGGGGCGCGCCTCGACCGCCGCCCTGGGGAAGGTGGTCGCCGAGTGCCGGCAGGCGCTCCACGAGGCCCAGGACGGAGCGGACCGGGTGCGCAGGATCGTCCGCGACCTGAAGGTCCTCTCCCGCGCCGAGGAGGACGAGCGCGTCCCGGTGTGCGTGGGCCGGGTGGTGCAGGCCGCGCTCAACCTGGGGGACGCCGTCATCCGCAGCCGCGCCCGCCTGGTCACCGACCTCGCGGACGTGCCTCCGGTCATGGGGAACGAGTCGCGCCTCACGCAGGTGTTCCTCAACCTGATCGTCAACGCGGCGCAGGCCATCCCCGAGGGACAGGCCGAGCGGAACGAGATCTTCGTCGGGGCGGGCCTGGACGGGCGCGGGCAGGTGGTCGTCGAGGTGCGCGACAGCGGCTGCGGGATCCCGCCCGAGAACCGCGACCGGATCTTCGATCCCTTCTTCACCACCAAGCCGGTCGGGGTCGGGACGGGCCTCGGGCTCGCCATCTGCCACGGCATCGTCGCCGCCTTCGGCGGCGAGATCGAGGTGGAGAGCGAGGTGGGGAAGGGATCGACCTTCCGCGTCTCGCTCCCTCCGTCGGCGGACCTGGAGCCGGTGGCAGCGGCCTCTCCGCCGCTTCACGCCCCCCGGCGCGGCCGCATCCTGGTGGTGGACGACGAGCCCCTGTTCTGCCAGCTCGTCGAGCGGGTCCTCCGCCCCGAGCACGAGGTGGTCGCCGTCTCCGATCCCCGCGATGCCCTGCGGAGGGTTCAGGACGGCGAGCGCTTCGACCTCGTCCTGACCGACCTCGCCATGCCCGGCCTGAACGGCGTGGAGCTGCACGCGGAGCTTTCGCGGATCGCCCCGGACCTCGCGGCCGGCATGCTCTTCGTCACCGGCGGCGCGTTCACGCGCGCGGCCGCCGACTTCGTCGCCACCCGGCCGGAGCGGGTCCTCGACAAGCCGATCTCGCCTGACGCGGTCCGGGCGGCGGTCGCGGAGGCGCTGCAGCGCCGGCCGGAGCGCACGGTCGCGTGAGGGCAGCGGGCGGCGCCCCGTTCGCCCCGGACGGAATGCGCCGATCTCGAGCCGCGAAGCGCGGACTAGCGCCGCCGCCGCCGCGCCTTCTCCGCCGTCAGCGCCTTCCCGTTCCAGTCCTTGCCGTGGAGCGCGCCCACCGCGGCGTCCTGCGCCTCGGGGGACACCAGCACGAACGCGTGGCTCCGCCGCAGCTCCACCCCGAGCACCTCGACGCCGGGCGCCAGGGCGGCGACGGCCTCGCGGACCTTCGCCTCGTCGGCGCCGTCCTGCTCGCCCAGCGAGAGGAAGATGCGGGACCGGGGCGGCCCCTGGGGCGCCCTGTCCTCCGCCTCGGCCTCGTGCGCCGGCGACGTGGCGGCCACCTCGACGGCCGGCGTGGCCGGGAGATCCGCCGACGGCCGCTCGGCCGACACGCGCAGCTCGCCGTTGCGCGGGCGCCGGTCGCCGCGGTCCAGGCGATCGCCCCGCCGCTCGCGCCCGCCCCGGCCGCCCTCGCGCTCCCCGCCGCGCCCCCGGCTGCGCTCGCCGCGGCCCTCGCCGCGGCCCTCGGCCCGGTGCTCGACGCGGTGCTCCTTTCGCTCGTGCTCCTCGCGCTTGTGCTCGGCCTTCTCGCGATCGGCGACCTTCTCGATCCGGTGGTGCGTGAAGAAGTACTTGAGCGCGAAGGCGAGCAGGTACTCGCCGTCGCCGCGCCCCTTCAGCTCCTGGGCGAGCGGGATGTAGGCCTCGAAGATCGACGCGCTCATCGCGTCCTTCAGCTCCGCGACGTGCCGGTCGGTCCAGACCTTGCGCGCCTGCTCCGCGGTGGGCAGCGTGCGCTGCTCGAAGACCACGCCGTACTTCTTCTGGAGCGCGGTGAGGGTGTTGAGCTCGGCGCCGGAGACGAGCGACAGCGCCGTCCCCTTCTTGCTCATGCGCCCGGTCCGCCCCACGCGGTGGAGGTAGACCGCGGGGTCCTCCGGGAGGGAGTAGTTGATGACGTGCGACAGGTCCGAGATGTCGATGCCGCGCGCCGCGATGTCGGTCGCCACCATGAAGCGCAGCTCGCCCCGCTTCACCTTGGCCATCACCCGCTCGCGCTCCTTCTGCGGGAGGTCGCCGTTGAGCAGCTCCGCGTCGTAGCCGTTCCGGTTCAGCACCGCGGAGACGAGCGAGGTGTCGTTGCGGGTGTTGCAGAAGACGATGGCCGACTCCGGCTCCTCCGTCTCGATCATGTAGAGGAGGTTGCGCGGCTTCGGGTAGGCGTCCACGGTCGGGTACATCACGTTGACGATGTTGTCGACCTTGAACTCGTCGCCGGAGAGCAGGATCGTCTCCGGGTCCTTCAGGTGCTCGCGGATGATCTGCTCGATGTCGGCGGGCACGGTGGCCGAGAAGAGGAGCTGCTGGCAGCCCTCGGGAAGCTGGTCGAGGATGCGGGTCACCTCCTCGAAGAAGCCCATGTTGAGCATCTCGTCCGCCTCGTCGAGCACGGACACCATCGCCTGGTCGAGCCGCAGCGTCTTGCGCCGGATGTGGTCGTAGATGCGGCCCGGCGTGCCGACGATGATCTCCGCCCCGTCCTGCAGCTTGGCGAGCTGCTCGCTCATGGAGGCGCCGCCGTAGATCGCCGCGACGCGCAGGTCGCGGTGCTTCGCCAGCGCCGCGAACTCGTCCGCCACCTGCAGCGCCAGCTCGCGCGTCGGCGCCATGACCAGCGCCGAGGGCTTGCGGCGTCCGTCGGGGATCCGCTCCAGGATGGGCAGCGCGAACGCCGCGGTCTTCCCGGTGCCGGTCTTGGACCGGACGATCATGTCCTTGCCCTGGCGGGCCGGCTTGAACGTCGCCGCCTGGACCGGCGTGGGGTGGACGTAGCCGCGCTCCGCCACCGCCCGGCGAACCGGCTCGGACAGCCCCATCTCGTCGAAGGACGCCTCTGAAACGTAGTCGGACGCGGCCGTGGCCGGTGCGCCCGGATCGATGCTCTCCATGCGTGCACGCTCTCTCGTGGAGGCGCATGGCGGCATCTCGCTGCTGCGAACCGCGTCGGCTCCGGTCCTCTGGACCGGGGCCCGCGCCGTTCCGCGAAACCCGCCATGCGCCGGGTGTGACCCGACGCGCCTTGCGCAGCGGGCGCGACATCTATATCAAACGCTCGACCCCGGCCGCCACTTCCCGCGCGGCGCCCCCTCCCCCCCCCATGCCGGACCAGACCCGAGACGACGAGCTCGCGAGCCCGGTGCCGAGCCTGCCCGCCCGCGGCGAGACCGGGGGCTCCGGCGGGGGCGGCCTCGTCCGGTACGACCCGCTCCGCGCCTACATGGCGGAGGTCTCCCGCTACCCGATCCTCTCCCGCGAGGCGGAGCACGACCTCGCCGTGAAGTACCACGAGACCGGCGACCTCGACGCCGCGCGCCGGCTGATCGCGTCCAACCTGCGCCTGGTGGTGAAGATCGCCCACGAGTACCGCCGCAGCGCCTTCCAGCTCCTCGACCTGGTGCAGGAGGGGAACATGGGGCTCATGCAGGCGGTCAAGAAGTACGACCCGTTCCGCGGCGTGAAGCTCTCCTCCTACGCCGCCTGGTGGATCCGCGCCTACATCATCCGCTTCGTCATGGAGAACTGGCGGATGGTGAAGCTCGGCACCACCCAGGCGCAGCGCAAGCTCTTCTTCAACCTCGCCAAGGAGCGCGAGAAGCTGCTCGCCCGCGGCATCGAGCCCACGCCCCGGCTGCTCGCCAGGAACCTCCAGGTCGAGGAGAAGGACGTGGAGGAGATGGCCGCGCGCATGGCCGGCGACGACCTGTCGCTGGACGCCCCGGTGGGCGGCGAGGACGACGCCTCCCGGCAGACGCGGCTCGACCGCGTCGCCGCCCCCCAGGCCGGCGCCGCCGACGAGGCCATCGGCGACGAGCAGCTCAAGCGCCTCTTCCGCGAGAAGCTCGAGACCTTCTCCCGGACGATCACCGACGAGAAGGAGCGCTACATCTTCGAGCACCGGCTCCTGCCGCCGGACGGGACCGAGCCCATGACGCTGCAGCACATCGGCACGCACTTCAAGCTGACGCGCGAGCGGGCCCGGCAGATCGAGGCCAAGCTCACCGCGCGGCTGCGCGACTACCTCCGCGAGGAGATCCCGGACTTCGAGCTGCTGGGTCCGCCCGCGGACTAGCGGGGTTCTCCGGGGAAGCCCGTCAGAGCCGCACCACCTCGGTCCTGCCGTCGCCCGCCGGCGGAGCCGGCGCCGCGGGCTGCCGCGGAGCGGCCGGACCGCGCCCGAGCTGGAACGCGGCGCCCGCCACCCAGAGCACGGCCGCCAGGCCGGCCAGCGCCACCGGATGCGACGCCAGCTCGCCCGCGGCCGGGCGCGGTCCGAGCGCGGCGAGCAACGCGGCGGCGCACGCCACCGCCCCGAGGCCCGACGAGACGAGCGCGGCGACCGCGCCCGCCAGCCACGCCGCGAGCGCGCCCAGCGCCACGGCGCCGGCCGCCGCGCCGGCGGCGGCGCTCCCGCCCAGCGGCACGTGCCACCCCAGGAGCGCACCGGGCAACGCGCCCGCGGCGAAGGCGAAGGCCGCCGGGAACAGCAGCCCCGCCACGCCCCCCGCGGCGGCGGCGAGCGTGGCCGCCGCCGGGACGCCGAGGCCCAGCGCCGCCGAGATCCAGCCGCGCGCCGCCAGGGCCGCGACCGCGCCGATCGCCGCCCCGCCGGCGGCGCCGAGGGGGCGGCGCCGGCGGGCGCCGGCGAGCAGCAGCGCCAGCCCGGCGAGGCCGAGGACGGCCGCGATGATCGGGCCGAGCGCGCGGGCCCGCTCCGCCAGCCCCGCGAGCTCCGGGAGCGCCGCGGCCGTCCACCCGCCCCATCCGATCGCCGCCGCCGCGCTCACGGCCGGAGGAGCACCCCTGCAGCGATCG
>DATIWK010000162.1:0-12993 GCA_035519395.1 Anaeromyxobacteraceae bacterium | reverse complement strand
GCCTTGTCCGGCACCGCGATGCGGACCACGTGGGCGCCCGCCTCGGCGAGCTGGCGGATCTGCGCCAGCGTGGCCGCCGCATCGGCCGTCTGCGTCGTGGTCATCGACTGGACGGCGATGGGCGCGCCGCCGCCGATGGCGACGCCGCCGATGCGCAGGGGGCGCGTCTTCCGCCGCACGCCGAGCCCGGCGTCGGACTCCCGACCGTGACCGTAACCACCGCTCATCTTCGTCGCGCGCTCCCCGCCCGGACCGCCCGCGGGCGCGGGCGCCGCCGGGGAGCGGCGGGCCTTATCTAGGACCGGAGCGACCGGCGCGCCACCCGCTACTTCCTGGCCAGCTCCGAGTCCACGACCTCCTTGAACTTCTCGAGCGGCAGCGCGCCGGAGAGGACGCGCCCGTTGATGAAGAACGCCGGCGTGCCGTTCACGCCCGCCTCCTCGCCCGCCTTCTTGTTCGACTCGACCAGCTTCGCCTTGTCGTTGCCGTCGAGGCAGTGGTCGAACTTCGCGCCGTCGAGGCCCAGCTCGCGCGCGTAGCCCTTCAGGTCTGGCACCGCGAGCCGCTCCTGGCTGGAGAAGAGCTTGTCGTGCATCTCCCAGTACTTCCCCTGGTCGTTCGCGCAGTGCGCCGCCTCGGCCGCCTTCTCCGCGTTCTGGTGGAAGGGGAGCGGGTAGTCGCGGTAGACGAGCCGGATCTTGTCGGGGTAGGCGGCGAGGAGGTCCTTCACCGTCCCCTCGGCGCGCACGCAGTAGGGGCACTGGAAGTCCGAGAACTCGACGATGGTGATCGGTGCCTTGGCCGGCCCCTTGGCCGGCCCCTCGGCCGCGACCTCGACCTTGGGGGCCTCGAAGAGGATCTGGACCTTGGCGTCCTTCTTGAGCTGGTCGTAGTAGTCGGTCATGGCCTGCTGCGTCCGCTGCTGCCGGATGAACTTGGCGATGTCCGGCTTCACCTGGTCGAGCGGCGGGAGCTGCTGGCCGCCCGCCTTGGCGCGCTCGTAGAGCGCCTGCATCTCGGCGTCCGTCGGGTCCGGGATCTTCGCGACGACCTCCTTCTGGAGCAGCTCCTCCGGCGTCGTCCCCAGCTCCTTGGCCTTCTTCTCCAGGAGCCGCTTGCGGATGAGCCCCTCCAGCTGCTGGTTGCGGACGTCGTAGGCCTTCTCCTGGAACGCCTGCTGGAGCTGCTTCAGCTCGCGTCGGGCCAGCTCGTCCACCTCGGCGGCGGTGATGGTCTGCCCGTTCACGCGCGCCATGGGGGTGGCGGGGTCGAGCTTCTGGGGGTCGCTCACCGCGGGCGCCGGCTGGGACCGGGAGGACTGGCAAGCCATCGTGAGGACGGCCGCCACGGCGAGGAGGGAGGGCATGCGCATGGGACTCCGGGGGTGTGAAAGCCAGGTTTGCGGTGGAACTCGCCGGGGAGATTCCGCTAAAACGGCGGGGAGGTCAACACCTTGGGCCCGCCCGAACGACGCGATGCGTGGGATCCCGACCGATACGCGCGGTTCCGCGACGAGCGCCGCGCGCCGTTCCTCGACCTCCTCGCCCTGATCGAGCCGCACCCTGGGATGCGCGTCGTCGATCTGGGATGCGGATCCGGCGAGCTGACGCGCCTGGCGCACGAGCGGCTCGGCGCGAGCGAGACCCTCGGCGTCGACTCGTCACCCGCCATGCTGGAGCGTGCCCGTCCCCTCGCGGGGGGCGGGCTCTCCTTCGCGCCGGGCGACGCCGGAGCGTTCGCAGGCCGCGGCTACGACCTCGTCCTCTCCAACGCGGCGCTCCACTGGGTCCCGGATCACGCCGGCCTGCTCCCCAGGCTCGCCGCCTGCCTCGGCGAGGGGGGGCAGCTCGCCGTCCAGGTGCCCGCGAACGAGGACCACCCCTCCCACGCCCTGGCGCGCGCCGTCGCGGCCGAGCCGCCGTTCCGGGACGCGCTGGGCGGTCACGTGCGGCGGAGCCCGGTGCTCGCCCCGGAGGAGTACGCGCAGCTCCTCTTCCGCGCCGGGTTCCGGGCCCGGCGCGTGCGGGTCGAGGTGTACGGCCACCCGCTGGCCGCGCGGGACGAGGTGGTCGAGTGGGTCCGGGGGACGCTCCTCACCGACTACGAGAAGCGGCTCGCGCCGGACGTCTGGGGCGCGTTCCTGGCGCGGTACCGCGAGCGGCTCCTGGCGGCGCTCCCCGACGAGCGGCCCTTCCTCTACACCTACCGGCGCGTGCTCCTGTGGGCGCGGCGGTGACGGGAGCCCCTCACGCGGCGCGGCGTCCATGGTGGTTCGTACCCTCTCCCCCGCGTCGCGGGGGAGAAAGCGACCTCGGCGGTCAGCGCGGCCCGCCGCCGGCGATGGCGAAGAACGCCCGGATCTTCTCGTTCGTCTCCCGGAGCCGCGCCGAGAGCGTGCGGACGAACGTCCAGAGCAGGTCGTAGGCGAGGTCCTTGTCCACGAACATCAGCTGGTCGAGGTCGTCGCGGCCGATGACGGCGAGCGCGCAGGCGGCGTGCGCGACGGCGTCCGCGGAGCGGGGCGAGTCGTCGATCACCGCCATCTCGCCGAAGTAGGCGCCCGCGTCGAGGATGGTGAGCGCCTCCTCGCCGACGCCCGGCACGTTCTTGGAGATCCGCACCCGTCCCGCCATCACCACGTACATCTCGTCCCCGGCGTCCCCCTCGCGGAAGATGGCCTCGCCCGCGGACAGGTCGCGGTGCGTGGCGATGGCCGCCACCTTGCGGACCTGGTCGGAGCCGAGGGACTGGAACAGGCTGCAGGCGCGCAGCACCTGGGGATCCATGCGCGGGCGAGGATAGCAAAGCGTCCCGGAGCGCGTCGAACCTTCCGGTCGACACTCCGGCTCCGAGAGGCTAAAGAAGTCGCACTTCCTGCGAGGGGACGCGATGGCCCAGCACGAGAGACTCGTCGTCGTCGGCAGCGGCCCGGCGGGCTACACGGCCGCGCTCTACGCCGCGCGCGCCAACCTGAGCCCGCTGCTCTTCGAGGGCATGCAGCCGGGCGGCCAGCTCACCATCACCAGCGACGTGGAGAACTACCCCGGGTTCCCCGAGGGGATCCTCGGCCCCGAGCTGATGGAGAAGATGAAGAAGCAGGCGGAGCGGTTCGGCACGCGGTTCGTGCCCGCCGAGATCACGCGGGTCGACTTCACGGTCCGGCCGTTCCGGCTCTGGCAGGAGGACCTGCTCTTCACCGCGGACGCGGTGATCGTCGCCACCGGCGCCTCGGCCAAGTGGCTGGAGATCCCGTCGGAGCGAACCTACCAGGGGCGCGGCGTGTCGGCCTGCGCCACCTGCGACGGGTTCTTCTTCCGCGGCGTCGAGGTGGCGGTGGTGGGCGGGGGCGACACCGCCATGGAGGAGGCCACCTTCCTCACCAAGTTCGCGACGAAGGTGCACGTCGTCCACCGGCGCGGCGAGCTGCGCGCCTCCAAGATCATGCAGGAGCGCGCCCGGAAGAACCCGCGGATCAACCTCGTCCTCTCGGCGGTGATCGACGAGATCCTCGGCGACGGGAAGGCGGTCTGCGGCGTGCGCCTCAAGAGCACGATCGACGGCAAGACCTGGGAGCTGCCGCTCAGGGGCGTCTTCATGGGCATCGGCCACGAGCCCAACACCAGGCTCTTCCGGGGCCAGCTGGCGATGAACGACGTCGGTTATCTCGCCGTGAAAGCGCCCACGACGTACACCAGCGTGCCGGGCGTGTTCGCGGCGGGAGACGTCTCGGATCCCAGCTACCGGCAGGCGGTCTCCGCGGCGGGCACGGGGTGCATGGCGGCCATCGACGCCGAGCGCTGGCTGGGCGAGCACGCCACGGAGATGTGGGACTGAGCTTGAGCGGGCGCAGGCACAGGGAGGGGCCCGGGCGGCTCCGCCGCCGGGGCGGGGGAGGAGCCCCCGCATGAAGATGATCGACGTCGGCGCGAAGCCCCGGACCGAGCGCGTCGCGGTCGCCCGGGGCTTCGTCACCATGGCCGCCGCCACGGTGGCGCGCGTCCGCGCCGGGGAGGTGGAGAAGGGCGACGTGCTCGCCGCGGCGCGGCTCGCCGGCGTCATGGCCGCGAAGAAGACCCCGGACCTCGTCCCGCTCTGCCATCCCATCGCCCTGTCGGGCGTCGACGTCGAGGCCACCCCCCGCCGCGGCGGCGTCGAGGTGGTCGCCACCGTCCGCACCGTGGACCGGACCGGCGTGGAGATGGAGGCGCTCGCCGCCGTCGCCGCCGCGTGCCTGACCGTCTACGACATGCTCAAGCGCTACGAGCGGGGCATGCGCATCGAGGCGGTGGAGCTGCTGGAGAAGGCGGGCGGGCGGAGCGGGCGCTGGGTCCGCGGCGAGGCCCCGATCACCGCCGCGCCCGGGCCGGGCGCCGCCGTCCGTCGCCGGGGCGGAGCCGCAGGTCCACGCCCAGCAGCGTCACGGCGTTCTCGCCGCACACCCGGCGGATCACCGCGTCGGTGAGGCCCGCCCGGGCGAGCCGGTCCGCCACCCGCGCCAGTGCCAGCGGATCGCCCCCGCCCAGCCCGGCGTCGGAGCCGAGGACGATCCCCTCCGGCCCGAGCGACGCGACCACCCCCACCGCCTCCTCGAGCGCCTGCGCTCCGGAGAGCCACAGCCCCGCCGCGTAGCCGAAAGCGCGCACCAGCTTCACGTTTCGTGCGTCGACCGGCCCCACCAGCACGCGCGCGGGGTCGGGCTCCGCCGCCTCCAGCACCGCCAGGAGCCGCCGCGTCCCCGCCTCGCGCCCGCGCGGCGGCGGCCGCGCCACCACCGGCCGGCGGAGCTCGCGGGCCAGGTCGAGCTGGCGGACCACCACCCGCTCCTCGCGCTCACCGCCGGCCTCCAGCCCGACCGCCAGCGCCGCCACCTCGGGGCGACCCAGCCAGGAGGGCAGCTCGGCGAGCAGCGCCTCCAGCCCCCGCGCCGGGATGCGCCCCGGGGCGATGCCGAGCGCCGCGTAGGCCGAGAACCCGCCCCGGCGCAACCGCCGGGCCGCGGCCGCGAGCGCGCCCCAGTCGCGCCGCAGGGCCTCCCCGCTCGACGGACCGACCGCGTCGTCGCCGGGCACCAGGGCCCCGGCGATCCCGAAGAACGCCAGGTCCTCGAGCTGCCGGGCGTCCAGCGCTCCGGCGTGCAGGCGCGCGTCGAACCACACCCGGCGAGCGTAGCGCGCGCGGACCCCGGCCGCGAGGCTACAGCGTGATCACCTGGTCGATCCGGGCGCCGGAGAGGGCCTTGTAGAGATCCGGGAAACAGCCGATGGGGATCCCCTCGATGAGCCGCTCCGCGATCCCGCGCTGGTAGCAGCACTGGTCGCAGCCCATGAGCAGCATGCCCGTCCGCCGCGCGATCGCGGCGAGGCGCTCGCCGGTCGGGTTGCCGCGCACCAGGAGGTAGTTGTTGTCGACGAAGAAGAACATCCCGGCGACGGCGGCGCCGTGCCGCCCCTCCTCGAGCTGCGGGACGATCATCTTCTCGAGGATGAACGACGCGTTGGGTGTCGAGAAGACGTAGGCGACGTTCATGGAGCCGCTCCCTCCGCCGCGCGCCGCCAGGCCGCGCGGACGGCGGCGGCGACGAGCGCGGCGCGATCGTGGTGCACCGGGTGGACCCCGGCGACGGCGCGGCGCAACGCGTCGGCGTCGAGCCCGGCCGGGGCGTCGCCCGCCTCCAGCCGCTCGCAGGCGGCGTCGGCGTAGGCGAGGAGCGTGGCACAGGTGGTGGCGCGGAAGCGGGCCCGCGTCACCCGGCCGCGCTGGACCCAGAGGCCGACGCGGACCAGGAGCCGCTCGCCGCCGCGCGCCTCGCCCACCGCGACCGCGCCGTCGACCGCGCCCGCGAAGCGCAGCTCGGCGAGCCTGTCGGCGACGGAGGAAGCCACGCGACGACGGTAACGCCGCCGTGCCCGCGGCGCTCAGTGTTCGACGCGCCGACGCAGCACGGTCCCGCCCTGGTCGTCGACCCACTCCAGGGGCAGCGCCGACGCGAGCGGCAGCTCGACCGGGCCGACGACGAGGAGCCCGCCCGGGCGGAGCGCGTCGGTGAGGCGGTAGAGGACCTCGGCCGCGACCGGCGGCTCGAAGTAGATGAGGACGTTGCGGCAGAGGATGGCGTCGAAGGGACCGCCGGGCGCCGGGTCGGCCACGAGGTTGTGGCGGCGCAGCTCCACGAGCGCCCTCGCCTCGCCCGCGACGCTGCGCGAGGCGGGCGGCCCCGCCAGCCAGCGCTCCGCGACCCGCGGCGGCACGCGCCGGAGCGCCCAGGGCCCGTAGGTGGCGGCGCGCGCCGTGGCCAGGGCGCGCTCCGACACGTCGGTCGCGACGATCCGGTCGCCGCGCCCGGCGCGGCCCGCCTCCAGGAGCGCCATGGCCACGCTGTACGGCTCCTCGCCGCTGGCGCACCCCGCCGACCAGATGGCGAGGGGACCAGGGGCGTCGAAGAGGAGCCGCCCGAGGAGCGCGAGCTGCTGCGGGTGACGGTAGAAGTACGTCTCCAGCACCACCGCGTGCTCGACGAGGACGGCGAGCGAAGCGCGGTCGCCCGCCACGATCCGCCGTGCCAGCTCCAGCGGCTCGATCCCGGCCGAGGCCGCCGCGGCCTCGACGCCGTTCCGGAGCGTCCGGCGCAGCCCCGCGGAGAGCGAGAGGCCGGCCGCCTCCGCGAGCACGCGCGCCACCTCCGCCAGCTCGGGCGAGCCGAGGTCCAGGTCAGGCACGCCGCGCCGCTCCGCGGGCGAGCCGCGCGAGCGCCGGCGCGATCTCGTCCAGCTCCAGGGTCACGGTGGCCGCGCCGCGATCGATGGCCGCCTTGGGCATCCCGAAGATGACCGAGGAGGATTCGCCCTGCGCCGCGGTGAAACCCCCGGCCTCGTGCACCTCGGCGAGCCCGGCGGCGCCGTCGTCGCCCATCCCGGAGAGGATGACGCCCGCGGCGCCCGCGCCATACTCCGCGGCGAGCGAGGAGAGGAGGCGGGTCCCGGAGGGCCTGAAGCCGCGCACCGGGGCGCCGTCGTCGAGCCGGATCCGATCGCCCCGCACCGTGAGGTGGCGCCCGTCCGCGCCGAGGTACACGGTCCCCGGCGCGAGCTCCTGCCCGTCGCTCGCCAGCGTCACCGAAAGCGCCGTCTCGCCGGCGAGCCAGTGGACGAGTCCGCCCTCGAAGCCCCTGGCGATGTGCTGCACCACCGCGATGGGAAGGGGGAACGCCGGCCCCAGCGCGCCCAGGATCCGGGCCAGCGCGGCCGGTCCGCCGGTCGAGGCCACGATGCCCACCACGCGCGGCGCGGCGAGCGCGTGCAGGCCCGTCCCCGAGGTCCGCGCCGGCTGGCCGGCGGCGCCCGGCGGCCCGCCCGGGGGGGAGGGGCGTGGGCGGCGGGGCGCGAGCCTGAGCCCGGCGACCGCGCGCACCGCGGTGCGGATCGCCTCGACGTCGTGCTCGAACGCGCCCGCGTCGGAGCGCGGCTTGGGGAGCACCTCCACGGCGCCGAGCTGGAGCGCCCGGAACGAGAGGTCCTGCCGTTCCGGCCCGGCCTCGGCGCTCACCACCACGATGGGCGTGGGGGCGTGCTCCATGATCTCCTCGATGGCGTACAGCCCGTCCTTTCCCGGCATGCGCACGTCCATCGTGACCACGTCCGGCCGCAGCGCCACCACCTTGCGGACCGCGTCTGCGCCGTCGGCCGCCTCGCCCACCACCTCGACGTCCGGCGCGCGGGAGAGGATGGCGCGCAGGATGGCGCGGAAGACGCGCGAGTCGTCGGCGAGGACGCAGCGGATCATGTGCGCCCCGGCAGGAGCTGGCGCACCAGCTCGAGGAGCTTGCCGCGCTCCACCTCGCGCTTCACCAGGTAGCCGTCGGCGCCCGCCTCGAGGCCGGCGGCGCGGTCCTCCGGCGCCTCCAGCGACGTCACCAGCACGACGGGGATGGAGCGCCAGCGCGGGTCCGACTTGAGCCGGCGGGCCAGCCCGAAGCCGTCGAGCCGGGGCATCTGCACGTCCGTCACCACCAGCTGGCAGCCCTGGTCGCGCACCAGCGCGAACGCCTCCTCTCCGTCGGCGGCGGGGAGCACCGAGTATCCCGCGATCTCGAGCAGCGCCTTCATGGCGGCGCGGGTGGTGAGCGCGTCGTCGGCGACGACGATGCGGGGGCGGGCCACGGTGCGCTCGCTCGCGAAGCCCGGCAGCGCGCGGCGCAGCACCTCGGCGGCCGCCAGGACCCCCACCACCCGCCCGTCGTCCAGCACCGACGCGCCGGCCAGGTGCGAGACGCCGGCGACGCGGCCCCCCAGCGACGTGATCACCACGTCCTGCTGCCCGATGACCTCGTCCACCGCCACCACCACCCGCTGCGCGCCCAGCGCCAGGACCAGCGCGGGCTGCTGCCGGCGGCGCGGCTCGCCGGGGCCCATCCCCAGGAGCTGCGCCAGCGGCGTGTACGGGAGCTGCTCTCCGTCCACCCGCACCATGGCGCGGCCCGCGACGGTCCCCACGTCGTCGCTGGAGAGGAGGAGCACCCGCTCCAGCGCGTCGCCTGGCAGGACGGCCAGGTCGCGGCCGATGCGGAAGAGGAGCGCGTTGGTGGCGGCGAGGGTGAGGGGCAGCTCCAGGTCGATCTGCGTCCCCAGCCCGCGCGTGAAGCGGACGTCCACGGCCCCCTGGAGCCGCGTCACGGTCTCCTGCACCACGTCGAGCCCCACCCCGCGGCCGGAGATCTCGCTGACCCGCTGCGCGGTGGAGAGCCCCGGGGTGAAGATGAGCCGCGCCGCGTCCGCGTCGCTCATGCGCGCCGCCACCTCCTCGCCGACGACGCCCTTGCGCACCGCCGAGGCGCGCAGCGCGTCGAGGTCGAGCCCGGCGCCGTCGTCCTCGACCACCATCCCGACCCGGCTGCCGCGCGGCTCCACCCGGACGCGGACGCGTCCGCCGGGCGGCTTGCCGGCGGCGCGGCGGACGTCGGGCGGCTCCACGCCGTGGTCGACCGCGTTCCGCACCAGGTGCAGCAGCGGATCGCGGAGCGCGTCGACGATCCGGCGGTCGAGGCGCACGTCCCCGCCCACCAGCTCCAGCTCCACCTCCTTGCCGAGCCGGCCCGCCACGTCGTGGACCGCCCGGTGGAGCGGCTCCATGACCAGCGCGGCCGGCACCATCCGCAGCGCGCGGAGGTCCTCGCGGAGCACCGCGCCCGCCAGCCGCTGCTGCTCGGCGTCGCGCTGGCCGTCCTGCGACACGCGCCGCAGGTCGGAGGCGACGCCGCGCATCCGCTGGACCGCGCCCTCGATGTCGGCGCGCACCGGCTCGGCGCCGGCGAGCCGCGCCGCCTGCGCCGCCCGCTCCAGCCCGCGCAGCACCTCCCGGGTCGCGGCCTCGCTCCCGGCCACGTCGCGCGCCCGGCGCTGGTGCCGCGACTCCGCGAGCGCCAGCAGCTCGAGCTGGCGGGCGAGGGAGTCGAGCGTCGAGGCGAGGACGCGGATCGACTTGTCGCCGGCGCGGGCCGCGGCGGTCGCGGGCGCCGGCTGGGAGGCGGGTCGGCGCGAACGGTCCAGCGCCTGCCGCAGGTCCACCAGGTCCCCGGCCAGCGCGGCGGCGACGCGCGCGGCGGCGTTGCCCTCCTCGCCGAGCCGGGGGAAGGCCGCGGCGATGCGGCGGGCCGGCTCGCGCGCGGCGGCGGGGACCTCGGCCGCGAGCGCCTCGGCGACCGCCGCCGCCTCGAGGGCCAGGGCGCGGCGCGCGTCCGCCTCGATGGGCGCGCAGAGCCGGGCGAGCCGGTCCTCGAGCGCCTCCAGGCCGCCCGGCGCGCCCTCCGCGAGGGCCGCGGCGGGGACGCGCGGGGCCGGTCCCGGGTCGGACGCGGCGCGCGCGCCGGCTCCCTCCTGCCCGGCCCTCGGGGCGGCGCGCCGCGGCGGGGCGCTCGCGCGCTCCGGACCGCCACCCGCCCCGAGCGCGGCGAGCAGCGCCGGCAGCGCCCCGACCCGGGGCTCGGCGCCGGCGTCGGCGGCGGTGAGGGCCTCCTCGATGGCCTCGACGGCGTCGAGCGCCGCCTGGACCATGTCGGCGGAGATGCCGGCGGAGGCGTCGAACCCCGCGAGCGATCCCTCGATGGCGTGCGCCAGCCGCTCCACGTCGACGATGCCGAGGCTCGCGGCCGAGCCCTTGAGGCTGTGGGCCGTCCGCTTGATGCCGTCGAGGACGCCCCCCTGCGCCGGGTCGCGCTCCAGCTCGAGGAAGCCGCTGGAGATGGTCGACAGGTGCTCGCGCGCCTCCGCCGAGAAGATGGGCCAGATCTGCAGGAGGAGCTCGCGTTCCATCAGGGGCCCCGCGCCGCCGGGGCGGCGAGCTTGACCAGGTCGAGGAGCGCCAGCCGGTCGGGGGCGATCCAGACGAACGGCCCCTTCTCGGCGGGCATGAGCCCCGCCCGCGCCACCTCCGTCCGTCCCTCCAGCGCCTCGACGGCGAGGCCGAAGGGGTCGCCGTCCGTCTCGACCACCACCACCCGCGACAGGTCCGAGAGGCCGCCGCCCTCGAGCCCGAGGAGCTGGCGCAGGTCGAGCACCGGCACGACCCGCGCGCGCGCCACCATCGCGCCGAGCAGCCAGGGCGGAGCGGCCGGCAACGGCCACAGGCCCTTCGCCTCCAGCACCTGCCCCACCGCCTCGATCTGGATCCCGTACCGCTCTCCACCGACCGTGAACGCAAGCACCGGGATCGACTCGGCCCGGGCCACCTCGCGGGAGCGCGCGATGGCGGCGGCGCGGGCGGCGAGGATCTCGGCCCGGCCCGCGTCGTCGTGGCCGCCGGACAGCCGCGCCTCCGCCTCGTCGAGGCGGCGGTGGAGCGCGGCGAAGTCGACCGGGGCGTGGGGTCGGGTGGACACGTGTCATCCCTTGGACGGCAGCCCCAGGACCTTCTGGACGGTGCGCCGCAGCTCCTCCACCGAGACCGGCTTGGTGAGGAACGCGCTGGCTCCCACCAGCTTCCCCTTCTGGCGGCTCTGCTCGTCGGCGAGCGAGGTGAGGAGGATCACGGGCGTGGCGTGCAGCACCCGGTCGGCGCGGATCGCCGCGCACAGCTCGAAGCCGTCCATCCCCGGCATCCGGACGTCCGAGATGATCAGGGCGGGCGTGTGCTGCCGCGCCTTGTCGAGCCCCTCCAGGCCGTCCTTCGCCTCGAGGAACTCCATGCGCCAGCCCATCAGGTAGACCTGGATGAGCGAGAGGAGCGTCCGCGTGTCGTCGACCAGCAGGACCTTCATCGCAGCGTCTCCCCTCCGGACCGCGACCGCCGGGACGCCGGCCCGTCGAGCGCGCTCCGCAGCGCTCCTGCGGTCATGCCCTCGGTCCCGCGCAGCGCGGCGCCGTCGGCGAGCCCCTCCAGGGCGCGCAGGGCATTGCGCCGCGCCCGGGCCGCCTCGTCGTCGAGGCCGAGGCGGCCGTACAGCGGCACCAGCGCGGCGTGCGCCATCGCCAGGTCCGGGTCGAGGTAGAGCGCCTTGCGGACGGCGTCCAGCGCCCCGGGCACGTCGCCGCGTGACTCGGCCGCGGTGGCGAGGAAGAGCCAGCACTCCGGACACAGCTCGAGCATCGCCGCGTCGCGCGCGAGCCGCTCCGCCGCCGCGACGTCGCCCCGGTGCGCCGCCTCGCGGACGCGATCGATGGGGCGCGGCGCCACGAGCACGGGCCGCTCCGGGAGGGCCTGCGGCGGCGCGGGCGGAGGCGGCGGAAGCGGCGCCGGGGTGGCGGGACGCGCGGCGCGGCGCGGGGCCCGGACGGCGGCCCGCTGGGCGGGGCGCGCGCGCGGCCGCGGCGCGCCGCCGGGCCGCTGCAGCACGGTGGCGCCGCCACCCTCGATCCGCTCGGCCCCGATGCCGTCGGCGAACGGCAGCTCCACCGGGCCGAGCACCAGGAACCCGCCGGGCCGGACGGCCCCGAGCAGGCGGGCCGCCACCTCGGCTGCGGTGGGCGGGTCGAAGTAGATGAGCACGTTCCGGCAGACGACCAGGTCGAAACCCTCGCCGGGCGGCGGCTCGCGGACCAGGTTGTGGCGCAGGAACTCGACGCGCTCGCGGACCTCGGACCGGACCTCGAGCTTCGCACCGCGTCCCTCGAACCACCGGCGCCGCGCCGCGGGATCGAGGCGCCGCAGCGACCACGAGCCGTACCGCGCCGCGCGCGCGACCTGGAGCGCCCGGCCCGAGACGTCGGTCGCCAGGATCCGGTCCCCGCAAGCAGCCCGCCCCGCGTCGAGGAGCGCCATGGCGAGGGAGTACGGCTCCTCGCCCGTGGCGCAACCGGCCGACCAGACGGCGAGGGGGCGATCCCGCGGGGCCGGCGCGAGGAGGTGCTCCCGGATCAGCTCCAGCTGCTCCGGGTGCCGGAAGAAGTACGTCTCGGAGACCACGGCCGCCTCTACCAGCGCGGTGACGCAGCGGGCCTCGCCCGCGAAGAGGCGCGCCAGGTACTCCGGGCCGTCCATCTCCAGCGCGCGCGCCGCCTTGAGGCAGGCGTCCCCGAGCCCGCGCCGGATCCCGGGCGACGGCGTGAGGCCGCAGGAGCGGTGGAGCACGCGCTCGATCTCGGCGAGCGCGACGGAGACGAAGGTCGCGGCGCGCGTCACGGCTCGGTCCCCCGCAGCGCGGCCACCAGCGGCGCGGGATCGAGGAGCGGGAGCACCTCGCCGTCGTGCACGCACAGGCCCGCCACCAGCGGAGACCCGCGCCACGACTCCGGGGTCCCGGAGGACCGTTCGCCGTCGAAGAGCCGCGGTCCGTCGATCAGGCCCTCGATGCGCTCCACCACCAGGCCCACCGCCGGGGCGCCGGCGAGCACGGCGATCTGCGCGTCCAACTCGGGCGCGCGCTGCGCTCCTCCCAGCGCGGTCCCCAGGTGGACCGCGATCACCGGCAGGCCTCGGCAGAGGAAGGTGCCGAGCACGTGGACCGGGGCGCCCGGCATGGGGCGCGTCTCGACCAGGCGGACGACCTCGCGCACCCGGGTCGAG
>DATIWK010000161.1:0-22448 GCA_035519395.1 Anaeromyxobacteraceae bacterium | reverse complement strand
GCGAGCCGCATCGTGGTCGCCGAGGCGCTCCCCCCGGGCCACCCGCAGCGGCCGGTGGTGACCGCCTACAAGAAGGCGTACGAGGAGCGGTTCAAGGAGGACGTGTCCACCTTCGGCGGGCACGCCTGGGACGCGTTCCACCTGCTGGTCCGCGCGATGGAGACGGCCGGCCTGGACCGCGAGAAGGTCCGCGCCGCGCTGGAGTCGACGCGGGGGTTCGTGGGTACGGCCGGCACCTTCAACTTCTCGGCGCAGGACCACAACGGCCTCGGCCCCGACGCGTTCGAGATGCTGGTGGTCCGCGGCGGGAAGTTCGCCGTGCTCGGCCCGTGACACGGCATGTCCGTCGCGCTGGCGCTCCAGTACCTCGTCGCGGGGCTCACCTACGGGACGATCTACGCCGTCGTCGGCGTCGGCTTCAACATCATCTACAACGCCACCGGCATCATCAACTTCGCCCAGGGCGAGTTCGTGATGGTGGGCGGCATGACCGCGGTGACGCTCCACGCGTTCCTGCCGCTCCCGGCCGCGATCGCCGGCGCGGTGCTCGTCACCATGGCGCTCGGCGCGCTGGTGGAAGTGACCTTCATCCGCTGGCTGGGGCGCCCCTCCGTGCTGCGGATGATCGTCATCACCATCGGGGTCTCGATCCTGATCCGCGAGGTGGCCCTGCACGTCTGGGGCGAGCAGGTCCGGGCGCTCCCCTACTTCACCGGCGACGAGGTGACCGCGCTGGAGCTGGGCGGGGTCCGCGTCTCGCCCCAGGTCCTCTGGAGCCTGGGGACCTGCCTCGCCATCGTGGCCGCGCTCTGGTTCTTCTTCCGGCGCACCACGCTCGGGCGCGAGATGCGGGCCTGCGCCGCGAACCGGGACGCCGCCGCGCTCTGCGGTCTCTCCACCCGGAACCTGGTCACGCTCTCCTTCGTGCTCTCCGCCGGGATCGGGGCCCTCGCCGGCTGCGTGGTCTCGCCCATCACCTACACCTCGTACTCGATCGGCGCCGGCCTCGCCCTCAAGGGCTTCACCGTCGCGGTGCTGGGCGGCCTGGGCGGCTCGGGCGCGGCGGTGGCGGCCGGGTTCGTCGTCGGGATCCTGGAGTCGGCGTCGGTCGCGGTCCTCCCCGCCGCCTACAAGGACGCGGTCGCCGTCGCGGTCCTCCTCGCCATCCTCTTCCTCCGCCCCAGCGGCCTCTTCGGGAGCCGCGAGGCGGAGCGGCTGCGGGCCTCCTAGATGCCCCGCTCCCGCTACGCGCGCGTCGCGCTCCTCGTCGCCGCGGTGGTGGCGGTGCAGCTCGCGACCGAGTGGGGCGGGAAGCCCTTCTTCCTCACCCAGCTCACCATGAGCGCCTACTACACGCTGGTGGCGGTGGGCCTGTCGCTGCTCATGGGGTTCGCCGGGCAGATCTCGCTCGGCCACGCCGCGTTCTTCGCCATCGGCGGCTACGGCTCCGCGCTCCTCACCACCCTCGACCTCTCCCCGGCGCGCGGGAGCGCCGCCGTCTCGCTCCTCGCCCGGACGGGCCTCCTCGCGGCGCGGACCGACCTCTCCGGCGCGGAGGCGCTCTCGGTGGCGCCCTGGCCCGCCTTCGCCTGCGCGATCGCGCTCGCCGCCGCGGTCGCCTGGATCGTCGGGGTCCCGGTGCTGAAGCTGAAGGGCCACTACCTCGCCATGGCGACCCTCGGGTTCGGGACCATCGTCCACAGCGTGGTGCTCGGGACGCAGCGGCTCGGCGCCGCCGACGGGCTGGGGGGCGTGCCGGCCTTCCGGCTCCTGCCCGGCCTCGCGGTGGGCGGGGGGCGCGCGGCGCGCGTGGAGAACTACTACGTCGCCTGGGGGCTGGTGGCGCTCGCCATGCTCGTCCTCGGGAACCTGGTCGAGTCGCGGGTGGGCCGGGCGCTTCGCGCCATCCACGGCGCCGAGGACGCCGCCGGCTCCATGGGCGTCGACGTCGGCCGCTACAAGCTCCGCACCTTCGTCCTCTCGGCGGTGCTGGCCGCGGCGGGCGGCGCCTTCCTCACCCACCTCACCGGCGGGATCGGGCCGGGCGAGGCGTCGGTGATGAAGTCGGTCCGCTACGTGGCCATCGTGGCCGTGGGCGGGATGGGGAGCCTGTGGGGCACGCTCGCCACCAGCGCCACCCTCGAGTTCGTCTCGCTGCGCGGCTGGTTCGGCACGCTCGACGACGCCGCCTTCGCCGTGGTCCTCCTCTTCGTGATGCTCTTCTCGCCGGACGGGCTGCTGCGGCTCGACCTCCCCGCCGCCCTCCGCGCGGCGCGCGGGAGGCTCTCGCCGGGGCCGGACGCGGAGACCGAGCCGTGAGCCTCCTCGAGATCGCGGGCGTCTCGAAGCGGTTCGGCGGCCTCCAGGCCGTGAAGGACGTCGCCTTCCGCGTGGAGAAGGGCGCCATCAAGGCGGTCATCGGGCCCAACGGCGCCGGGAAGACCACGCTCTTCCACCTGGTCTCGGGCGTCCTGGCGCCCGACGCGGGCGAGGTCCGGCTGCGCGGCCAGGCCATCCAGGGGCGGCCCACCCACGAGATCGCGGCGCAGGGGCTCTCCCGGACCTTCCAGCACATCCGGCTCTTCGCCGGCATGACCGCCCTCGAGAACGCGATGGTCGGCGCGCACGTCGCCGGCCGCGCCGGCTTCCTGGCGGGCATGCTCCACCTCCCCTGGACCTGGCGGGAGGAGCGCGCCCTGCGCGAGCGGGCGCGCGAGGCGCTCGACCTGGTGGGGGTGCTCCCCCTCGCCGACCAGGACGCCACCCGCCTCTCCTACGGCCAGCAGCGGGCGGTGGAGCTGGCGCGCGCCCTGGCCGGCGGGCCGGAGCTGCTCCTCCTCGACGAGCCCGCCGCCGGGCTCAACATGCGGGAGACGGCGGGGCTGGCCCGCCTCCTGGGCCGGATCCGCGACCGCGGCGTCACCCTGCTGGTGGTCGAGCACGACATGTCGCTCGTCATGAACGTCTCCGACGAGGTGGTGGTCCTCTCCTACGGGGAGAAGATCGCCGACGCGGCACCGCGCGAGGTGCAGCGCGACCCGCACGTCGTCCAGGTCTACCTCGGGGAGGACGCGTGCTGAGGCTCCGCAACGTCGAGGCGGGGTACGGCGCCCTCCGGGTCCTGCGGCGCGTGACGCTCCACGTGGCGGCGGGCGAGATCGTGACGCTCCTCGGCGCCAACGGCGCCGGGAAGACCACGCTGCTGCGGACCATCGCCGCCCTGGTGCGCGCCCGCGGGGGCGAGATCCTGTTCCAGGGCGCGGACGTCCGGCGGCTGCCCGCCGACCGCATCGTCGCGCTCGGCTGCTCGCTGGTGCCGGAGGGGCGCCAGGTCTTCGCCGCCATGCCGGTGCACGAGAACCTCCTCCTCGGCGCCACGGTCCAGGTGCGGCGCGGGCGGCGGCGCGAGGTGGAGGCCGACCTGCGGCGCGTCTACGGCCTCTTCCCGGTGCTGGAGGGGCGCGCGGACCAGCTGGCCGGGACGCTCTCCGGCGGCGAGCAGCAGATGCTCGCCATCGCCCGCGCCCTCATGGCCCGCCCGGCGCTGATGATGCTCGACGAGCCGTCGATGGGGCTCGCACCCCTGGTGGTGAAGGAGATCTTCGGCATCGTGCGGCGCGTGCGGGAGGAGGGGACGACTGTCCTCCTGGTGGAGCAGAACGCGCGGAGCGCGCTGCGGATCGCGACGCGCGGCTACGTCCTCGAGAACGGGCGCATCACGCTCCACGGCACCGCCGAGGAGCTGCTCTCGAACCGCGACGTCCAGCGCGCCTACCTGGGCGCCGACGTCGACGCGGAGAACAAGGCATGGCCCTGAGCGGGAAGTCCCCGATGTGGCAGCCGGAGAGCGAGTGCATGGCGCGCGAGGAGCTGGAGCAGCTCCAGCTCGAGCGGCTGGAGGCGACCCTGGCCCGCGCCTACCTCCACGTTCCCTTCTACCGGAAGAAGTTCGACGCGGTCGGCTTCGACCCGGACGGCTTCCGCTCGCTCGCCGACCTGCGCAAGGTCCCCTTCACCACCAAGGAGGACCTGCGCGCGCACCAGCCCTACGGCCTCTTCGCCGTGCCGCTCCGCGACGTGGTGCGCATCCACTCCTCGTCGGGGACCACCGGCCGCGCCACCGCCGTCGGCTACACCCGGAACGACATGCGCACCTGGGCGGACCTGGTCGCGCGCCTGCTGGTGGCGGGCGGCGTGACCAAGGACGACGTCGTCCAGGTCGCCTTCGACTACGGCCTCTTCACCGGCGCGTTCGGCCTGCACGCGGGGGCGGAGCGGGTGGGCGCGTCGGTGATCCCGGTCTCGACCGCGAGCGTGTCGCGCCAGCTCCAGATCATGCGCGACTACCGCTCCACCGCGCTCGTCTGCACGCCCTCGCATGCGCTCCACCTCGCCGACGCGCTCCTGGAGTCGGGGGTGCCGCGCAGCGCGCTGGCCTTGCGGACCGGCCTCTTCGGCGCCGAGCCCTGGTCCGGCGCCATGCGCCGCGAGATCGAGGAGAAGCTCTCCATCACCGCGACCGACAACTACGGCCTCTCCGAGGTGATGGGGCCCGGGGTGGCGGGCGAATGCCTGGAGCGGAACGGCCTGCACGTCGCCGAGGATCACTTCCTCGTCGAGGTGATCGACCCGCAGACCCTCGAGCCGGTCCCGGCGGGCGAGGTGGGCGAGCTGGTCGTCACCACGCTCACCCGCGAGGCGAACCCGGTGGTGCGCTACCGGACCCGCGATCTCACCGCGCTCCCACCCGGCGCCTGCCCGTGCGGGCGCACGCTGCGCCGCATGGCGCGGGTGAAGGGGCGGAGCGACGACCTCCTCTTCGTGGGGGGCGTGAAGGTGTTCCCCTCGGAGATCGAGGCGGTGCTCTTCGACGTCGAGGGGACGGAGCCTCACTACCAGATCGTGCTGGAGCGGCGCGCCGGCGTGGACGAGGCGACCGTTCTGGTGGAGATCTCGGAGCAGATCTTCTTCGACCAGATGAAGCGGCAGGTGGACTTCCGGGATCAGATCCGGCGGCGGCTGGCCGAGACGCTCGGCATCGCGGTGGAGGTGAAGCTGGTGGGGAAGCGGTCCCTGGAGCGCTCGCAGGGGAAGGCGCGCCGGGTCGTGGACCTGCGCGAGGGCCCTCAGTCCTCGGGGTAGAGGACGTCGAGGTCGTGGTCGGCGAGCTTCACGTCGTTCCGGCCCTCCGCCTCCCAGGCGCGCACCGCGGGCAGGGCGAGGAGCGCGCGCCAGTAGGTGCCCGCCTCGCCGGCCGGCTCGACGCCGTAGGTCTGGAAGCGGAAGGCCACCGGCGCGAAGTAGGCGTCGGCGATGGTGAAGCTCCCGAAGAGCATGTCGTGAGCGGAGGGTGAGGCGCCTGGCCCGGAGCGACCGGCGGTCCGGGGACCCTGGCCGAAGCGCCGCCGCGCCTCCGTCCAGAGCGCCTCGATCCGGGCGATGTCCGCCTGCAGCTCCGGGGTGCGCTTGCGCTGCGGGCGGCGCGCCCGGACGTCCATCGACATCCCGCCGCGGAGCGCCTGGAACCCGCCGTGCAGCTCCGCGCACATGGAGCGGGCGAAGGCCCGCGCCTTCGGATCCGACGGCCAGAGCCCGGGGTGGCGCTCGGCCAGGTACTCGGCGATCGAGAGCGAGTCCCACACCAGGAGCCCGTCGTCCTCCAGCACCGGCACCCGGCCGGCGGGGAGGCGCGCCATGCGCGCCGCCTTCTCCGTGTCCTCGCGGAGCGACACCAGGTGCTCCTGGAACGGGATGCCGGCCTGGCGCATCAGGATCCAGGGCCGCGCCGACCAGGACGAGTAGTTCTTCTCGCCGATGTGGAGGAGGTAGGCCATCGGGCCATGCTAACCGCCGCGGCCCGCCCGCGCCGTCCGGATCGGAGGGCGTCGCAGCCGCCGGACGACCCCCGACGGGCCGCACCCTCCCCGCGACTTCCCCCGCAGCGCGCGGCATGCTGTCCACGGAGCGGGCATCCTGGAGGCGCGCATGGACTTCATCCCCGTCGTCGAGCGCACCGTCGTCGTCGATTCCGCCGGAAGGCCCGCCGAGCAGGTGATCGAGCACCGCACGGATCCGCTCACCGGCACCGTCGCCTCGCTCAACGGCGCGCTCGGCGAGAAGGCGCGCGCGTTCCTGGGCGGCGGCGACGCCGAGGCCCTCCGCGCGCTCGAGGCCTCCTCGCGCGCGGGCTGCCCCTTCTGCGCCGCGGAGGAGAAGGGCACCCGGTACCCGCCGGAGCTGGTGGCCCAGGGGCAGCTCCGCGACGGGACCTCGATCGCCTTCCCGAACCTCTTCTCGAAGTGCGCGTCCGACTCGGTGGTGGTCGTGGACGGGGCGCGCCACGCGCTCTTTCCCTCGAAGCTCGCGCCCGCCTCGCTCGCCTCGGCGCTGCGCCTCGCCGCCGAGCTGGTGCGCCGTAACCGCGCCCGCGATCCTTCGCTCGTGCACCACCTCGCCGGGATGAACTTCCTGCAGCCGGGGGGATCGAGCGTCCCGCACCCGCACCTCCAGGTCCACGTGCGGAGCGTGCCGTACTCCGGCGTGGCGCGCCTCGAGAAGCTCTCGGCCGAGCACCGCGCCCGCACCGGCCGGTGCTACTGGACGTCGCTCCTCGCCGCGGAGCGCGACGCGGCGGTCCGCCACGTGGGCACGACCGACGCGGTCGAGTGGATCGCGGCCTGGGCGCCCTCGCACCAGAAGGAGATCTGGGGGATCCGCGACGGGGTGGCGAGTCTCGCCGATCTCTCCTTCACGGACTCGGAGGCATTCGCGGCGGGGATCGCGAAGGTGGCGGCCTCCTACGAGGAGGCGGGCTCCCACGCCTTCACCCTCGCGTTCTTCTCGAGCCCGTGGCCGTCCGCGTCCGGCCACTTCGCGCTCCAGGCCAGGATCTGCGCGCGCCCGGCGTTCAAGCCGCTCTACGCGAGCTACGACACCTGGTTCGGGCCGCTCTTCGCGGGCGACGACGCGCACACCGAGGCCCCCGAGGACTACGCGGCGCAGCTCCGGGCGCGGTGGTGAGGGCGTCCGGCCTTTCCGGACCCGGCGCTCGGGGAGCGCGCGGCCGATGGACGACCGCGACCTCCGGCGCTCCCGTCGCTACAGCGTCGCGAGGTCGATGACGAACCGGTACCGGACGTCGCCCTTCATCATCCGCTCGTAGGCGCCGTTGATCTTCGCCATCGGGATCACCTCGACGTCGGCGCCGATGCGCCGCTCGGCGCAGAAGTCCAGCATCTCCTGGGTCTCGGCGATGCCGCCGATGAGCGACCCGGCGAGCGTCTTGCGTCCGCCGATGAGCGAGAAGGCGTGCACCGGCGCGGGCGTCGGCGGCACGCCGAGGAGCACCATCGCCCCGTCGACCTTCACCATGCCCAGGTACTTGTTGTAGTCGTGCGGCGCGGAGATGGTGTCGATGACGAGGTCGAAGCGGCTCCGGAGCTTCGTGAAGGTGGCCTCGTCGCTGGTGACGGCGAAGCCCTGCGCGCCGAGCCGGCGCGCGTCGGCCTCCTTGGCGCGCGAGGTGCTGAGCATGACCACCTCCGCCCCCATCGCGGCGGCGAGCTTCACCGCCATGTGGCCGAGCCCGCCCAGGCCCACCACCCCGACCCGGTCTCCCGGCTTCGCCTTCCAGTGGCGGAGGGGCGAGTAGGTGGTGATGCCGGCGCAGAGGAGGGGGGCGACCGCGGAGAGGTCGGCGCCCGGGGCCACGCGCAGCGTGAAGCGCTCGTCCACCACCACCTGCTTCGAGTAGCCGCCGTAGGTCGGCGTCTTCCGGTCCATCTCGGTGCCGTTGTAGGTCATCGCCGCGCCGCGCTCGCAGAACTGCTCGAGGTCGCGGCGGCAGGGGTCGCAGGCGCGGCACGAGTCCACCATGCAGCCCACGCCGGCGAGGTCGCCGGGACGGAACCGCGTCACCTTCGCGCCCACCTTCGCGACTCGGCCGGCGATCTCGTGACCCGGCACCATGGGGAAGATCGAGCCGCCCCATTCGTCGCGCACCTGGTGGATGTCCGAGTGGCAGACGCCGCAGAAGGCGACGTCGATGACGACGTCGTGGTCGCCGGGCTCGCGGCGGCGGACGTCGAAGGGTGCGAGCGGGGCGCGGGCGGACGGGGCGGCGTAGGCCTTGACGGTGGGCATTCGGTCTCCTGGGAGGGCGCCCGCAAGGTAACGCCGGCCGCGCCGGCGCGCGACCCTCATCGCGCGGTGCTCTCCCCCGTATGCGCGGCGTCGTACCGCGCCTCGCGATACGCTTCGGCGATGGCCCGGGCGCGCTCACGCTGCGCCGGCGCCAGCCGCTGCTCCGCGTCCAGGAAGGCGCGCGTGTCCTCCGCGTCGACCCGTGCGGCGCCGCTCGTCGGCTCGCCCTGCGGCTCGCCTCGAGCGCTGCGCGCGTGTCCCGCGCCTCCCCCGTGGCCGTGACCCGCCGCTCCCTCCGGCAGCGCCTCGCGGGCGGGGGAACGGGCCGGCGCGTCCGACGGCGGCGCGCCCGACTCTCCGGCGCCAGCCTGCGCGGGCGTACCCGCCGGGACGTGCCGCCGGCCTTCGCCCTGTGCCGGCCGCGCTGCTGCGATGGCGTCGAGCCGGCGCTGCAGGTCGGCGTCGATCCGCTCGAGCGCCTCGACCTCGTCCGGCGCCAGCCCCAGCTCGCCCGCGTGCGCGAGGACCGCCGCGATCGACGAGCGGGGAAGCGGCGGAATGGGGGCCACCGGCGCAGGGGACGGCGTCCGAGGCGCGGCGCAGGCCACCGCGAGGGCGAGGGCGGGCGCGAGCCTGGCCGGGAGCACGCCGCCACGGTGCGACCGGATCGTTGCGGCGCCGTCAGCCGATCGTGTCGAAGTGTGTCGGCGGCGCGGCACGCGCGCGGGTCCTCACCGCGGGAGCCGCGCCTGCCGCTCGACCCAGCGCGCCCGTGCCTTCTCGCGCTCCTGCTCGCGCGTCCTCACCGCCGTCCGGGCGTGGAGCGCGCCGAGCAGGCGCTCCGTGCTCGCCGCCACGGCCTCGATCGCCTCCTCGAAGGCCTGCGCGTCCACCGCCGGCGCCCGCTGGAGCCCGCTCACCTTCCGCACGTACTGGACCGCGGCGGCCCGGATCTCGTCGCGCGTCGTCGGCGGGTCGAAGTTGTAGAGCACCCGGATGTTCCGGCACATGGCTCGCCTCCGTCGAAAGGGTCGGGTCCGACCTGATTAACGGCGCTGCCCGGGGGTACGCCACCGGAAGTCCGTACGGCGCCCATCGCCCTCCGTTGCGCGGCGGGTCCCTCCGGGGCATGGTTCGCGTCCAGGGAGGCGCGCATGAGCGACTGCATCTTCTGCCGGATCGCGGCCGGCGCGGCGAAGGCCGAGATCGTCCACGAGACCCCGGACGCGGTCGCGTTCCTCGACGCGCACCCGGCCGCCCGCGGGCACGCGATGGTGATCCCGCGCGTGCACGCGGCGAGCCTGCTCGATCTCGACGGCCCGGCCGTCGCGGGGCTGTTCCAGGCGGTGAAGGAGGTGATGGGCAAGGTGGTGGCGGCGCTCCGCCCGGCCGGCATGAACGTGGGCTGGAACCACGGCCGCGCCGCCGGGCAGCACGTGTTCCACCTGCACGTCCACGTGCTCCCGCGCTACGCGGAGGGAGGCCGCGGGGTGCAGCTCCTCGGCGAGGGGGGAGACCGGGGCGACCTCGCCGAGGTCGCCGCCGCGCTCCGCCGGGCCTGACGCCGGGCGGCCCGGCCCGCGATCGGCCGTTATGGGAGCGCCTTCGCCGAGTCGGGGAGGTCCCATGCGGAGGCGCTCGCCGCCTGCCTACCAGCTCTACTACTGGCCCGGGATCCAGGGGCGCGGCGAGTTCGTCCGTCTCGCGTTCGAGGCCGCCGGCGTCCCGTACCTGGACGTGGCGCGCCAGCCGCGGACGCGGGGAGGCGGGGCCGAGGCGGTGGCGCGCCTGCTCGGCTCGCGCGGCCAGTGGCTCACCCCGCTCGGTCCGCCTGCGCTGCGCCACGGGAAGGTGCTCGTGGCGCAGACCGCCGCCATCCTCCAGTACCTCGGCCCGCGCCTCGGCCTCGTCCCGCGCGACGAGGGGAGCCGGCTCCGCGCCCACCAGCTCCAGCTCACCATCGCGGACCTCGTCGCCGAGGTCCACGAGACGCACCATCCCGTCGCGGTCTCCCTCTTCTACGAGGACCAGCGGCCGGAGGCCGCGCGCCGCTCCGCCGCGTTCGTGCGCGAGCGGATCCCGATGTACCTCGAGTACCTGGAGCGCGCCTTCGGCTCGAACCGCGCGGGGCGCGGACGATGGCTGGTGGGGAGGGGACCGAGCTACCCGGACCTGTCCGCGTTCCAGGTGGTCGCCGGCCTCCGCTACGCCTTCCCGAGCGCGATGCGGCGCCACGAGCGTCGCGTGCCGCAGCTCGTCGCGCTGCACGACCGCGTCGCGGGGCTGCCGCGGATCGCGGCGTATCTCGCGTCCGAGCGGCGCATCCCCTTCAACGAGCACGGAATTTTCCGGCACTACCCGGAGCTGGACCTCCACTCCGCGCGGACGGGGCGGTGAGCGAACGCCTACCGCGGCCAGAGCCAGCCGAAGACACCCGCCATGGCGAGGCCGTAGATCAGCGCGTCGAGGAGATCGGCGGCGTACGCGCGCCACGGCCGGCTGTACCAGATCGAGTTGAAGACGGGGCCGACGGCGTAGCTCAGGACGCCGACCGTCCCGACGATCCGGAAGACGGCGCGGTAGTGCGGCGCCGGCCCGAGCGCGTGCGCGGCGACGTAGGCGACGACGAAGGACACGCCGAGGAACACGAGGAAGGAGAGGCCCAGGTTGCGACCCATGCTGATCGGGGAGGGCGCGGCGACCGTGAGCCAGCCCGAGGGCCCCTTCGCCCAGCGGTCCATCCATTCCTTCGTCATCTGCTGGCGCTGGCCGGGGGCGGCCGGGAAGGCGTAGAGGCCGGGCGCGAGGCCGCCGAGCGCGGCCTGCACCTTCTCCTGGTCGGCGATGCGACCCCACTCGTCCTTGTGCCATGGCAGGACCATGTGCGTCGCCGCGGAGAGGACGAAGACGAGGACGGCGGAGGCGAGGATGGGGAGCCAGAGCAGGGCGACGAAGGACATGGTCATGACCTCGATCGGTAGGCTGCACCCGTCCGGGCGCGATCGCCGACCGGGAGTCTACGTCCGGTCCCGCACGGCGGAGCGGGGATTCCGCTTCCCGTCGTGGCGTCGGTGGCGGACGCTTCGGCAGGAACGAAGCCGTCTCGGCGCGGCGCACGGATGGTGAGACGCCACCCGCGGCGGCCGGACACGGCCGAGCCCACCGGACCTGGGTCCGGCGGGCCCGTGCCGCGGTTCAGCTTGCCGCGCGACCGCGAGACGCTCTCGCCGAGCGGCAGGAGCTTAGTTCACGCACAGCAACTGGACGCGGGTGAAGTGCGTCAGCCCCTGGCCGGCGGGGCTGAGACACTGGATGTAGACTTGGGGGCTGTTGCCCGTGCTGGCGTTGAAGCCACCCTGGGTTTGACAGGTGGTGCCGAACGGAGCGCCGTAGCCACCTGGAACCGACGTGAAGCACTCATACGCGGTCCCCCACGACGGTGGCTGGCCGGCGGGCAGCGTGAAGTCCAGGATGCACTCGTCGGTGTTGCCGGTCGGGGTGCCCGTGGCCGTCTCGGCGCCCCTGAAGAAGTCGACCGAGCACTGGTCCGGAGCGGTGGGGTCGGAGTCGAGGACGATCTCCGCGAACAGCGCGGCGCTGATGCCAGCGGTCACGCCCGCCGGCCCCTGGGGTCCCGCAGTCCCCTGCGGTCCCTGCGGTCCCTGAGGTCCGTCCGTGTTCCAGGAGATCGGGTTCTCGAGGTGCGAGCAGGCGGTCGGCCCCGCCACGACCCTCAGCACGCCCAGCGCTTTCGACACGCAACCGTAGATCGTCGCGGCACTCGCGGGACCCGATGGCAGGATGGCCACTGCACACGAAGCCACGACCCCGAGCATCCGAGGGACTGATCTCATGAACGTCTCCCTTCCTGAGTTTGGGCGGCATTGTTACGGAGGCCGCGAGCACGTACGCGTGGAGGCGTTCCGGAAGAGGGACGGCGCTCGCGGCGCCCGGATGACGGGGTGACAGCAGCGGCCGCGCTAAACGACCATTGCAGCCCATGCGCGCCCTCCTCGCGTCGCGGGCGCGCAGCCTGGGATCGGACCCGCAGGACCGCGCGCTGGACCGTCAGCGCGGTGCGAACGTGTTCTCGGAGAGCAGGCCCTCGGCAGGACGAGCCGTCCGTTCGAGGAAACGGGACACGGCCTCGTTGACGACCCCGGGATGCGTGACCGGCCCCATGTGCCCCAGCCCCTCGAATTCCACGACCTCCACGCGTGGCAGCGCCCCCGTCAGCAGCCTCGCCACGCCTCTCGACGACGGCGGCGAGTCCTTGCCGACCATGTACAGCACCGGAACGTCCAGCCGGGAGAACGCCTCGAGGGACGTGGGCTCGGCGAGCAGCGCGTGCGCCCAGCCGCCGACGTTGAGGATGGAGGCGGTGATGGGGCTCTGGCGCGCTTCCGGCATCCGATCCCAGGCGCCCGGGCCCATCCAGTAGTCGATGAAGCACCTGGCCGCGCCCGCCGGATCGTGGGCCTCGAGCGCCGCGACGGAGCCCGCGACGGCCGCGCGGATGCCGTCGACGTCGTTGGGTGGAGGCGACTCGGCGTCGAGCAGGGAGAACATCACGGGCTCGTAGACTGCCAGCGCACGGATCCGCTGGGGCCGCTCCACGGCAGCGACGAGCGCCACCGCGGCACCGTAGGAATGCGCGACGAGCAAGAAGGGGTCGCCGGCGCGAGCGAAGACCGGCTCCAGCAGCGCGGCCTCGTCGCGAAGGAAGACGGGTCGATCGGCCGGCCACGCCGGGCTCCTGCCCGCGCCGTAGGAGTCGGCGGCGAGCACCCGGTACCTGGGAGCGAGGAGCTCCGTCAGCGCACGCCATTGGCTCGAGCTGCTGGCGTTCGCGTGGAGGCAGACCACGGCCGGCCCGGCGCCGACCTCGCGGAAGAACGGAGTGAGCGGTTGCATCTCGAGTTCCTCGTCGGCTTCGAGGGGCGCGGACGGCCACCCGCGTGGGCGCGGCCGAGCTGGCCCGGATGCCTCCACATATGGCTCCGGAGTCCCAGGCGCCCCGCCCCGTCGAGGTCACGAGCGCCGAAGATCGGAGAGCCCGCCAGCCATTTCAGCCTGGTGCGCTCAGATGTTCGAGCCCGGATGATGTGCCCAGGGGTCGCCGGCATGCGAGCGGCTGCCCGGTGCGCCGCGGCCGACTATGGGGAGGCCATGACCAAGCTCTGGTGCGTACTGGCCGCCGCCCTGGCGCTCACGGCGGCGCCGGTCCAGGCGGCGGACCCGCCGCTCAAGATCGGGATCATCGGCGCTGGCAAGATCGGCGGGACACTGGCGGAGCTCTGGGCGAAGGCGGGGCACGAGGTGCTCGTGTCGTCGCGCCACCCCGCCGAGCTCGAGGGGCTCGCGAAGTCGCTCGGACCGAAGGCCCGGGCCGGCACACCGCGCGAGGCCGCCGTCTTCGGCGACGTCGTCCTCGTCTCGGTGCCATACGGCGCGCTCCCTCAGATCGGGCGCGATCTCGCGAAGGAGCTCGCGGGCAAGGTGGTGCTCGACACCGGGAACCCGTACCCGGAGCGCGACGGCGAGATGGCGGTGGAGGCGCGGCGGAAGGGGACCGGCGTCGCGTCCGCGGAGTTCCTCCCGGGCGTGCGGCTCGTCCGCGCGTTCAACGCGATCAACTACCGGAGCCTCCGCAGCGAGGCTCACCGCCCCGGGGCTGCGGTGGCGATCCCGCTCGCGGCCGACGACGCCCGCGCGCTCGAGATCGCGAAGCGCCTCGTGAAGGACGCCGGCTTCGAGCCGGTTGTGGTCGGATCCCTCGCCCAGGCGAGGACGTTCGACGTGGGGACGCCGGTGTACACGAAGCTCCTCACCGCGCGCGAGCTGCGTGACCGCCTCGGGTTGCCGCCGGAGCCCTGATCGCCTGCGCCGCGCGGGAGGGCATCCTCCATGGCCAAGAAGCCGACCACCATCGACGGGTATCTCGCCGCCGTGAGGGGCGAGAGGCGTGCGGCACTCGACGCGCTCCGCAGGACGATTCTATCGATCGCCCCGAAGGCGGAGGAGTGCATCAGCTATGGGATTCCAGCGTTCCGGCTCGACGGAAAGGTCGTCGCCGGATTCGCCGCGACCGCCAGGGGGTGCTCGTACTACCCGTTCAGCGGATCCACCCTGGGGACCCTGGCCGACGAGCTCGAGGGCTACACCGCGACGAGGGGCGCGCTGCAATTCGAGCCGCCCCACTCGCTGCCGAAGGCGCTCGTCCGGAAGCTGATCAGGGCGCGGATGGCGGAGGGCGGATGATTGTTGCGTGGACCTCTCGGTCCGCGCCGGCGGACACCCGCGCGCCGACCCCCGGGAACCAGAGAGCCCGCCAAGCTCTTGACGGGGCAACTCGGGTTCCGGTTCGATGACGCCTGAACTGGGGGTCAGCGGCCCGTGCCGTGACATCCTCCTTGCAAAGCCGCGCCGCGTTCGGAACGATCCGCGCACCCAAGGAGGGGATCATGAGGAGCCTCGTCAAGGCCGCGTTGCCGTGCTCGATCGTCGCGCTGATAGCTTGCGGTGGGGGTGGGGGCGGAGGCGCGCCCAACGTCACGCTCACGGTGACTAGCCCCGCTCGCTTCGACGCCCAGGTCTACGAGGGGCAGACCGTGCCCGACCTCGTCATCGCGGGCCGCCTCTCCGGCGACGTGTCGGCGCTGAACGGGAAGACCCTCTACCTCCTGGCCGTCGTGCCGGATACCTTCCTGTTCACCAGCACGCCCGCGGTCAACGTGGACAACGACGGGCTCGGGGGAAACATCCAGCTGTTCGGCGCCATCCCGCCCGACGGCCCGGCGACCTACAGCAACACCATCCACCTGCACGTCTGCCTCGATTCCGGCTGCGGCTCGGAGCTCAACGTGGTGAACGGCGCCGTGCCCTACTCGGTCCAGGTCAAGAAGGGCCTTTCGGTCGGCATGGCGAGCGTCGGATTCTCCACCACCTTCGGGACGGTGCCCGACCCCATCACCGTCTCCGTGAGCCTCCCCGACGGCGCCCTCTCCTGGGACGTCAAGCCCGCCTACGGCGAGACGGCCTTCGGCATGGTGGCGGCGGAGAAGGCCCAGGACGGCTCGGACCACGTGGTCTTCACGACGACGGAGCTCGCGCTGTCGAACACGACCTACCAGGACACGGTCCGCATCGAGGCGGTCACCCCCGACAACCAGACGCTGGTCCGGCAGATCCCCGTGAGCCTGTTCACCGGCCCGTCGGGCCTCGCCTGGGCCTTCCAGCGGCCGAGCCTCGAAGTGACCGTCTCCCAGGGATATCCGGCCTTGACCCCGGAGGTCGACGCGGGGGTCCTCCTCCCGAACGGAGACTCGGACCGCGTCTTCTACGAGGACACGGCCTACACCTGGCCGCCCGAGGCCGACGCCTTCCCCAACAAGGCCTCCTGGCTGTACGCCTACATGCTCGAGGAGATCGCGTCGCCACGGCCGGCCATGCAGATCTACGTCGTGAACCTCCAGGCCCAGGTCTGCTACGGGAGCGACTGCCTGCCCGCCGGGACCTACGGCGCCACCATCCACTATCAGTACATGCCGGTCGGCGGGTCGACCTCGGACCTCTACTTCCCGGTGAACCTGGTCATCCAGCCCTGAACGCAGGCGGCAGGCCGACGGCCGGCTCCCGGGGCGGGGCTGCGCCCCGTGCCCGCGGCGCTACGCATCCTGGGGGGCGGGGTGCGTGCGCGAGGCCCTCGACGGCGAACTCCGGTTGGTGGTGGCGCGCCGCCAGAGGCGGCGCCGTACTGTAGCAGCTCTGTAGCAGCCGCTCCGGATTCGGCCGGATCCGCTGGGACAGGATAGACTCGCGGCCGCGAACGCCGCCGACGCGGCGCCCGCCGAAAACCAGAGAGCCCGCCAAGCTTTTCAGCCTGGCGGGCTCAGATGTTCGAGCTCGGATGATGTGCCTGGGGGCGGAATCGAACCACCGACACGGGGATTTTCAGTCCCCTGCTCTACCATCTGAGCTACCCAGGCGTCGGTCCCGCGCTGGCCGGGCGGCCGTCGCGGGGCTGCCGTTTTACGATCGACGGCCCCCGAACGCAAACCGAAAAACCGATGGGAAGCGCGGCGCCGTCCTCCCGCCGCGCCCGCCGTGCGGCCGTGGGGCCCTTCCACGAGGCGCGACGTCGCCCTCGAACGCGTAACCTACCCCGCCGTGCCCCCGCAGGCGCGGGGCCCTCTCGCCACGCGGGACCTCGCCCTCGAGCGCGCCGCGCTACTCTCCGCCGCCTCGCCCGGTCGGCCGGAACGACGCCGGCACGTGGTCGGGCGGCGCCGGAGCGCCGGCCCGGGACGCGGCGCGGTGCGCGGGCGGCCGCTCGGTCGGCGTCCAGCGCGCCATCCGCGCCGGCCCGACCTCGAGGTCGGGTGCGTCCGCATCCACGTCGTGCTGCGCCATCTCCTCGGCTTGCCGCTCCTGCGCCCCGCAGGCGATGGCGCTCACGCTCTCGTGGCGGTCGCGCATCTCCTGCCAGAAGGCGACCCGCGCCTTGCTCGCCACCAGGCGCTCCTCCATCCGGTCGAGCGACGCGGCCAGGCTGCGGTGCTCCGCGGCCCCCCGGAGGCGCCGGACCTCGGCGTCGCGAGCGCCGCAGCCCTGGAGGGCGACGGCTGCCACCGCGAGCACGACAGCCCAGGCTCTCAAGAAGGACCTCCTCCCACGTCGGACGACCCGCGCGGAGAAGGTGGTCACGGAGCGGCAAGCACGCATGGCCCGCCCGGAGCGGCCCCCGGCGAGGCGGATCCGCGTCGCGACGCGTGGTTGCGCGGGCGCGTCCCGCGAGCAAGGGTCACGGTAAGTGACGCACGCGCGGCGGATCGGCGCACGCGTGCGCGCGATATCGCGCCGCAGACGCGATCGAAGGAGATCGTTGCTACCGAAACGTTTACGCCGGGCGGGTGCGCCGCGGCGCGCGGTCAGATCTTCGGGATCGCCTTCAGGATGGCCTTGCCGTCCTTGATGACCACCTTGAAGTCCACGCTCCTCGCGTGGAAGCGCGCCATGAGCTCGGGGATCTGCTTCGACACGCTCTTCGCGACCGCCTCGTAGGTGAGCCGCGAGACGTCCTCGTTGCAGCGCCGCTTCGCCGTGACGTACGCGTCGTAGAGCGCCCGCATCTGCGCGTCGGCGACGGCGGGCGCGCCCGGCCCGCCTCCCGCCGGCCGGGCCTGCTTCCCCGGCCTCCCCGCGGGCGGCGCAGCGCCCGGTGCCCGGACGTCCTTCGCGGCGGCGGCGGCGATCGCCGCCTCCAGATCCGCGCGCGCGGCGGGGGCGTCCGCCTTGCCGGGCGAGGCCGTCGCGGCGTCGGCGGCCGGCGGACTCGGCGCCTCCTGCGACCGGAGCCGGGCCTTGAACAGGTCGCGGCGGTAGGTGCCCTCCTCCTTCTCGCGCACCGACCGCTGCCAGAGCCGCTCGTAGGAGATGTACCGCGCGTGCAGGGACTGGATCCGGAAGCGCAGGCCGGTGTTGCGCGTGAACGCGGAGCGGAGGCGCTGGATCTTCTTCTTCAGATCGTCGCGCCAGCGGTGGGGTTCGCGCCGCTCGGTGCCGAGGAAGTACATCTCGTACTTCACCTTCAGCTCCTCGAGCTCCTCCTCGAGCTGCGCAGCCTCGTCCGCGAGCTGGTCCGTCTTCTTGCCGGTCAGGTCCGCCTGCTGCGTCGGCGATCCCGGCGCCGGCGGGCCCTGCGGCGTCGCGGGAGGGCCCGCGCGCGGGGGCGACTTCGGAGGCGGAGCGGGCACGGTCCGAGTCTAGGCCGCGCTCCCCGCCCCGATCAACGTCGCGGCCGTGTGCGCCGCGGTCCTACGCGGGCGCGCCCGCGGCCGGGGCCACCGGCGCGCCTCCCCGGCGCGCGCGCAGCCACATCGCCGCGCCCGCCGCGAAGATCGCGATCGACGTCCACTGGCCCGCGCCGAGCCCGAAGTACACGCCGCGCTCCACGTCTCCCCGGAAGAGCTCCACCACCGTGCGGAGCACGGCGTAGAGCGCGAGCCAGGTGGCGAGGACCTCCCCGTGGAACCGCTTCCGCGGCCGGACCCAGAGGACCAGGACGGCGAAGATCGCCAGCTCGCCGAAGGCCTCGTAGAGCTGCGTCGGGTGGAGGGGCAGGGTGGTGTGGCCGGCCGCTGCCAGGAACGCGCCGGGGTTGGCGCGGCCGGCGAAGGTCTGGTAGGCGAGCGACTCCTCCGGGAACTTCACCGCCCAGGGCACGCCCGACCGGCACACGTCGCCCCAGCAGCAGCCGGCGGCGAAGCAGCCGAGCCGGCCGAGGAAGTGCCCCAGCGCGACCGAGGGGATCATCGTGTCCGCGTACGGGAGGAACCGCATCCCGTGCCGGCGCATGATCCAGGCCGCGGTGAGCGCCGCGCCGATGAAGCCGCCGTAGAAGACGAGGCCGCCCTCCCACACCGCCAGGACACGCGGGATGCGCCCGAAGGGCGTCGCCACGAGCCAGGAGGCCGGCGTGAAGTAGTCGCGCCAGTTGACGAGCATGAAGTAGACGCGGCTCCCCACCAGCGCCGCCACCAGCACCCAGAAGGCGAGATCGGCGATCCGCTCCGCGTCCTGCCCTTGCCGGCGCCCCTCGCGCTGCGCGAGCCAGGCCCCCGCCAGGAACGCGGTCGCGATGAGGAGCCCGTAGGTGTGGACCGGGACGTCCACGTCGCCGTCGAGGAAGCCACCCTTCCAGGCGGCGGCGACGAGCGCGCCCAGGATCACGATGACGCTGCCGTCGCCCCGGACGGCCGCCACCCACTTCGCCGGCGCGCCTGCTCCCCCCTCGCGCCGGGCGTAGGCCCACGCCCGGAAGAGCACGATCGCCAGGGCGACCGCGATCGCCGCCGGCTTCGCGAACGGCGCCGGGACGGCGATGTGGAACAGGACGGGGAGCATGCGGTCGGTCGGGGGCGGCGGCGCTGCCCCTCTAAACCCCGCGGAGCGGCAACTCGTTCCCCGCCACGCCGCGGCGCTTCCCGCCCGGGTGCAGGACCAGCATCACCACTCCGACCACGATGCACGAGTCCGCGATGTTGAAGGTCGGCCAGCGCACGTCCGGCCGGTTCCACCAGTACCACTCGATGAAGTCGATGACGTACCGGCGCGCCACGCGATCGACGAAGTTCCCCATCGCCCCGGCGAGCACGAGGGCGAGCGCGAGCTGGAGGACCCGGTTCTCCTGCCGCCGGTAGTAGTAGAGGATGAACGCCGCCGCGCCCACCGAGATGGCGGTGAAGAGCGCGTTGCGGTAGTCGTCCGCGAGCCCCCGGAACATGCCCCAGGCCGCCCCCGGGTTCTCGACGTAGGTCATGCGCCACACCGGGCGGTACACGTAGTAGGGCTCGGTGGCGAGCGGCTCGAGGTGCCGGTACGAGTAGAACCCGCGGAGCTTCTCCCCCAGGGTCCGATCGCCGGCGCGCTGGAACGCCGTGGTGAGCCGCTCGACCGCGAGGAACTTGGTCGCCTGGTCCGCCACCATCAGCACCGCGAAGAGCGTCCAGAGGACCGCCCACTTGGAGAGCGGCTTCTTCACGAGAGGGCCCTCACGCACTTCGGGCAGAGGGTGGGGTGCCGGGGATCCGTCCCGAGCTCGTCGTAGACCCAGCAGCGCTCGCACTTCTCGCCGGGCGCGCGCGCCACCTCCACCGAGAACGGGCCGTCCGCGAGCTTCACCCTGGAGACGATGAAGAGGAAGGGCAGCTCGGCGGCCGCCGACTCGAGGAGCCGCTTCTGCTCCCCCTCGGCCCGGACGGTCACCAGCGCCTCGAGCCCCGCGCCGATGAGCTTGTCGCGCCGCGCCTCCTCGAGCTTGCCCTGGACCGCGGCGCGGACCTCGAAGAGCTTCCCGTAGCGCTCCTCCAGGGCATCGGCGTCCGCCGGGCGCTCGCGCGACGGGAGCCCGGCGAGGAAGACCGAGTCCGCCGGCCGGCCGGGCAGGAAGCCCCACGCCTCGCTCGCGGTGAACGAGAGCACGGGCGCGAGCAGCCGCATCAGGTCCTGCGCGACGATCCAGAGCACCGTCTGCGCCGAGCGCCGCGGCTTCCCGGTCCGCTTGGCGGTGTAGAGCCGGTCCTTGAGGATGTCGAAGTAGAGGGCGGACAGCTCCACCGCGGTGAACTGGGTGGTGGCGTGGTAGGCGGCGTGGAACTCGTAGTCCTCGTACGCCGCCTTCACCCTCTCGTCCCAGGCAGCGAGCCGCGCCAGCGCCCACCGGTCGATGGGCTCCAGCTCCGCGAGCGGCACCTGGTCCCGCGCCGGGTCGAAGTCGGCGAGGTTGCCGAGCGCGAACCGCACGGTGTTGCGGATCTTCCGGTAGCCCTCGGCGAGGCCTGCCAGGATCTGCTCGGACAGGCTCACGTCGTCGCGGTAGTCGGAGGCCGCGACCCAAAGGCGCAGGATGTCGGCGCCGTACTTCTTGATGATCTCCTCGGGCTCGATGCCGTTCCCGGCGCTCTTCGACATGGCGCGGCCCTGGCCGTCGAGGACGAAGCCGTGGGTGAGGACGCCGCGGTAGGGCGCGGCATCGCGGATCGCGACGGCGGTGAGGAGCGCGGAGTGGAACCAGCCCCGGTGCTGGTCGGAGCCCTCGAGATAGAGGTCCACCGGCACGCCCATCGACGGGTCCTTCTCCGCCACCGCCGCCCAGGAGACGCCCGAGTCCCACCAGACGTCGAGGATGTCCTGCTCGCGCCGGAACTCGCTCTTCCCGCACTTCGGGCACGCGGCGCCCCGCGTGAACTCGGAGGGCTTCCGCCGGTACCACGCCTCGATCCCGTCCTCCTCGAAGGCCGCCGCGACCCGCTCCATCACCTCGGGTGACACGAGCGGCTCGGCGCAGCCCTCGCAGTAGAAGACCGGGATGGGCACGCCCCAGGTCCGCTGCCGCGAGAGGCACCAGTCGGGCCGGTTCTCGATCATCCCGTAGATGCGCTCGCGCCCCCAGCGCGGGATCCAGCGCACCCGGTCGATCTCGTCGAGCACCCGCCGGCGGAGGTTCGCGTGATCGAGCGAGAGGAACCACTGGTCCGTCGCGCGGAAGACCACCGGGTTGTGGCAGCGCCAGCAGTGCGGGTAGCTGTGGCGGAGCTTCGCGCTCGGGTCGGAGAGCAGGTGCCCCGACGCGGCCAGGTCGCGGACGATCTCGGCGTTGGCGGCGAAGATCTCCTTGCCCGCGTACTTGCCCGCCTCGGCGGTGAACTTCCCGGCGCCGTCCACCGGGTTCAGGATCTCGAGCCCGTAGCGCAGGCCCACCTCGTAGTCCTCCTGGCCGTGGCCGGGCGCGGTGTGGACGAGGCCGGTGCCGGCCTCGAGCGTCACGTGATCGCCGAGGATGACCGGTGACTCGCGGTCCATGAACGGGTGGCGATAGCGAAGCCCCTCGAGCGCCCTCCCCTCCAGGTAGCCCAGGATCTTGTTGGGGTCGCGGAGGTGCGGCGCGGCGACGGTCCCGCCGCCGCCGGTCGCCGCCTCGTGCGCCGCGGGAGAGTGCTTCACCGGCACGTCGTCGACGGTCAGCTCACCCGGGGCCACGTCGGCGAGGAAGCGGGCGAGGAGGTCCTTCGCCACCACCACCGGGCCGCCGGGGAGGTCGTAGACGACGTACTGGAAGTCGGGGTGCGCCGCGATGGCGAGGTTCGCGGGGAGCGTCCACGGCGTGGTGGTCCAGACGGCGAGGCGCGCCTTCAGCGCGGCGAGCCTCGACTCGGGGAGCGGCGAGACGAGCTCGAAGGCGACGTAGAGGGACGGCGAGGTGTGGTCCTCGTACTCGACCTCGGCCTCGGCCAGCGCGGTCCGGTCGGTGGTGCACCAGTAGACCGGCTTCTTCCCGCGGTAGAGGAACCCCTTCGCCGCGGCCCGCCCCACGGCCCGGACGATGGTCGCCTCGTACCCCTTGGCCATGGTGAGGTACGGCGTCTCCCACCGGCCGAACACGCCGAGCCGCTTGAACGCCTCGCGCTGCCGGCCGATCCACTTGAGGGCGTACTTGCGGCAGGCCTCGATGATCCCGGCGCGATCCATCTCGCGCTTCCGCGGGCCGAGCTCCTTGTCCACCTTGAGCTCGATGGGCAGGCCGTGGCAGTCCCAGCCCGGTACGTAGTCCGCCACCTCGCCCTTGAGGTTGCGGTACTTGACGATGACGTCCTTCAGGATCTTGTTGAGCGCGTGGCCGATGTGGATGTCGCCGTTCGCGTAGGGCGGACCGTCGTGCAGGACGTATTTGCGCGCCCCCGGGCGGGCCGCGTTCTGCGCCACCAGGCGCTGGAAGATCGCCTGCTCCTCCCACTGCCGCAGGATCT
>DATIWK010000160.1:0-13211 GCA_035519395.1 Anaeromyxobacteraceae bacterium | reverse complement strand
GGACGACTGGGTCGGCGCGCATCCGGAGCTGGCCCCGGACGCCGTCAAGATCGACGTGGAAGGCTACGAGCTCGAGGTCCTGAAGGGCGGCGCCGAGACGCTGGCGCGCCGGCGCCCGCCCCTGGTCGTCGAGTGCCACTGCGCCTCGTGGCCCGAGCTGGGCGTCTCGGCCGCGGACGTCGAGCGACAGCTCCGCGGACTCGGCTACCGGACCCTCGCGGACCGCGGCGGCGGCCCGGTGCACCTCGGCGCGTGTCGCGAGACGGTCCAGGTGCTCTGCACGCCATGAGCCGGCCCGCAGAGCTGCGCGGCGATCCCGGCGCGGGCACCCGGCCGGCGCGGGCGGGCTGCGGGCGCGTGCTGCACGTGCTGAACGGACTCCCCTTCGGCGGAAACGAGACCCTCTGCCTGCAGCTCCTCGACCGGCTCCCCGCGAGCGAGCGCCTCCTGCTCAACATCGGGCCGGAGGGCGGGATGCGGGAGAAGCTCGAGGGGCTTCCCGGCCTGAGGATGTTCGCGATCCCCTACGCGCGCGACGCGCGGGTCCGGTTCGTGCGGAGCGTCGCGGCGCTGCTGCGGGAGCTGCGCCCGGACGCGATCCTCGTCTACCCGTTCGGCCTGCACGTGCTCGTCGGCCTGGCGGCGCGGCTGGCCGGCATCCGGAAGGTCCTCGTGCACGCCGGGAACCCGCCGCCGGAGGACGCCGCGCGGCGCCGGCTGTGGCGGTGGATCGTCCGGGCGTCCGTGCTCCTCCGCATCCCCATCCTGTCGTGCTCCCGGTACGTGGACGAGGAGTTCCGCGCGCTGAGCCGGCTCATGCCCGGGCGCTCGGGGATCATCCACAACGGGATCGACACGCGCGCGGTCGCGCTGCGCGCGGAGCGGGCGCGCCAGGCGACGCACGCCGGGCCGCCCGTCGTGGGCATGACGGCGCGGCTCAGCATCATCAAGGACCAGGAGACGCTGGTGCGGTCCTTCGTGCGGGTGGCGCGCGCGGTCCCCGGCGCCCGGCTCTGGATCGTCGGCGAGGGCGAGACCCGGCCGCGCCTCGAGCGACTCGTCCAGGAGCTCGGCCTCGGCGCCTCCGTCGAGTTCCTCGGCAAGCGCGGGGACGTGCCCGACCTGCTGGCGAGGCTGACGGTCTACGTGTTCAGCACGACGCGCGACGAGGGCTTCGGCATCGCGATCGTGGAAGCGATGGCCGCCGGGCTCCCGGTGGTGGCCTCCGACGTCCCCGCCTGCCGCGAGGTCATGCTCGACGGGGCCACCGGGATCCTCGTCCCTCCGCGCGATCCCGACGCGATGGGGGCCGCCATCGAGCGCCTGCTCCTCGATCCCGCGGTGCGCGCCGAGTGGTCGGCGCGGGCCCGCGGGAGCGCGTCCGAGTTCTCGATCGAGCGCTGCGCCAGCCGGTGGACGTCGGCGCTCGCGGGCGAGGCGCCGTGACCGCCGCCCGGCTGCTCGTGGCCGTGGGGGACGCGGAGGCCGCCGGGACCTGGAGCGGCATCCCCCACCACCTGCTCGCGGCGGGGAGGCGGTCCGGATTCCTCCAGGGCGGGCTCGGCCTCGAGCCCGGTCGGCTCCGTCTCGATCGCGCCGCGTGGAACGCGTGGCGGCTCCTGCGGTCCGGCCGGCCCGGAGGCTACCAGTACTCGCCGCGCTTCCTCCGGCGCCTCTGGGCGGGCGGCGCCGCGGCCGCGGCCGGAGCGGAGCTGCTGAGCCACTTCCCGCTCTTGCCACCGCCCGGCGCGGGCGGGCGCGTCAGCTTCTACATCGACGCGACCCTGAGGCAGAACTTCGACGACTACGGCCTCGGAGAGCGCGTGCACCCCGAGCTTCGGGACGACGCGCTGCGGCGGGAGCGCGAGCAGTACGCGCGGGCGGAGCGCGTCGTCTGCATGTCGCGCTGGGCCGCCGCCTCGGTCGTGCGCGACTACGGCGTCCCCGCCTCGAAGGTCTTCGTCGTGCGCGCCGGCGCCAACCTCGACGAGGCGGCGCTGTCGCGGTTGCCGCCGCCGCCGCCGCCGGAGCGCGACGTGCTGCGGCTCGGCTTCGTGGGCAAGGACTGGCGGCGGAAGGGCCTCCCGTTCCTCCTCGAGGTCGCCGACGCCATCGCGGCCCGGCGGCAAGCGGTCGAGGTCATCGCCGTCGGCCCGAGCGCCGCGGAGCTGCCGCCGCACCCGCTGCTCCGGCCGCTGGGGTTCCTCGACAAGCGCGGCGGTCTCGCCCACTTCGTCGCGGCGATCTCCTCCGCGCACTTCGGGTGCCTCTTCTCGAGCGCCGAGGCGCTCGGCATCTCCACGCTCGAGTTCCTCCGCCTCGGCATCCCGGTGGCGGGCTTCGAGGTGGGCGGCATCTCCGACTGCATCACCGCGGACGTCGGCCTCCTCCTGCGGGCGGGGACGGGCGCGGCCGACGTGGCCGGCGCCCTCCTCGACGCCTTCGCGCCCGGCCGGTACGAGGCGTTCCGCGCCGCCGCGCGCGCCCACGCCACCGAGGTGACCTGGGACCGCGCCGTGGCCGAGCTCGAGGCGATCTGGGGGGCTCCGCGATGATGCTCTTCTACGCCGAGACGGCGTGTATCGCGCTCGCGCTCCTCGTCGCCGTCGCCGCCGAGTACCTGCGCACCCGCGACACGCTCCACCCCCTCCTGGTGCTCGGCCCGATGCTCCTCTTCCTGTACGTCTTGCTGCCGGCGTACCTGGACGCGACGCACGGCTTCTTCGGGTACCTGAGCGACGACCACCTCGCGCTTGCGCAGGGCGTGAACCTCCTGGGGGTGCTCGCCATCGTCGCGGGCGTCATGGTGGGCGGTCGCGGCGCGGTCTACGCGCCCCGGCCGCCGCAGCCCCAGCCTCACGCGGCGCGGCTCACCGTGGCGGCCCTGGTGCTCGGGCTCCTCGGGGTCGCCGGCTTCGTGGCGGGGATCGTCGAGGTCGGCGGCTTCACCAGCGCCTACGGCCAGAGGTACGGCGGCGGGTGGTCCGAGTCCGGCTACGCGCGCGAGCTCTACCACCTCACCATCCCCGCGCTGCTCATGCTCCTCGCCGCCGGCGCCGGCCGCCGGTCGCGCGCGGCGTGGCTGTGGGTCGGGCTGTTCGCGCTGCCGCTCGCCGTCCACGGCGCGCTGGGCGCGCGGCGCGGGCCACTCTTCGTCGTGCTGGTGACGGTCCTCGCCGGCCGCTACCTCATCCGTCGCGAGCGGCCGCGGGCCTGGGCCGTCCTCGCCGGCGGAGCGGCGCTGGGCGTGCTCCTCCTCCTCCTCGTCGCGAACCGCGACAAGATCTACATCGGCTCGGAGCTCGATCTCGACGCGAGCCCCACCGAGTACATCGAGGCGGGCGGCGGCAACGAGTTCATCTACGGCGCCGGGACGATCGTCGCGACCCAGGAGACGAACGGCTTCGCCTGGGGAGGCCGGTACGCCACCGTCTTCTTCGTGCGGCCCGTCCCCAGGGCCGTCTGGCCGAGCAAGTACGAGGACGCCGCGCGCTGGTTCGGCACGAACATCGAGGTGAACCTGGGGATCGACGTGAACGCCTTCTCGCACGTCCTCGGCTGGCGCGGCGCGATCGGCGCCGCGCCCGGCGTCATCGCGGACATGTGGGTCGAGTTCGCCTGGGGCGGCGTCCTCGCCCTGTTCGCGATCGGCTTCCTCTACGGGTACGTCTGGAAGCGCTCGGTCGAGTCGGGCGGGCTCGCCACGGTCGTGTACTCGTGCCTGCTCTGCCTCTCGCTCTACCTCGTCATGCAGACGCTCGAGGCGATGGCGTTCCGGTTCCTCGTCATGGTGGTCCCGGCCTGGATCGCCTGGAGGCTGTCCGCCGCGCAGCGGGGAGCGCGCGCGTGAACCCGCCCCGCGTCTCCGTCCTCGTCGAGCGGCTCGGCCCCTATCACGTGGCGCGGCTGAACGCGCTGGGCCGCCGCCTCGGCGCGGACCGCGTCCAGGCGATCGAGATCGCGGCCGGGAGCACGCGCACGCCGTGGTCGGCGCCTGCGTCCGGCGGGTTCGGGGTGGTCCGGCTCTTCCCCGGGCGCGACTACGCCGAGCTGCGCGGCGGCCGCCTGCGGGCCGCGGTCCGCGCCGCCCTGGACGCGCTCCGTCCGGAGGCGGTGGCGGTGAACGGCTGGGGATTCGTCGAGGCGCGCGCCGCGCTCCGCTGGTGCCGCGCGACCGCGACGCCCGCGGTGCTCATGTCCGACAGCCAGGACCGCGGCGGGTGGCGCTGGGCGCCGAGGGAGGTCGTGAAGCGCGCCTTCGTCTCGATGGCGGACAGCGCCTTCGTGGCGGGCGCCCGCCATGCCGCGTACGTCGAGCGGCTGGGCATGGCACCCGGGCGCGTGATCCTGGGCTACGACGTCGTGGACAACGCGCACTTCCGCGACGGCGCGGAGCGGGCCCGGGCGGACGCCGGCGCGGCGGCGCGGCTCGGGCTGCCCCCGCGTTACTTCCTGTGCTGCGCGCGCTTCATCCCCGAGAAGAACCTCCCGGCGCTCCTCGATGCGTACGCACGGTACGTGGTGGCGAGCCCGCCGGCGCCGTGGGACCTGGTGCTCGTCGGCGACGGCCCGCTCGGTCCGCGCCTGCGGTCCGCCGCGCGCGCGCTCGGCGTCGGCGAGCGCGTTCGCTTCACGGGTCCGGTCCAGCACCCGGAGCTCCCCGCGTACTACGGGCTCGCGTCGGCGCTGGTGCTGCCGAGCGCCTCGGACACCTGGGGTCTCGTCGTCAACGAGGCGATGGCGGCGGGCCTCCCCGTCCTCGTCTCCCGCGCCTGCGGCTGCGTCCCGGAGCTGGTGCGCGAGGGGGTGAACGGCTTCACGTTCGATCCCCGCGACCGCGCCGCGCTCGCCGCGCTCCTCGCGCGCGTCGCCACCGCGCCTGACCTCGAGGCGATGGGCCGCGCGTCGCGCGAGCTCGTCGCGGCGTTCACGCCGGAGACCTTCGCGGAGAACATGGAGCGGGCGATCGATCTCGCGGTCGGCGCCCGTCCGGGTTCCCGGCGGCGGAGCGCGGCATGAGGGCCCTCCACCTCACCTGGCTCCTCTCGCGCGCCGGGGGCGGGATCCCGCCCGTGGTGGGCGCGCTGGCGGTGGCGCAGCGGCGAGCCGGTGTGGAGGCGCAGGTGGCGGGCATCCGCGATCCCGGCGCGCCGCCCGCCGTCGACGGCGGGACGCCGGTCAGGCTGTTCGACGCCGTCGGTCCGCTGGCGCTCGGATGGGCGCCGCGCCTCGCCGCGGACCTCGCCGGCGCGCCCCCGGACCTCCTCCACCTCCACGGCCTCTTCACCTGGCCCTCGCAGGCCGCCCGATGCTGGGGGCGACGCACGGGGCGCCCGGTGGTGGTCGCACCGCACGGCATGCTCGACCCGTGGGCGCTCGCGAACTCCGCCTGGAAGAAGCGGGCGTTCCGCTGGCTCGTCGAGGACGACAACCTGCGCCGCGCGGCGTGCCTGCACGCGCTCTGCGCCGAGGAGGCGGCGCAGCTCCGGCGCCTCGGGCTCCGCAACGCGGTCGCCGTCGTCCCGAACGGCGTCGAGGTGGCAGACGTCCCCGACGCGCCGGATCGCGGCGCGTTCGGCCGGGCGTTCCCCGTCGCCTCGGGCCGGCGCGTCCTGCTGTTCCTCGGACGGATCCACCCGAAGAAGGGGCTCCCGGTCCTGCTGGACGCATGGGCCGACCTCGGTCGGGCCGGCGTCCTCGCACGCGACGGATGGCTGCTCGCCATCGCCGGTCCCGACCAGCTCGGGCACCGGGCCGAGGTCGAGGGCCGGGCGCGAGACCTGGGCGCCTCCGGGAGCGTCCTGTTCACGGGACCGCTCTACGGCGGCGGCAAGGCCGCGGCCCTGGCCGCCGCGAGCGGCTTCGTGCTCCCGTCGCAGAGCGAGGGCCTGCCCATGGCCGTCCTCGAGGCCCTGGCCTGGCGGCTCCCGGCGCTGGTGAGCCGGGCCTGCAACGTGGACGTCGAGGCGTGGCGCGCCGGGCTGGTGTTCGACCTCGACGCCGGCGCGGTGGCGCGAGCGTTGGGCGCCTTCCTCTCGCTGACGGACGCGGAGCGCGCCGCGATGGGCGCGCGCGGACGCGCCGAGGTGGAACGCCGGCACGCGTGGCCGCGGGTGGCCGCCGAGCTCTCCGCGGTCTACGGCTGGCTGCTCGGCGGCGGCGGGCCGCCCCCTTGCGTGGAGGTCGTGCGGTGAGCGGAAGAGGGGAAGTGCGCCTCTCGGAGTTCGACAACGCGTGGTACTCGCCCGGCCGGCCGTTCCTGGTGCGCGCCCTGTGGCTCGCGCTGAACCGCGTCTTCCTCCAGACCTCGGTACCGTGGCCGTCCCGCGCCAAGGCGGCGCTCCTCCGCGCCTTCGGCGCCCGCGTCGGGCGCGGGGTGGTGGTGAAGCCGCACGTCAGCGTGAAGTACCCCTGGAAGCTCTCGATCGGTGATCACGCCTGGATCGGCGAGGGCGTCTGGATCGACTCGCTCGCGCAGGTCTCGATCGGGGCGAACGCGTGCCTCTCGCAGGGCGTCATGATCGAGACCGGCAACCACGACTGGTCCAGCTCCTCCTTCGATCTCGTGGTGCGCGAGGTGGCGGTCGAGGAGGGCGCGTGGGCGGCGGTGCGATCCCTCCTCCTCCCCGGGAGTCGCCTCCGCAGCCACGCGGTCCTGGGAGCCGGCTCGGTCCTCTCCGGGGACACGGAGCCGTACGGCATCTACGTCGGCGTGCCGGCCCGGAAGGTGAAGGAGCGCGACATCGCGGGGACCGGCGCTTGAAGGTGCTCCTCCTCAACCAGTTCTTCCATCCCGACCTCGCCGCCACGGCGCAGCTCGCCACCGACCTCGCCGAGGACCTCGCCGCGGCGGGCGACGAGGTGACCGCGGTCGCGAGCCGCGGCACCTACCTCGGCGGCGGTCGGCTCCCGCGCCGCGCGTCGCACCGGGGCGTCGAGATCGTGCGGGTCGCGGCCACCTCGCTGGGGAAGCGCTCGCTGCTTCACCGCGCGCTGGACTACGGCACCTTCTACGCCTCGGCGGCGCTGGCGCTCGCCCGCCTTCCGAGGCACGAGGCGGTCGTGGCGATGACGACGCCGCCGCTCATCGCCGCGGCGGGGCTGCTCGCGCGTGCGCTCAAGGGCACCCGGCTCGTCTACTGGGTGCAGGACCTGTACCCGGACGTCGCGGTCGCGTTCGGAGCGCTCGGCGCGCGTTCCGTCGCGACGCGCTTCATGGAGGCCACCTCCCGGGCCGTGCTCCGGCGCGCCGACCGCGTCGTCGCGCTCGGCGAGGCGATGCGGGCGCGGTGCATCGCGGCGGGCGCCGCCCCCGGACGAACCGTGGTGCTCCCGAACTGGTCGGACCCCGGCGCGGTCCGCCCCGTCCCTCACGGCGAGAACCCCCTCCGCTCCGCGCTCGCCGGCGACGCGGCGTTCCTCGTCATGTACTCCGGGAACATCGGGCGCGGTCACGACGTCGAGACCCTCCTCGGCGCTGCCCGCGCGCTTCGCTCCCGGCGGGACGTCGCGTTCGCGTTCGTCGGAGACGGCGCGCGGCGAGCCGACGTCGAGCGCGCGGCGAGCGAGCTCCCGAACGTCCGCCTCGCGCCGTACCAGCCACGCGAGCGGCTGGCGGAGTCGCTCTCCGCGGCCGACGTTCACCTCGTCTCGCTCGCGCCGGAGCTGGAGGGGCTCGTCGAGCCGTCCAAGTTCTACGGCGTGCTGGCGGCCGGCCGCCCGGCCGTCTTCGTCGGGCCGGCGCGAAGCGAGGTCGCCTGCACCATCGCTCGCGAGGGGTGCGGCCGGGTCGTCTCCAACGGAGACGTCGACGGGCTGGTGGCCGCTCTCGCGGGCCTCGCCGGGGATCCTGCGGCGCGCGACGCCATGGGAATCCGGGCGCGCGAGGCCCTCGTCGGTCGCTACGCTCGGCAGATCGCGACGGGGCGGTTCCGCAGCGTGCTCGCCGAGGCCTGCGAGGCCCCGCGTGCCGAGCAGGCCTCGCCCGACTGACCGGATCGGGGGCCCTGCCCTTGCTGGGTGCCTCTGCGGGGCGGTACATTCCTCAACCTTCCCGCCGGGTGGGCAGCAACCTGCCCGCATCGAGCCGCATGCGCACCGCCGCCGTAGCGTTCCTCGCGTCCACGCTGATCGCCGCCGTTCTCACCCCGGCGGTGCGGAACCTCGCGCACCGCCTGGGGTGGCTCGACCATGCGCTGACCTCCCGCAAGATCCACGGCAAGCCTATTCCGCGGCTGGGCGGGATCGCCATCGTCGCCGCATTCTACGCGCCACTCGTGGCGCTGCTCTTCGTGAACAGCGACGTCGGATCCAGGTTCTACGCGGAGCCGCGCGCCGTCTTCGGGTTGTTCGCCGGTGGCCTCGCCATCGCGGCGCTCGGGCTCTACGACGACCTGAAGGGGTGCGGCGCGCGCATGAAGTTCGCGGTCCAGTTCAGCATCGCGGCGGGCCTCTACGCGCTGGGGTTCAGGATCGACACGATCGCGAACCCATTCGGCGCGCCGTTCCACCTGGGAGTCCTCGCCGTCCCGTTCACCCTCCTGTGGATCGCGGGCGTGATCAACGCGATGAACCTCCTGGACGGGCTCGACGGCCTCGCCGGGGGCGTGGCCCTGGCCGCGGTCACGACGACGTTCGCCATCGCGGCCCTCCGCACGCAGCCGCTCATGATCCTGTTCACGGCGGCGCTGGGCGGGGCCATCGTCGGGTTCCTCTTCTACAACTTCAACCCGGCGTCCATCTTCATGGGCGACAGCGGCAGCATGTTCCTGGGATTCGTGCTGGCCGCCACCTCGATCCAGACGTCCCAGAAGTCGCCGACGATGGTGGCGATGATCGTCCCGATCGTCGCGCTGGGGGTGCCGATCGCCGACACGCTGCTGGCGATGGCCCGGCGCGCGGCGCGCGGGGCGCCGCTCTTCTCGGCGGACCGGGGACACATCCATCACCGGCTGCTCGACCTGGGGCTGACGCACCGCCAGACCGTGCTGGTGCTCTACGGGGCGTCGTGCATCCTGGGCGTGGCGGCGCTCGTGCTCACGACCGCGAACTCGCACCAGGCGGCGCTCCTGCTGGTCGCGGTCTCCGGGGTGGCATTCGTGGCGCTGCGCCGGCTCGGCTTCATGCGGCTGTCGATGACCGAGGCGGCGGCCGCCCTCGGGCAGCGCCGCCGGAACCTCAAGACCCGGGCGGCCATCCGCCGCGTCGGCGAGGCGCTCCGCCGCTGCGACCGCCTCGACGATCTGTGGGACGCGGTGCGCGGCTTCGGTCCGCTGCTGGGCGCGACCGGCGTCGATTTCCACGTCGGCCGCGCGGGCGTGTCATGGTCGTCCGATCCGGGTTCCGGGCCGGCGGCCTTCCGGGCGCGCTACGGCCTGCTCGCGGAGCGGCCCGGGGACGATCACCTCGAGTTCGCCTGGACCGACGGCCGGACCGGCGTCGATCGCGACACGGAGATCGCGATCGAGCTGCTCTGCGACCAGGTGTCGGCGGTGCTCGACCGCATCGAGGAGCAGGCGGCGACCGCGCGGCGCGTCGCGAACCTGCGCCGCTGATGGGCGACGTGCCCGACCGTTCCAGCGACGCGGTGGTGGCGAGCCCGGCGCGGGCGTTCCTCGTCGAATCGCTCTTCGTTCGCGCGCTCGACCTGGATCGCCTGCGCGCCCTCGAGCCTCGCCTCCCGTGGCGCTCCGCCGTCGATGCCGCCATCGCCGCACTCGTCCCCGGGATGCTCCACCAGGCAGCCGTCGCCGCGGGCCTCGACGCCCGCCCCCGCGAGGGTGAACGCCGCCGGCTGCTCGCGGCCCGGATGTGGACCGGCGCCCGGGCGGCGACGCTCGTCCGCGAGGCGGTGCGCGTCCAGGCGGCGCTGCGCGAGGCCGGGGTCGAGTCCGTCGTGCTGAAGGGCGTGGCGCTCGCCGCGCTCGACCCGGGGTACGGAGCGCTGCGGGTCACCTCCGACGTCGACCTCCTGGTCCGGCCCGGCGACCTGCCAGCCTGCGAGGCGGTCCTGCGCACCCTCGGCTGCACGCGCGCTCCCGATTTCCGGGCGCCCGACGGGCGGCCGTTCGCACCGGGCGGCGACGACCGCTCTGGCCCGCCGCACGCCGTGCCCTACCTCACGCCGGGCGGCGCCCTCGTCGAGCCGCACTTCGACCTCCCGGGGCGGCCCTGGACGCGACCGGAGGACCTGGACGCGATGTGGGCGCGCACGCGGCTCGTCCCCGCGAGCGGCGGCACCCTGCGCGTGCCGTCGCTCGAGGATCTCCTCGGGATCTGTTGCCACCATGCGCTCGTGCAGCACGCGGGCGAGGCGGTGATCCTCCCGCGACACGTCGCGGACGTGCACGTGCTCGGTGCGCTCGGCGCCGACGCGGTCGAGGCCGCGCGGTGGTACGACACCCCCTGCGTCAGGCCCGTGCACGACTCGCTCGCGCTCGTGCAGCGAACCCGGGCGGCGGCGGGGCGCGCCCGGTTCCCGGCCGGTCCCGTGGAGCGTGCCTTCTCGCCGCGATGGCGCCCGGTCACCCGCGCGATCCACGCCGCGCGCCACGGCGCGGCCACCCTGCGGGCGTACGGGCTGCGTGCGCTCCTTCCTCACCCTGCGTTCCTGTCGGCGCGCTACCGCGTGCGCGCCGGGTCTCCTCTCGTGCCCCTCCTCTACCTGTGGCGCCCGATCCGCGCCCTCGCCCGCATCGTCGCCGGCCGGTGACGCGGCCGTGCGCCGCGCTCGTCGCGAAGCTCCGCCGCAGGGGCTGATGGTCCACGGGGACTAGATCGCGTGCTCCTCCTCCTCCACGGACTGCGCATCCGGACCCGCTCGCCGCTCCAGCCCGACCCGGCCGCGGATCTCTTCGAGGCGGTGGCGGCCGTCCCGGACGACGGCGCCGCGGCCGATCTGGAGATCGACACGCGCCTCGCGCCCGAGGGGTGGGCGCTCGCCTCGCGGCGTCCAGCCGAGATCTCCCACGGCGGCGTGGAATACCACCCGGAGCCGGACGGTGGCGTGACGGTCGTGGGGCGGCAGGCGCGGCTCCGCGTCGATCCCGCCGGCGCCCGCATCGACGCCCTCGTCTCGCCGGAGGCGGCGGGTGCGCCGTGGGAGTACGCGCAGGTGCACCTGTTCGCCGCGCTCGCCGCGGCACTCCGCGCGCGGGGCCGCTACCACCTCCACGCCGCCACCGTGATCTCCCCCACGGGCCGCGTCGTCCTCGCCGCCGGGCTCGGCGGGGCGGGGAAGAGCACGCTCGCCGCGGCCTTCGTCCTCGCCGGGCACGCGTACCTCGGCGACGACGCCGTGTTCGTGGAGCGCCGGGAGGGCGCCGTCCGGCTCCTCGCCTTCCCCCGGTCGTTCCACCTCGCCGACGGCTCCGCGCGCGCGCTGCTCGGGACTCCCGTCCCGGCGCGGGGACCGGCCCCGCCCTCGCACAGGCTCCGCGTGGACCCGCGCCTCCTCTTCCCCGGGCGCGAGCGGGCCGAGGCCGAGGCGCCGCACGCGATCCTGCTCCCCCGCGTCGCGGGCATCCCCGCCACCGCGGTGGAGCGGCTCTCGTCGGCCGAGGCGCTGGGCGGGCTCCTCGAGTCGTCCGCGTTCGTGGTCGCCCGCGGCCCCGCGGCTGCCGCGCACGTCGCCTGCCTCGCCGCCATGGCCGACGGAGCCCGCGCCTGGCGCGTTCACCTCGGGCGCGATCTCCTCGACGCCCCGGCGGCTGCGGCCCGGCGGATCGAGGCGCTCACGGCCTAGCAAACAGGCCGGCCGGGCCGGGCCGGCGCTGCACGCCGCACCGCCGCCGGTCCGGAGGAACGCCAGGTCGCCATCGTTCCGTTCGCTGCGGGTTCGTGCGCCTGCCAGGGGAAAGGCCCAGTCGCGCCGCTAGCTTGAATGTGCGCCGGCGCCCTCCGTGGACGGGCGTCCAGGTGCTGCGCGCATGGAGCGCACCACGCCAGGTGAACCCGCCAGCCCGTTGGAACGGCAACGATGAAGCGGTCATCGTCGAAAAGGTTACCCCGTTGGGCGAGAAAAGGAGGAGGTATGCGACTGCTGGCAGCGGCGATGCTCGTTTCACTTCCCGTCATGGCGATTCCGGATTCCGGCGTACTCGGGGGCGGGATCGGGGGCTGGATCGGGTCGTTGCAGCACGATCTGGCCGTCGAGACCGCCGCGCGGCAGGCCGCAGACATGGCGCTCGACGGGAAGATCACGAACGAGGTCGTTCGCGCCAAGGCGGCCGAGCAGAATCTCCAGCTCCAGCTCGGCAACATCAGCCTGACGCCGGGGCCGGCGGGGCCGATCGGGCCGACCGGACCGCAGGGTCCCAAGGGCGATCAGGGACTGCAGGGGCCGATCGGGCCGACCGGGCCGCAGGGGCTCAAGGGCGATCAGGGACCGGTGGGGCCGATCGGGCCAATCGGAGCGACCGGAGCAACGGGGGCGACCGGAGCGACCGGACCGCAGGGTCCCAAGGGCGATACGGGACCGCAGGGGCCCGCAGGACAGGACGGGACGCAGGGACCGCAGGGGCCGGCAGGGTCGCAGGGGTTCACCGGACCGCAGGGACCCAAGGGCGATCCCGGACCGCAGGGACCGGCGGGCGGACCCCTCTCGTCGTTCAACGATCTCGAAGGCCTGGTGTGCACCTACACCGGCCTCACGGGCGCCATCCACCTCACCTTCGCCGCGGGCGGCGCGGTGACGCTGCGCTGCGTGGTCCCCTCGAAGATCTCGGGCATCACCATCACGCCCGGCACCGGTCCGGCCGGCGGGTATCTGCCGCTCTCCGCGTTCGGCATCTCGCCGATCTCGAGCATGGGTGACGAGACCTTCCATACCTTCAACGTCCCTGCGTTCACCTGGGCGGGAGAGGAGTGGACGCAGCTCACCGTGGTGAGCAACGGCTACGTCATCGTCGGCGGCGGCACCGCTGCCGACGTCACGGCGGTGAACACCTCGCTGCCCAACGGGCTCGCGCCGCGCAACGTCCTGGCGCCGTTCTGGACGGACCTCAATCCGGGCGCCGGGGGCGGGGTCCGGATCTCGACGCTGACGGACGGATCGAGGACCTGGCTGGTGGTCGACTGGGGTGGCGTCCCCAACGCGTCACCCGGCGTGGACAACAACTTCGAGGTCTGGATCCTGCTCAAGACCGGTGCCAACACGACGGGCGCGGAAGGCGTCACGTTCTCGTACGGGACGCACAGCGCCGGCAACTCGT